>DATNGC010000033.1:0-27755 GCA_035606075.1 Elusimicrobiota bacterium
CCAACTACGGGTTGATCCGTTACCTCAACGGCAAGGGCGTCGAAGTCGTGACGACGCCGGTGGGAGACCGTCACGTCACGGAGGCCATCGAACGGGAAGGGTTGAGCCTGGGGGGAGAGAACTCGGGACACGTCGTGTTTCGAGACTTCGCGCCGACGGGCGACGGAATGCTGACGGCCCTGCAGACGCTCGCCGCCTGGCGGGAATCCGGAAAGCCCATGAGCGCCCTGCGCAAGCTCTATCCGCCGACGCCGCAGACCCTGCTCGCCCTCCACGTCCGGCACAAGCCCGCGCTCGAGGGGCTCAAGCGGACGCAGGCCGAGATCGGCCGCGCCGGCAGAGGGCTGACGGGCCGGGGCCGCGTGTTCGTGCGCTACTCCGGCACGGAGCCGGTCCTGCGCGTGCTCGTCGAGGGGCCGAGCAAGCCGGAGAACGCCAAGATCGCGGGCGCCATCGCGAAGACCTATTTGTCCGAGACGGGCCAGACCGAGGAGGCTCATTCATGAAGGAACAGCGCATCAAGCTGGGCGTCAACATCGATCACGTCGCCACCCTGCGCCAGGCGCGCAAGGACATGGACCCCGATCCGATCGCCGCGGCCCAGGTCGCGCGCCAGTCCGGCGCGGACCTCATCGTCTGCCACCTGCGGCGCGACCGCCGGCACATCCAGGACGACGACCTCGTCAAGCTCTGCCGGCTGAAGGGCGAGACGCACGTCGAGCTCGCCGACGACGCCAAGATCGTCGAGGTCGTCCTCAAGGCCCGGCCGACGTCCGTGTGCCTGGTGCCCGAGCGCCCCGGCGAGGTCTCCACCGAGGGCGGCCTCGACGTGGTCAAGAACTTCAAGAGCCTCGAGAAGACGACGAAGCGGCTCAAGAAGGCCGGCCTCGAGGTCAGCATGTTCATCGCCCCGGAGGCGCCGAGCGTGCGCGCGGCGCGCAACCTCGGCGCGGACGTGGTCGAGTTCGACACGAGCGACTACTCGGCCGCGACGACCAAGCCCGGGCAGAAGGCGCAGATCGAGCGCCTCGAGCTCGCGACGTACATGGCGTGGGAGATGGGGCTCACGGCGCACGCGGGCCACGGTCTCGACTACCACAACGTGGCGCCCATCGCGCGCATCCCGCACATGAGCGCGCTGAACATCGGCTACTCGATCGTCGCGCGCTCGGTCTTCGTCGGCTTCAAGAGCGCCGTCGGCGAGATGCGCCGCCTGATCGACTAAGGAGCTCGCGGACATGTGCGGAATCGTCGGCTACATCGGGCCCAAGCAGGCGGTCCCTCTCCTCATGGAGGGGCTCAAGCGGCTTGAGTACCGCGGCTACGACTCCTCGGGGCTGGCGTCCATCGTGGACGGCGGCATCGGGCGCAGGCGCGCGCCGGGCAAGCTGACGAACCTCGAGAAGCTGCTGGCGGAGAGCCCGCTCGCCGGCACGGCGGCTCTCGGGCACACGCGCTGGGCGACGCACGGCAAGCCGTCTCACGAGAACGCGCACCCGCACACGGACCCGACGGGGATGATCGCGGTGATCCACAACGGGATCATCGAGAACTACCTCGACCTCAAGGACCGGCTCGTCGCGGCCGGCGGCAAGTTCGAGTCGGAAACCGACACCGAGGTCATCGCGCACCTGATCGCCGAGAAGCTCAAGACGCTGCAGCCTCCGGGCTCGGCGCCCAAGCACGACCTCAACGAGCCTCTTCTCTTCGAGGCCGTCCGCCGGGCGCTCGCCGAGGTGAAGGGGGCCTACGCGATCGCCGTTCTCTGGGCCAAGGCCCCCAACGTGATCATCGCGGCCAAGACGGCCTCGCCGCTGATCATCGGCCTCGGCGAGGGCGAGACGTTCCTGGCCTCGGACATCCCGGCCTTCCTCTCGCACACGCGCAAGGCCGTGTTCCTCGAGGACGGCGAGATGGCGGTCATGAAGCACGACGGCGTCTCCTTCTTCAACCTCGCGGGCAAGAAGGTCGAGAAGGCGCCGATCACGATCTCGTGGGACCGCACGATGGCCGAGAAGGGCGGCTACCGCCACTTCATGCTCAAGGAGATCCACGAGCAGCCGACCTCCTGCGAGGACACGCTGCGCGGCCGCCTGTTCCCGCTCAAGGGCGTGCTCGAGCGCGACTGCGGCATGAACGCCGACATCCTCAAGAAGGTGCGCTCGGTCCACATGATCGCCTGCGGCACCGCCTATCACGCCTGCCTCGTGGGGCAATATTGGTTCGAGACCCTCGTGGGCGTTCCCACGAGGGTCGAGACGGCCTCGGAGTTCCGCTACCGCGAGACGACGATCGGCAAGGACGACCTCGTCATCGCGATCAGCCAGTCCGGCGAGACCGCCGACACCTTGGCCGCCGTCAAGCAGGCCAAGGAAAAGGGCGCGAAGATCCTCGCGATCTGCAACACCGTGGGCTCCGCTCTGACGCGCACGGCCGACTGGACGCTGTACACGCACTGCGGGCCGGAGCTCGGCGTCGCCTCGACCAAGGCCTTCATCGGCCAGCTGACGTCGCTGGCGATCCTCGTGCTGCACGCGGCCATGGGACGCGGGACGATGAACGAGTCGCAGGGCCGCGCCTTCGTCGAGGACCTCATCAAGGTCCCCGGCTGGATCCGCGCCGCGCTCAAGCTCGACAAGCAGGTCCTGGCGATCGCGCGCAAGTTCGCCAAGAAGGAGCACTTCCTCTTCATCGGCCGCTACGTGAACTACCCGATCGCCCTCGAGGCGGCGCTGAAGCTCAAGGAGATCTCCTACATCCACGCGGAGGGCTACGCGGCGGGCGAGCTCAAGCACGGTCCGATCGCGCTGATCGACACGGAGATGCCGGTCGTCGTGCTCGCGACCAAGTCCCACGTGCTCGACAAGACGATGTCGAGCCTCGAGGAGGTCAAGGCGCGCGGCGCGCAGCTCATCGTCGTGGCGACGGAGGGCGTCGGCGAGTTCAAGGACGTCGAGAACGTCCTGCGCCTGCCCCCGGTGCCCGAGATCCTCTCCCCGATCGTCGACATCATCCCGCTGCAGCTGCTCGCCTACCACATCTCCGACCTGCGCGGCTGCGACGTGGACCAGCCGCGCAACCTCGCGAAGTCCGTCACGGTCGAGTGATGGAGGTCGGGGTCGATCTCGTCGAGATCTCGCGGGTGCGCGAGTTCGCGCGGCGCAATCCCCGCTTCCTCAAGCGCGTCTTCAGCGCGAGCGAGATCGCCTACTGCAAGGCCAAGAAGAACCCCTGGCCGCACTTCGCCGTGCGCTTCGCGGCCAAGGAGGCGGTGTACAAGACGCTGGGCAAGGCCGACATCCCGCTCACCGCCATCTCGGTCTCGCGCGACTCCGGCGGCCGCCCCACGGTCACGATCCGCGGCAAGGCGGTCAAGGACCTCAAGCTGTCTCTCTCCCACGGCCGCGACCACGCCGTCGCCTTCGCCGTCCGCCTCTAAGTTGGGGTCAGGCCTTTAGATATTTTAGTTATTGAGAAATAACTAAATTAACTAAAGGTCTGACCCTAAAATGCCGCTGGGCGCAGCCCCTCGGGGAGTATGAGGGTGAAGCGGCGGCCGCTGATGAGCTGGCCGTAGCCCGAGTGCTGGTTGGAGTCGGTGGCGACGTCGACGTGGCTCATGCCCTTGAAGCGCTTCTTGGAGCCGGTGTCGACGATGCGGAAATGAACGGTCCTCCCCGCCAGTCGCGATATCTCGGGGATCAAGAGCGGCGTGCCGTTGGGGACGTTCAGGCGCGGATCGACGGCGACCGAGACGTAGGGGCATGTCCCGGCGAGATAGCGCTCGAGCGTGCACACGGCCTGGTCGTGATGGTCGATCGGCGGGCCTTCCATCTTCCGCTGCTTCCTCGTCTTGACGAGATACGGAGTGTAGACGGTCGCGAGGGCGTTCTTGATCGTCTGCGCGCCGCTCTTCGGCTCGAAGTCGCCTCGGCTGCCCTCGAAGTAGACGGGCTCCTTCGCCGCGGCGATCATGCGGCGGGTGCGGAGCGCCTTCGCGGTCGTCGTGTCGAGGGCGCCGGTCACGGGAAGACGGCGGCGCTCTTGGAAATCCGCGAGGATGGCCTTCTCGGTGCCGCCGTCGATGACTCCGGTTTCGGGAAGGCCTTTTTTGCCCTGGAAGAACGCGACGGCCTTCTGGGTGTCGGAGCCCGCGAGGCCGTCCGTGCCGATGGCGCGCCGGTGCTCGGCCTTCAGAAAGGGGTTCAGCGCGGCCTGATAAGAGGAGGTCTGGGCGCTGTAGGACGGCTTGGCCTCGCGGGCGACCTGCCGCGGGCGGGGCAGAGGAGCGGACGCCGGCGCCAAGGGCGTCACGGGCGCCTCCGGCGCTCCGCCGTCGAAACTCGCGCCGCTCATCAGCGAAGCCATCCGGCTGGCGTGACTCCGCAGAGCCGCCATCTCGGAGGACTCCGGCGGCGGCTGGTTGCTCGGCGAAGCCTCGGGAACGCGACCGGCGGCTCGCCCGGGAGCATGTTCGCTCGAGAACAGGGACTGCACGTCGCAGGAGATCTTCTCCGCCTTGTCCGCGACGGAGCGGCCGTCGAACGGCCCGCGCTTGAGCTCGGCGAGCAGCGCGTTCGTCTCCTCGGCGACGGGCCTCGCCGCCTCGGCCGTCACCGACTTTTCCTCGACGAGAGACTTGAGGTTCGCGGCCAAGGCGTTGAGCTGGCCGCCGAGCAGCGGGGCTTGCGTGGAGAGCCTGATCGCCGGGGCGTTGGCGCGCAGGATCGCCGCGAGCCGGCGCGCCGAGTCCTGGGCCGGCGTCGCGGCCCGCGCCGGCGCGGAGGCCAGCGAGGCGAGCAGGAGGGCGGCGAAGGCCGGGAGTCTCATCGCTTCTCAGCGTAACACTCCCACGGCGTCCCGGGTATGGGCCCAAGGTCCTATTTTGCCGGTTTTTTACCCAAGGGGTCGCGAGGCCTCCGGACGTTGCTTTCCGTCTTCCGGCCTGTTACCCTATAAAACGATATGGCCAGGACCCTTGTGCTCAACAAGAGCTTCCGCGCGGTCGCCGTCGCGGACTGGCAGCGCGCGGTCACGCTCGTCTACATGGGCCTGGCCGAGGCGCTCGACGACGAGATGATCCCGTACGACTTCCAGGCTTGGGTCGCGGCGTCGTCCAACTGGGTCGTGGCCGGCGCCAAGTTCGTGCGCTCGACCAATACGAGCTTCGCGGTGCCCGAGGTGATCCGCCTCGTGCGCTACGACCGCATCCCGCACCGCGAGGTCGCCTTCACGCGGCACAACGTCTTCGCCCGCGACCGGCACCGGTGCTCGTACTGCGGCAAGAAGAAGCCGACCGACGAGCTGGACCTCGATCACGTGCTGCCGCGCTCGCGCGGCGGTCCTCACGTCTGGGACAACGTCGTCACGTCCTGCCGGCCGTGCAACCTTAAAAAGGCCGACAAGCTCCCCGACGAGGCGGGCATGCCGCTCAAGATCCGCCCGGAGAAGCCGCGCTGGACGCTGATGGGCAGCCTGATCCCTCACCCGCGCACGGACATCCCCGAGAGCTGGAAGAAGCTTCTCGTCCCCGAAGCCTGACCGGAATCGGTACAATCCGGACATGACCATCAAGGCGCTGACCAAGGCGGAGCTGCGCGAAGGCCTCGTGGAGCGCGCTCCCGAGGACCACAAGGGCGTCTACGGGCACGCGCTCATCGTCGCCGGCTCGCGCGGCATGCCGGGCGCCGCGATCCTTTGCGCGCGCGCGGCGCTGCGCTCCGGCGCGGGCCTGGTCACCGTGGCCGCGCCGCAAAGCGTCGCGCCGATCATCGCGGGCGCCGTGCCGTCGGCGATGACTTTGCCGCTGCCGGAGAACCCGTCGGGCGCCCTCCGGTCCGACGGCGTCGAGCGGCTCAAGACGTACGTGAAGGACCGCCGCGTCACCGCTCTCGCGATCGGGCCGGGCATCACGACGCACGCCGACACGGCGCGCTTCGTCCTGCACGCGCTGTCGGGCGTGGCCGCGCCGGCGGTCGTGGACGCCGACGCGCTGAACATCCTCGCCGGCCAAGAGCCCGAGGGCGTCGCGCAGATGCTCAAGGAGCGGAAGTATCCGTGCGTGTTCACCCCGCACCCGGGCGAGATGTCGCGCCTGCTCAAGCTCAAGACGCCCGAGGTCGAGGCGCATCGCGCGAAGGCCGCCGAGCGTCTTTCGAAGGAGTGGGGCGGCGTCGCCCTGCTCAAGGGCCATCGCACGCTCATCACGTCCGGCTTGCGCACGGTGGTCAACGCGACGGGCGGCCCGGCGCTGGCCAAGGGCGGCTCCGGCGACGTGCTCACGGGGCTCCTGCTCGGCCTGTGGACGCAGGCGCTCGCCAGCGGCCGCGTCGAGGGCGATCAGGCCTTCAAGTGCGCGGCTCTCGCCGCGTGGCTTCACGGGACGGCGGGCGACCTCGCCGAGCGCGAGCTCACGGCGTGGGGCGCCAACTCGACGGACCTCGTCGACTTCCTGCCGAAGGCCTTCAAGTCGTTGTGACCAGGAGGAAGGTCGTGCTCGATTGGTTCCTTGCTTCTCGGCAAGGGACCTTGGAGCGTGCGGTGAGGCTCTCGATCCCGGACGAAGCGCGCACGATCCGGCTCGGCGAGCTTCTCGGACGGTCGCTGAAGGCGGGCGACCTCGTGCTGCTCTACGGCGAGCTCGGCGCGGGCAAGACCACGCTCGTGCGAGGCCTCGCGAAAAGCGTCGGCTACCGCGGCCGCGTGTCGAGCCCGACCTTCGCGCTCGCGCACGTGTACCGCGGCAAGCGCCTGACGCTCCATCACCTCGACCTCTATCGCCTTAAGGACGGCGACGTCGGGGAGCTGGGCCTCGACGAGCTGCTCCACGACCCGCGCGGCGCCGTCGTCGTCGAGTGGCCGCAGGCCGCGCGCTGGCCCAAGCGTCGCCTCGAGGTGCGTCTGGCGCACGCGAAGAGCGGGCGCAAGGCCGGGATATCGGACAAGCGATGACGATCCCCGTCGAGAGGCTTCTGCCGCGTCTGCGCGAGTCCGCGCTGATCATGCTCCGCCGCCACGCGATCGGCGACGACGACCTTCAGTTCGAGGAGAACGAGCCGCGCCAGCCGCCGTTCCTGCTGATCAAGGGGCACCGCGTCCGCGTGGAGCTCACGGACGACTCGGTCTCCTTCCGCGTCATGGCGGGGCGCTGGAGCGGCCGGCGCGCGAACTACCCGACGACCGGCGCCTTTATCGCCGACTTCGAGGACGCGCTGAACGGCGCCCTGTCCGGCGGCTGATCAGCCGCCGCTACCCGGGTAGACTCCTGTGGATAAGTTCTAGACTTTGCTCGTGAACATCCTGGCCGTGGACGCCACGGGCGAGTCGGTCTCGGTCGCGCTCGACGCGGGTGGGAAGGTCTTCGCCGCCAAGAAGGCCGGGAAGCGTCCGCACGACGAGCTGCTGCTGCCCGTCGTCGAGTCGGTGCTCAAGCGCGCGAAGCTCAGCTACGACGATCTCGACGCGGTCGCGGCGGCCGCGGGCCCCGGCCGCTTCACCGGCATCCGCATCGGGCTGTCCTTCGCCGCGATCCTGGGCATGAAGCTTAAAATCCCCGCGCTCGCGCTGTCGCGCCTGGAGGCGGCGGCCGAGAAGTCCGGCGAGGCCGACGTGCTCGCCGCCCTGCCGGGCTGGAAGAACGAGGTCTACTCCCGGCGCTACCGAAATCTGGCCGCCGTCGGAGACGCCGCGTGGACCGCGCCCGAGGAGTGGCCGAAGGTCCGCGCCGCGGCCGAGGCGAAAGGCCTCGCCGTCGCGCTCCACGACACGGACGCGGCCGACCTGCTGACCGTCGCGCGCCGCCGCCTGAAGGCGAAGAAGATCCCGCCGTTCGAGCCCTTCTACCTCAAGCCCGCCGGCTACGAGAAGAAGAGATGATCATTCGCGACGCGCGGCCCTTGGACGCGGGCGAGGTGGCCGAGATCGCGAAGCGGGCCGGCGCCGCCCATTGGTCGCGCGAGGCTTACGCGGAAGAAGCCGAGCGCTCCGACTCTTTGTTTCTCGTCGCCGAGGACGGGACGACCAAGGCGGAAGTCGTCGGCTACGCCGTCGCGCGTCTCGTCGAGGAAGAGGCGCAGCTGTTCGACTTCGCCTCGAGCTCCGACGGCCGCGGGATCGGGAAGGCGCTGTGGAAAGCGGTGCTCGTCTCGGCGCGGTCGCGCGGAGCGAAGAAGCTCACGCTCGAGGTCTCCTCGGCCAACTCGCGCGGGCTGCTCTTCTACAAGCAGGCGGGCGCGCACGTTGTCGGCCGCCGGGCTAAGTTCTACAATGACGGCTCCGACGCCGTCCTGATGGACGCCGTCCTCTCATGATCAAGGTCCTCCTGCTCGCCCTTCTGCTCGCCCCGGCCGCGTCCCGCGCGGCGCCCACGTCGAGCACGGAGTCCTCGCGCCAAGCGCAGGCCGAGTACCTGCGCGGAACCCTCCTCGAGCGGCGCGGCGCCTACGCCGAGGCGCTCGACGCCTACGAGAAAGCGATGGCCCTCGACCCGTCGGCGGCCTTCATCGCGGGCGAGGCGGCCGAGCTCGCGCTCCAACTGGAAGATAGGGCGCGGGCCGAAAAGTGGGCGCGCAAGCGCCTGGAGCTCGCGCCCAACGACGCGAAGTCGCGCGTGATCCTGGCCCGCGTGCTGTGGGCGCGGGGCGACACCGAGGGCGCCGAGGCGCAGTTCGCGCAGGCTCTGAAGGACGACCCGTCCTCGGCGGATACGCTCTTCGCGCTGACCGAGCTGATCGCGCCGCGCGACCCCAAGCGCGCGCGCAAGCTGCTGGATGATTTCCTCAAGCGCAATCCGGACGACGCCGCCCGCGCCCTGTTCGAGCTGGGACGTCTCGACGCCCAGGAGGAGAACTACGCCGCGGCCGCCGACAAGCTCCAGCGCTCCATCGACCTCGACGACGCCCAGTCGGGCCCGGCCCGGCTCGCGCTCGCCCAGGTCTACGAGATCCAGCACGCGACCGCCTCGGCCGTCGCCGAGTACCAGAAGCTGCTGGAGGACGAGCCCGACGACTACGAGCTCTGGGCGCACATCGGCGAGCTCCAGGCCTCCATGGGCGCGCTCGACGACGCGCGCGACACGTACAAGCTGATCAAGGAGAAGCATCCCGGCGACCCCGCCGCCTGCGCGTGGCTGGCCGCGGACGCCGAGCGCGCCGGCGACTTCAAGGCCGCCGCGGCGGCGCTGCAGGACAGCTCCGCGCTCAAGGACGATCCCACGCTGAACCTGCGCCTCGGCTACTACCAGCTCCAGGCCGGCAGCATGAAGGACGCCATGTCGACGCTGACCCAGGCGCGCAAGCGCTGGCCCAAGGACGATCGCGTGGCTTACTACTTGGCGCTGGGCTACGACGACCTGGGCCAGCACGCCGAGGCGGTGAAGCTCCTGCGCGAGGTCCTCGCCGACAAGCCCGACGACCGCGACGCGCGCTGGCAGCTGGCGACCATTCTCGAGAAGACCGATAACATTTCTGAAGCTGAGCCTGAATTCCGTAAGCTGATCGCGGACAAGCCGGACGACGCTCCTGCGTTGAACTACCTCGGCTATTCGCTCGCCGACCGCGGCATGAAGCTCGCCGACGCGGAGTCCTTGATCCGCCGCGCTCTCGTCATCGAGCCCTCCAACCCCGCCTACCGCGACTCGCTCGGCTGGGTCCTCTTCAAGGAGGGCCGCTCGACCGAGGCCGTCTCCGAGCTCGCCGTCTCCGCGGCCGCTTTGCCCGACGACGACTCCGTGTGGGACCACCTCGGCGACGCGCGCAAGGCGCTGGGCCGCGACGAGGCCGCGTGGCGCGCCTGGCGCCTGTCGCAGAGCTTCGGCGGCGCGAAGGCGGGGGCCAAGGCCGACGCCCTGCAGAAGGGCCTCACCGCGGAGGCCGCGGGCGAGCTGTGGCGCGCGCACCTCGAGGCCGTCCACGGCGGCGTGCGGCGTTTCGCCGCCGTGTGCGACATCAAAGGCAAGATCGGCGGCCATCCGATCTCGCAGCAGGCGATGCTCACCTTCCGCGCGCCGCTGGACCTGACGCTCGAGATCCTGGGGCCGCTGTTCTCGCCGGCGGCGCGGGCGCACTTGGACGCCCAGGGCTTCTCGATGGACCAATTCCCCGTCGACGGCTTGAAGGACGAGCAGGTGCGCGGCGCCTCGGAGGGCGTCATGTCCCTGATCGCCGCCGTCCTCGCGGGCCAGCCGTTCGCTCCGGGGCCCGCCAAGTACGAGTCGGGCTGGGGCAAGCGCGAGCTCGAGCGGCCGAACTGGCGCGTCGAGCTCGGCGACAACGCGCTGGCCCGCTCGGTGACCCCCGCCGGCGGCTCCGCGCTCAACTTCTCCGACTTCGAGAAGGCCGGCGTGCGCCGCATCCCGAAGTCCTTCTCGGCATCCGGACATTTCTGGGAGTTCTCCCTGAGCTGCCCCCAGCCCAAGCTCGAGACCGCGGCGGACCTGCCGCCCCTGGAAACGAACCCGTGAAGTTCCAGTGCCCGGCGAAGGTCAACCTGTTCCTCGAGGTCACGGGGAGGAAGAAGAACGGGTATCACGCTTTAAACACGCTGTTCGCCAAGATCAATATTTACGACGTCTTGGAGATGGAGGTCGTGAACGGCAATCGGCCGACCCTGGAGATCGTCGACGAGCTCGGGACGGGAGAGCTCTCGGCCGGGCCCGACAACCTCGTTTTACGGGCCGCGGAGGCGTTTTACAAGATGTTTCGAGTCGGCGTCGGGATCAAAATCGTTTTAACGAAAAGGATACCGATGGGAGCGGGGCTTGGCGGCGGTTCCTCCGATGCCGCCGGCACCTTGCTCGGGTTGGCCAAGCTGCTCGACATCGAGTTGACGGCCGCCCGGAAGAAAAAGCTGCACGAATTAGCAAAAAGATTAGGCGCCGACGTCCCTTTTTTCCTGAAAGACGCCAACTTTTGTCGAGCGACAGGCATCGGGGACCGCCTCCGGCCGGTCCAAATCGCGAAATCCCTGCCGTTCATGATCGTCGTATGGCCCGGCTTCGGCAGCCCGACCGGTCCCGTGTACGCCGCTTTGCCTCCCCGTCGACGGGCCGACGTATTGACACGTTTGTCCCAGCTTGATAAACTCATCAGAAGTTTGAAGAAAGGCCGCCCCGTCGAGGATTGGGGCGGTCTGCTGTTCAACCGCCTCGAACAGGCGGAGTTGCCGGTCATGAAAGAGGTCGCGCAAGCTCGTCGCATCTTGGAGGCCGCCGGTGCGAAGGGCACGCGCATGTCGGGCTCGGGCTCATCGGTCTTCGGGTTCGTCTCGTCTCACGGCGAGGGCGAACGGGTCGTCCGGCGACTCCAGGCGTATCCCTGGAAGGTCTATCTGACCAGTTGTCACGGTTAACCCCCTTGGAGATCACGGAAGTCCGCGTCCACCTGCGCAGCGAGGATAAGCTCAAGGCCTTCGTCACGGTCACGTTCGACCGCTGTTTTGTCGTCCGCAACATGAAGGTGATCGTCGGAGAGAAGGGCCTGATCCTCTGCATGCCGTCGCGCAAGATGCCCGACGGGTCGTTCAAGGACGTCGCGCACCCGATTTCCGCTGAATTCCGGACGCTCCTCGAGAACAAAGTGTTCGCCTGCTACGAAGAAGAGAGGCGAAAGACGACGGCCGGAGCCGGCGCAGGCTCCCGGGTGGTGTAACGGTAACACAGCGGCCTTTGAAGCCGTTATTCCTGGTTCGAGTCCAGGCCTGGGAAAGACGGTTTAGACGCACCTAACAACAAAATGAGCGACAAAAAGAACGGTCAGGGGAATCTGGCGGCGCTGATCCTCGCCGCCGGCCAGGGAACGCGCATGGAGTCCGCGATCCCCAAGGTCCTCCATCACGTCGGCGGCCGCCCGATGCTCTTCTACATCCTGCGCATCGCCAACGCGCTCAAGCCCGGCGCCATCGGCGTCGTCGTCGGCCACGAGGCCGACGAGGTCAAGAAGCAGACGATGGAGATGGCCAAGTCCGTCGGCTTCAACCGCCCCATCCAGTTCATCGTCCAGAAGAAGCAGCTCGGCTCGGGCAACGCGGTCCTCGAGTCTCTTCCGTTCCTCAAGAAGTTCAAGTCCGCCATCGTCATGTGCGGCGACACGCCGCTCTTGACCTACGAGTCCATCTACAACCTCGTGCTGACCCACGACCAGCTCAAGGGCCAGGCGACCTTGCTCACCGCGCGCATCCCGAACCCGAAGGGCTACGGCCGCATCATCCGCGGCGCCCTCGGCGAGGTCCAGCGCATCGTCGAGGAGTCGGTCGCCTCGCCGAAGGAGCTCGGCATCAACGAGGTCAACTCCGGCGCCTACGTCTTCGAGCTCGAGGCCCTCGTCGCGGGCCTCAAGGAGATCGGCGCGAAGGGCCCCAAGAAGGAGCACTTCCTGACCGACGTCATGGAGGTCATCCGCGGCAAGGGCGGCCGCATCCACGCCTACGCGACCTCCAACGCCGAGGAAGTCCAGGGCATCAACAACCGCGCCCAGCTCGCCGTCGCCGAGCGCGTGCTGAACAAGCGCATGCTCGAGCGCCTGATGATCTCCGGCGTCACCATCCGCGACCCGCAGTCGACCCACGTGGACGCGGACGTCGAGATCGGCCAGAACTCGGTGATCTATCCCGGCACCATCCTGCGCGGCCATACGAAGATCGGCCGGCTCTGCCGCATCGGGCCCTACACGCACATCGAGGACACCTCCATCGGCAACGAGTGCGAGGTGCGGTTCTCATACGTTCTCAACTCTCGTTTATTGGAGAAGACCTCGGTCGGGCCGTTCGCCCACATCCGCCCCGACTCCATCATCGGGCCGCGCGCGCGCGTCGGCAACTTCACCGAGGTCAAGGCGTCCAAGATCGGCTTCGGCTCGAAGGTCAACCACCTCTCCTACATCGGCGACGCCGAGATCGCCGAGGACGTCAACATCGGCGCGGGCACGATCACCTGCAACTACGACGGCAAGGAGAAGCACAAGACGACGATCGCGGCGAAGGCCTTCATCGGCTCCAACGTGAACCTGATCGCGCCCGTCAAGATCGGCCGGGGCGCCAAAGTCGCCGCCGGCTCGACCGTCACCGAGGACGTGCCCGACGACGCGCTCGCCATCGCGCGCGCGCGTCAGGTCAACAAAACCTGAGGACTATGGCCCAAAAAACCCTGGAGAAGGCGGAGGCCCGCATGACGCCGAAGTTCGTGGAGAAGCCCCTGCCCATGGAAGGCGTGCGCAGCCTTCGCGGGCTCAAGATCTTCTCGGGCAACGCCAACCGCCCGCTCGCCGAGGGCATCTGCGGCTACCTCGGCGTGTCGCTGGGCAAGTCCCACGTCGGCCGCTTCGCCGACGGCGAGATCAACGTGCAGATCGAGGAGAACGTCCGCGGCGCCGACTGCTACGTCATCCAGCCGACCTGCCGGCCGACCAACGAGAACCTGATGGAGCTCCTGATCATGATCGACGCGCTGCGGCGCGCGTCGGCGGGGCGCATCACGGCGGTCATCCCGTACTTCGGCTACGCCCGCGCCGACCGCAAGACGGCGCCGCGCGTGCCGATCAGCTCCAAGCTCGTCGCCAACCTCATCGTGACGGCCGGCGCCCAGCGCGTGATCACGATGGACCTGCACGCCGCGCAGATCCAGGGCTTCTTCGACATCCCGGTCGACCACCTCTACGCCGCGCCGATCCTGCTCGATTACGTCAAGAGGAAGGCGCTCAAGAACCTCGTCATCGTGAGCCCCGACGTCGGCGGCACCGAGCGCGCGCGCGCCTTCGCGAAGCGCCTCAACGCCCAGCTCGTCATCATCGACAAGCGGCGCCCGCGCCCGAACGAGGCCTCGGTCTACAACATCATCGGCGACGTCGACGGGAAGGTCTGCTTCATCCTCGACGACATGGTGGACACCGGCGGCACGCTGGTGAAGGTCGCCGAGAAGATCCGCGAGAAGGGCGCGACGAAGGTCTACGCGGCCTGCGTCCACGGCGTGCTGTCCGGCGCCGCGCACGACCTGATCGCGAAGTCGTCCCTCGAGGAGATGATCCTCACCGATTCGATCCCGGTCCACGCGCTGGCCGGGGGGAAGCTGACGGTTCTGTCGATCGCGCCCCTTCTGGGCGAGGCGATCGCGCGCAACCATCAGGGCAAGTCCATCAGCGCTCTGTTCGTCTGATTTAAGCCGAGGAGGAAGTAAAGAGTCATGGAGATCAAGATCGACGTCGACGTCCGCGCCGCGAAGGGCACCAAGAAGGAGCTCTCGACGCTGCGCGCCGCTTCCCGCATCCCCGCGGTCATCTACGGGGGCGAGAACGGGCCGGTGAACATCGCCTTGTCCGAGCGCGAGCTCATGGACGCGCGCAAGAAGGGCGGCGTGAACGCCATCCTGCGCCTGAAGCACGCGAAGGGCGAGGAGACGGTCATGGTGAAGGAGCTGCAGCGCCATCCCGTCACCGACCGGCCCGTGCACGCCGACTTCCAGCGCATCTCGCTGACGCAGAAGATCGACGCGCGCGTCCCGCTGCTCGTCACGGGCGTCGCGACCGGCGTCAAGGACTTCGGCGGCATGCTGGCCATCGACCTGCGCGAGCTGCGCATCAAGGCGCTGCCGACGGCGATCCCGCAGCACATCGAGGTCGACGTGACCAAGCTCGGCCTGCACGAGGCGCTGCACGTCGGCGACCTGAAGCTGCCCGAGGGCGTCGAGATCGTCGACGACGCGAAGGCGGTCGTGGTCCACGTGACCATCGCCAAGGTGGAGGTCGTCGAGGAGCCGGCCGCCGGAGCGGTCCCCGCCGAGGGAGCCGCCGCCGCCGAGCCGGAATCGTCCAGCACGAAGGGCAAGAAGGACGAGGAAGGCAAGCTCACCAAGGAAGCGGCCAAGCCCGGCGCTCCCGCCGCGGCCGCCGGCAAGGAAGCGGCCAAGGCTCCGGCCAAGAAGGAAGGCAAGTAAGGCTTCCCGGACGTGGCGCTCCGGCTCGTCGTGGGTCTGGGCAATCCGGGCTCCGAGTACGAGCGGACGCGCCACAACGTCGGTTTCCGCCTCGTCGACCGTCTGGTCGGCGAGGCGGAACCTTTTTGGAAGGACTTCAAGGGGCTGGGCGTCGCGGCCAAATGGGGGGACGTGTACGTGGCCAAGCCCATGACGTACATGAACGAGTCGGGGCAGTTCGTGAAGGCTTTTAGCGGGTACCACAATATCGCGATTCCCGAGATATTGGTCGTCTACGACGAGATATCGCTTCCATTGAGCCGCATCCGTTTGCGAAAGAAAGGATCCGCGGGCGGACAGAAGGGGATGCTCTCGATCATTCGCCATCTCGGAACCGAAGACGTTTCTCGTCTTCGCATCGGCATCGGCCCGCAGCCGGAGAAGATGGACTCCGCCGACTTCGTGCTCAGCCGTTTCCGCTCCTCCGAGGAGTCCGACCTGGAGAAGGGCCTGAGCGACGCGGAGAAAGCCGTGGAGGTCGTGCTTCAAGACGGCATCGACGCCGCGATGAACCGCTTCAACCCCGCCGCGGCATGAGCCCTTTCTTCAAGCTCGCCGTCGGCTTCCTCTCGCTCCTGCTCGGCCTCGGCTATCTCTACCGGCCCGACCTCATCGAGCGCATGAACGCCCTCTTGCGCGAGTACCTGCTCAACGACGCCTACATCGCGCTGGAGCGCAAGAAGTGGGGCGCGTTCTTCCTGCTCGTCGCTTTCCTGTTCCTCTACATGGGCTGGACCGCGCTGAAGCGGTGACGCGGGCGCGATGAGCGACGACCTCGAGGCCCGGGCGGCGGAGGCCGTCTCCTGGATGAAGTCCCAGTCCCGGACCGCGTCCGCCGAAATCTACCTGAGCCGGACCCGCAGCCGCTCCTTGGCCCGGCGCGACGGCGCTCGCGACGGGGTCGAGCTCGCGGAGTCCCTCGGGGCGGGCGTGCGCGTCGTCGAGGACGGACGCGTCGGCTTCGCGTCGGCGGGCGGCGCGGACCCGGCGACGCTGCGCGGGCTTTGGCGGCGCGCGGTCGAGCAGCTGCCGCACGCCGAGACCCAGGCCGGGCGCGCCCTGCCGGCGCCGGCGGCCGACGCGGCCGACGCGGCCTTTGAAGCCGCGCTGTGGGACGAGACCTTGTTCTCGCGCCCGTGGGACGCTCTCGAGACCCGGCTCGTCGAGGCCGAGGCGGCGGCGAGCGCGAAGGGCCGCGCGCGCGCGCTGCGCTCCGAGATCGGCGAGAGCCGCGGCGAGGTCGTCGTCGCGAACACGCTCGGACTGCTCGCTCGCGCGCGCGCCGGCTCGGTCACGGTCTCGGTCTCCTCCGCGGCCGAGGACGGCGGCGAGACCCAGGTCGGCGAGGGCTGCCGCGAGGCCCGGCGCTTCGAGGCCGTCGACGCGGCCGCGGCGGGAGCGGAGGCCGCGCGGCGGGCTTTGGCGACGATCGGCGGCCGGCGCGCCCGCGCGGGGCGCCGGGCGGTCGTCCTCGAGCCGTGGGTCGCCGTCGAGTTCCTCGAGCTGCTGGCCGAGCTGCTCTCCGCCGAGGAGGTGCAGGGCGGCCGCTCCCTGCTCGCGGGGCGCCTCGGGAAAAGGATCGCGTCGCCGCTCGTGACGCTGCGCGACGACCCGCGGCGCCCGGGCGGGCCGGCGAGCGCGAGCTTCGACGACGAGGGCGTGCCGACGCGCGACAAGGCGCTTGTCGAGGCCGGCGTCCTGCGCGCCCTGCTCCACGACTCCGCGACCGCCGCGCGCGAGGGCGCCGCGTCCAACGGCTGCGGCTACCGCGACGGCTGGAGCGGCCTGCCGGGTCCGGGGCCCTCGAATCTTTTCCTCGCGCCCGGGACGCTGAGCCGCGACGCCCTGCTCGCCGGAACCAAGGACGGCCTGCTCGTGCTCGAGGTCCTCGGCACGCACATGATCGATCCCGTCTCCGGCGAGTTCTCGGTCGGCGTCTCCGGTCTGCAGATCGAGAATGGCGCCCTCGGCCGCCCGTTCAAGGGCGCGATGCTGGCCGGGAACCTGCTCGACCTGCTCGCCCGCGTGGACGCCGTGGCCGACGACCTCGTCTTCCACGGCTCCTTCGGCGCGCCCACCCTGCGCGTCTCCGCCCTCGACGTCGCTTAAGACCAGTAGCTGCGCAGGGAGCGGTCGAGGCCGGTTTCCTTCTCGGTCTCGGCGGCGGGCTGGCGGCGCATCACGTCCAGCAGCCGGCGCAGGAGCCGCTCCTGGTCCGCGGACAGATTGAAGACCATGCCGAACTGCCGGACCCCGGGCGCCTTCGGTCCGGCGCGGGGCCCTTCGCGGACGACGCGGCCGGGCAAGTCCACCGGTCCCTCGGGGCCGAGCACGCGCAGGCGGTAGGGCGTGCCGCGCTGCAGCTCGCCCGGGAAAGCCACGTACGCGCCGGAGAGGCTCACGTTCAGCATCCGCCCCGCGCCGAGCGGGCGTCCGGTCGCGCCGTGATGGACCTCGACGTGGCGGTCGCAGGGGATGCGCGCGTGCGAGCGGCGGATCGCGTCGGCCATGGTCGTAGGATAATCTAGCGAAGTTTCAGCCCTATTACGAACGGCGCCAGGCTTGTAGAACTCTGCGTACGAAGAGTTCTTAAACCCCGGCACTAGGTCGAGTGGACCCGCCGAAGGTAGGCCTAGAGCCTCATGTCCGGCCGGAGCGGTTTCTCTACCCTTAGAGCATGTTCGCTCGTCTCGCCGCCTCCGCCCTTCTCTCTCTGACGGCCGCATTCTCGGCCGCGCAGGAGATCCGCGTCGAGCGGGTGAGCTTCTCCGCCCCCGTCGCCGGAGCCGCGGCCGCGGCGCCGCTGGGCGCGCCGGCTCTCTCGGGCGGAATGACGCTCGCGGCGAGCCCTTCTTTGCTCGCGGCGCCGCCGCGCGGCGCGGCTCCGTCGGCGGCGGCTCCGGCCGCGGCGCCGGAGGCGGCCGAGGCGCGCCAGGTCATCCAGGCGGCGTCGGCCTCGGCCGAGGCGCACCTGGCCATTCAGGCGGCGGCGGCTTCCTCCAAGGCGGCGATGCCCGCGCCTACGGCCAGCGCGACCCCGAAGGAAGCTTTGCCGATGGTCGAGAGCCCGCTCCTCTCTCCCGCGGCCGAGACGCGCGCCGCGCCCGCGGCCGGCGCTCCGGCCGCCTCCGAGATGGACCGCGACGCCGCCGACCGGCAGTGGGCGGCCTTGCTCGGCGAGCGCCTGGTCCAGGGCCGCGGCGACGTCGCGGCGCCGGCGGCTTCAACCGTCGAGAACGGGTCGCCGTCGGCCGCGGCGTCCGCGCGCCTCTCGGCGCCCTCGCGCGCCCGCTGGCTTTCCGCGGCGCCCGCCGTCGCGGCCGCGGCCCTGCCGGCGGCGTTCCGGCTCTCCGGCGCGCAGTGGCACGTCCTGAGCATGGGCGGCTACGTCGCCGGCAACGTCGGCGCGGCGATGTTCCCGCTCGTGCAGATCTATCAGGCGCTCCACGGCAAATCGACGCCCCGCAGCCGCGCGATCATCGCCGCGGCGGCGTCGTTCGCGCTCGGCCTCGTCTGCGCCCCGATCCTCCACAAGTGGCTGTGGGGCGTCCAGAACATCTTCGGCGGCGTGACCTTGCTCGTCCCCCTGGCCGCGGGCGCGTTGAAGGGAACCGGCATGGGCCCGCTCAAGGCGACGGCGCTCATCTCGGCGGCGGCGCTGGCCGTCAGCGCCGCGATCTATTTCGCGGCGGCGGCGGCGGTCCCGGCACTGCTCGGCGCGATGTTCTCCGCGGCCGTGATCTCGAAGGTCGCTCTCGTCACCCAGTTCGCGACTTCGGCGATGTTCTTGTGGATGTTCCTGCCCGACGTGGTGAAGGTCCTGCGCGGCCAGGCCGCGGGGGGCTTCTCCCCGGGCTTCAACCTGATGTTCTTCCTGTCCGCGCTCGGCTGCATGATCTGGGCCGTGCCGTCGGCGTGGATCTACTCCGGCGCCGACCAGAACACGTACCGGCTGATCTTCGGCGTGAACTCGATCTACGCGGCCGTGTCCTTCGCCAGCTTTTGGCTCGCGCGGCGCGAGGCGAAGCCCAAGGCCTAGCTCGACGACGAGGTGTAGGCCGCCACGGACCCGCGCCAGAAGCGGGCCGACAGCGCGAGCAGGGCCGCGTTCAAGCCGACCGCGTACGCGGCCCAAGCCGGCGACAGGACGCCGAGCAGGGCCTTCGAGGGGAACGAGGTCATCACCGCGATCGGCACGCCGAAAGTCAGCGCCCAGCGCACGGCCGGCGCGTACACGTCGACGGGGAACTTCCCCATGAACATCACGTCGCGGTAGATCCAGATGGCGTTCTCGAGCTCCTGCGTGCGCACGGCGACGCCGGTCACGAGGACGTGGATGGAATAGACGAGCGCCACGCCGTTGGCGACGAGGGCGGCATAAGCCGCGTAGCGGGTCCAGCCCAGCGGCGGCAGGCGCGCGAAGACCATCCCGACCATGACCAGCACCGGGACCAGCGTCACGATGTCGAGGAAGTCCACCGTCGAGAAGACCATGCGGAACAGCGGGTCGCAGGGCTGGATCAGGTAGAAGTCGAAGTCGCCCTCGCTGACGATACGTCGCGCGCCGTAGACGCCGCGGAACAGGATCTGCGCGCTCATGTCGACCACGTTGAAGGTCAGGAAGAACAGCGCGGTCTCGACGAGGTTGTAGCCGGCGACTTCCTTCACGTTTTTGAAAATGGCGACGACGAAGGCGAAGAAGAAAAGCAGGCGGATCATCTTGCCCGCGAGGAAGCCGAACGAGCCGAGGCGATAGGTGAGCTGGGCCTGCATGGCCATCGACGCGGTCCGCACCCAGATGCGGAAGTACTTGCGCGCGAGCTCCATCATCCGCCCTCCGCGGCGTAGGAGCTCACGCCGGCGCGCCAGATATAGAGCGCGCCGGCGAGGAACACGGCGAGCCACGCGGCCTCGATCGCCAGCACCCGCGCGGCCTCGCCGGTCGAGACCTTCTCCAGAAAGATGCGCGCGGGGAAGAACACGAGATACGGGAACGGGGTGGCCGACAGAAGGCGGCGCGCGAACTCGGGCAGGACGTCGAGGGGGAAGAAGGCGCCGGCCGCGAACTGCAGGAACAGCTCGAAGCAGAACAGCGGGCCGCCGGACTCCGAGGTCCAGAAGGCCAGCGAGCTGACGATGAACTCCATGAAGAAGAAGATCAGGGAAGCCAGGATGGCCGACAGCGCGAAGAGGAGCCATGTCGAAAGATGGCCCGGGAGATAGAGGCCGCCGCGGATAAACGCCGCGAGCAGGGCGACCTCGAAGAACGCGGAGACCACGTGGACGGACTTTTGAGCGAGGTCGAGGGAGAGGGCGTAGGCGTGGTAGCTGATGGGCCGTACGAGATAGGAAGAAATCTTGCCGTTGGAGATCTCGCCGACCAGCTGCCAGCCTCTTCCGGTGAAGACGAGAGCGCGCAGGACGTTGATGACGAGGACGTAGGAGATCATCTCGTCGCGGGTATAGCCCAGGAACGAGGGCTTGTCTCCGAGCAGCGCGCTCCAGAACGAGTACAGGCTCAGCACGACGGCGAAGCCGCCGAGCCGGTCCATGATCAAGGTCGAGCGCCGCTGCAGGGTCTCCTGGAGCGAGATCGAGTAGGCGACGAGGTACTTCCTCATGAGCCGCCGAACAGACGGCGCACGATGTCGTCGATGTCGACCTCCTCGACGTCCAGGTCGGCGACCGGATAGGAGCGCAGAAGCGCGGCCGCGCTCGCGGGGACCTTGTCGCGCGGCACCTCGAGGACGGCCAGGAGCTCGCCCGCGGAGACGACGGTCCCCAGGGGGCGGAGGTCCGCGGCGGCCACCGGGGAATGGAACCGGACGCGGACGATCTTGTGGTCCGCGTAGCGCTCGACGAGCCGCTCGAGAGGCCCGTCGTAGAGCAGGACGCCGCGCTCGATGACGATCACGCGCTTGCACAGCTCCACGACGTCGGTCATGTTGTGGCTGGTGAGCATGATGGTCGCGTTGTGGCGCTTGTTGTAGGCCTTCACGAACTCGCGGACCTTTTTCTGCATGATCACGTCCAACCCGATCGTCGGCTCATCGAGCAGAAGAAGCTGCGGCTGATGCAGCAGAGCCGCGACCATCTCGGCCCGCATGCGCTGACCCAGCGAGAGCTTCTTGACCGGGACCGCGAGGTGCTCGCCGAGGTCGAGGAGCTCGACGAGCTCGTCGAGGTTTCGCCGAAAATCCGGCTCCGGGATCCCGTAGATGGCTTGGTTGAGCCGGAAGGTCTCGAGCGCCGGTATCTCCCACCACAACTGAGTGCGTTGTCCCATCACCAGCGATATTTTTTTCTGGAAAGCGGCCTCGCGCCTCCATGGGACGTGGCCGAGGGCCGTCGCCGCGCCGGCGGTCGGCGTCAGCAGGCCGGAGAGCATCTTGAGGGTGGTGGTCTTGCCGGCGCCGTTGGCGCCGAGGAAGCCGACGAGCTCGCCTTCTTCGATCTTGAACGAGACGGCGTCGACGGCGCGGGTGTCCTTGTAGCGACGGTCGAAGAGGGACTTCACGCCGCCCCACAGGCCCGGTTCTTTCACGGGCGAGCGGTAGTCCTTGGTGAGATCCTTGACGTCGAGCGCGGGCACGGGCTCCGTCCTTACTTTCGCCGGCCCATCTCGCTCATGTAGGAGAGAGTCTTGAGGCCGTCCATGCGGTCGAGGTAGACGAATCCGTTGAGGTGATCGGTCTCGTGCTGGACGACGCGCGCCGGGAAGCCCTCGTAGACGCGCTTGAACGCCTTGCCGTCGAGGCCCAGTCCCGTCAGCTCGAGCTTCTTGTGGCGCCGCACGAGTCCGCGCAGGTCGGGGACCGACAGGCAGCCCTCCCAGTCCTCCTCGTACTCGTGGCCGATCGGGGCGATCACGGGGTTGAACACGACGGTCAGCGCGATGCCTTCCGGGTGGCGTTTGGTCTCCTTGGGCAAGCCCATGACGAACACCGCGAGGTCCTCCTGCGCCTGGTTGCCGGCGAGGCCGACGCCGTCGTACTCGTCCATGGTGACGAACATCTCGCGCACCAGGCGCTGCATGTCGGCGGAGCGGATCTCGTCGGGCTTCACCCGGCGCACGGCCTTGCGCAGGACGGGATGGCCCAGCTGGGTGACCTTGCGGATGCCGGTGCCCACGACGCTGATGGGTGATGCCATGGAAGAGCTCCTAGTAGGGGCGGCCGAGGCTCATGGTGTACTTGCCCGGGGCGTAGCCGACGAGGCGCTCGCGGTACAGCTCGGCGAAGCGCTCCTCGCCGTTGTGGCCGCTGGCGAAGGGGAAGATCGCGATGCCCCCGCGCGGCGTGAACTCGCCGATCACCTCGAGGTAGCGGGGCTTGAGCAGCCGGCCGAGATCGTCGCAGATCTTCTGCACGCAGTCCTCGTGGAAGTCGCCGTGATCGCGGAAGCTGAACAAGTAGAGCTTGAGAGATTTCGACTCGACCATCTTGTCGTCGGCGATGTAGTTGATGAAGATCTTCGCGAAGTCGGGCTGGCCGGTGAGCGGGCACAGGGAAGTGAACTCGGTGCAGACGAAGGTGACCCATTGAAGGCTCTTCGGGTTCTTGTTCGGGAACGACTCCAGGAGCGCGGGGTCATAGCTGAACTTGTAGCCCGTCTTCTTGCCGCCCAGGTGCGTGACTCCCTTGAGCTCGGCGCGTGATCTTCCTTTCATAGCGTCCATTTTAACTTTTTCGCCGGGGGAGGCGGCCCAGCCGCCAGCCGGCGAAGGCGAAAAGGAAGGACGCCAGCAGCCAGCCGAAACCGCCCGGCTCGCCCAGATGAAAGCGCGCGTCGAGCGCCATGACCACCGGGAGGAAGTTGATCCCCAGAAGCGTGGCCGCCGGACTCAGCTTCAGGCCCCGTCCACCGATGAAACCGAGCAGGGCCGGACACAGGATCACGGAGACGACGACCGAGAGCGCGTAAAAATCCGGGAGGTTGGTGGCGCCGACGGCCGCCGCGAGGGCGAAGGAGAGCGCGCCGAGAAGGACCGTCCTCCCGGCGACTTTCAGCCAACTCATCGCCTTAGATTAGCTTTTCCGAACGCGCGTTCGGCCTCCCACGAATTGTGCGCTCGACAGAGGAGCCGGACGTTGTCCGGGTCGTTGGAGGACGGGGATCTTAGAGGTGCCAGGCATTAAGGAGTCTTCGTGCGAAGAGTTGCGGGGCAAAATCTCCATCCTCCCATACGAATCAACAGGCCAAAAAGTTCCAGGGGCGGATTTAATATGATGGCTCCCATGGCTCAGGACTTCACGAAGGATTTGGACCGCATCCGCGCCGGGATCGACGCGGTGGACAACGGGATCGTCGAGCTCCTGGCCCGGCGGCGGGGGCTCGTCATCGAGCTGGCCAAGATCAAGAAGGCCACCAACGTCCCGATCTACGACCGCAAGCGCGAGCAGGCGCTGATCGACCGCGTGAAGAAGTGGGGCGTGGAGCACGACCTGAACGAGGAGTTCGTCGAGGTCGTCTTCCGCCTCATCGTCATGAACTCGAAGGAAGTGCAGTACCATGAGGCTCTCTAGCCGCGCCCGCGGCGTCGCCGAGTCGGCGACGCTGCGGCTCTCGCTCGAGGCCGCGCGCCTGCGCGAGTCCGGCGTCGACGTGATCGGCCTCCTGGAAGGCGAGCCCGACCTTCCCGTGCCGGAGCCCGTCCTGCGCGCGACCGAGGCCGCCCTGCGGGCGGGGCGCACGCGCTATTCCGCGTCGACCGGCCTCGCGGAATTGAAAATTTCCATAGCCGAGAAGCTGCGCTCGGTCAACGGCGTCTCCGCCGCCCCGGAGAACATCATCGTCACCAACGGCGCCAAGCACGCCGTCTATGAGGCTCTCCAGGCGTTGTGCGACCCGGGAGACGAGGTGCTCATCCCGTCCCCCTGCTGGGTCACGTTCCCCGAGGCGGTCAAGCTCGCCGGCGCGACTCCCGTCATGGTCGAGACGGACGCCGCTCATCAGCTGGACCTCGAGGCCATCGAGGAGGCCGTCACCTCCAACACGCGCGCGATCATCCTGAATACGCCGAACAATCCGACCGGGGCGGTCTACCCGGAGACGGCCCTGCGCGCCCTCCTGACTCTCGCCATCCGCCATGACCTGACCGTGATCTCCGACGAGGCCTACGAGGGCCTGGTGTATGACGGGGTCCGCCAAGTCAGCTTCGCCTCGCTGAGCGCCGAGGCGCTCGCGCGCACGATCACGATCCAGACCTTCTCCAAGAGCTTCGCGATGACCGGCTACCGGGTGGGATATTTGGCCGCGCCCGCCGACTTCGTCAAAGGGGCCGCGGGCATCCACAGCCACCTGACCGGCAACGTCTGCACGTTCGCGCAGGCCGGCGCCGTCGCCGCGCTCGAGCTCGGCGCCGCCCACCGCGACGCGTGGCGCGCGGCGCACCAGGAGCGCCGCGACCTCGCCTTCGAGCTCGGCGCCAAGCTCTTCGACTGCGCGAAGCCTCAAGGCGGCCTGTTTCTCTTCGCCGACGCGCGCAGGCGCCTCGGCGGAAAGCACAGAGACTCGGCGGCGCTCGCCCGGCACCTGCTGGACGCCGGCGTGGCCGTCGTCCCGGGCTCGGCCTTCGGCCGCGAAGGCTTCCTGCGCCTGAGCTTCTCGGCGAAGCCGGACGTCCTGCGCGAGGGCTTCGCGCGCATCGGGAAGGCGCTGTGACCGCGGGACTGATCGGCTTCGGGCGCATCGGCCGCCTGCTGGTCCGGCATTTCGCGCGCGACGCGAAGATCCGCGTCTACGATCACAAGCTCGACGCGCGCGCCGTCCGCGCCCTCGGCGCCGTGCCCGCGACCTTGGCCGAGGCCTGCGCCCAAGAGGTCGTCGTCCTCTGCGTGCCCATCGGCGCGTTCGAAGCCCTCACGCGCCGCATCAAGGGGCTGGTGCGGCCCGGCGCGCTCGTCGTGGACGTGTGCTCGGTCAAGGAGCACCCGGTGCGCGCGATGAAGCGCCACCTGCCCAAGTCCGTGAGCCTCCTCGCCACGCATCCCAACTTCGGGCCCGATAGCGCCGCGGACTCGCTGAAGGGCCGCAAGATCGTGCTCTGCAAGGTCCGTATGAAGGACGCGGACTACGGGGGCGCCAAGCGCGCGCTCGAGCGCAAGGGCTTGGACGTGATCGAGATGACGCCGCGCGAGCACGACCGGCGGATGGCGTCGTCGCTGGTGCTGACGCACTTCATCGGGCGATCGCTGATCGCCTACGGCGCCAAGACCACGGGCGTCGACACCGAGGGCTATAAGCGCCTGCTGCGCATCCTCGAGACGGTGCAGAACGACTCCTGGGAGCTGTTCCAGGACATGAACCGCTTCAACGCGTACGCCGCGCCGATGCGCCGGCGCTTCCTGGCGGCGATGCGCGCGACGGACCGGCGCGTGGCGCGATGAAGATCGCCTACCAGGGCGTGCGCGGGGCCTACAGCGAGGCCGCGCTGCTCAAGCACTACGGCGCCGGTGTGGAAGCGGTCGGCTTCGCTTTCAGCGAGCAGGTCTTCGACGCGGTCGAGCGGGGGGACGTCGACGGCGGCTTCGTGCCGGTGGAGAACAGCATCGTGGGCTCGGTCGGGGTCAACATCGACCTCCTGCTGTCGCGGAAGGTGTTCGCGACCTCGGAGGAATACTTCCCGATCGAGCACTGCCTGCTGGGCCTTCCCGGCGAGAAGCTGTCCGGCGTGAAGACGGTCCGCTCGCACCCCGTGGCGCTGGCGCAATGCCGGGATTTCCTCAACGCGCACGGCGCGCGCGCCGTGCCGGAGTACGACACGGCGGGAGCGGCCGAGCTCGTGGCCAAGAACAAGACGCCGGGCGAGGCGGCCATCGCCTCCCGGCGCTGCGCGGAGGTGTACGGCCTGACGGTGCTGGCCGAGCGCATCCAGATCTTCGCCGACAACTTCACGCGCTTCCTCGGCTTCGTCCCTGAAGAAAAGGCGCCGGGCGCGGTCAACGGGGGCAAGACCAGCCTGGCCTTCTCGGTCCATCACCGCCCTGGGGCGCTGCTCGACGGGCTGAAACGCTTCGCCGATCACGGCATCAACTTGACCAAGCTCGAGTCGCGTCCGATCCCGTCCGATCCGTTCCAGTATCACTTCTTCGTCGACATCATGGGCGGCAAGGACGACGCTCCGGTGAAGGCCGCCTTCGCCGAGCTGGGCGCGGCGGCGCGCCGGTTCAAGATCATCGGCTCCTATCCCGCCGCCGAGCGTCCCAAGCCCGCCGCCAAATGATGCGCGAGGGCCTTCTCGTTCCGGCGCTGTACGCGCTGATCTGCCTGATCTGGGGCTCGACGTGGCTGGCGATCAAGATCGGGCTCGCGGGGGTCCCGCCGTTCCTGGCCGCGGGTCTGCGCTTCACGCTGGCCTCCGGGGTGCTCTTCGGCTTGGTCGCGATGCGGGGGACGGGGCTCAAGCTCACGCGCGACGACAAGATCTGCATCCTGTCCTGCGGTCTGCTCAGCTTCGCGCTGTCCTACGCCTGCGTGTATTGGGCCGAGCAGTACATCTCCAGCGGGCTGGCGGCGATCCTCTACTGCATGATGCCGCTCGCGACGGCGCTGCTCAGCCGCTTCTGGACGCGCTCGGAGACTCTGACGAGGCGCAAGATCGGGGGGATATCGATCGCCATGGCGGGGACGGCGGTCCTCTTCTGGCCCGGCCAAGGCGTCTCGCGCGCCGAGCTCGCGGGAACGGCCGTGGCGCTGCTGTCGGTCTTCTCCGCGGCGGTCAACCTGGTCATGATCAAGCGCCACGGCAAGCACACCGACATCTACGTGATGAACGCGCTCGGCATGGCGATCGGCGCGGTTCTGCTGCTCTTGCTGAGCCGGGCCGTCGAGTCGCGGGCGGCCGTGTCCTGGAGCCGCGACAACGTGCTCGCCATCGTCTATCTGGCTCTCGCGGGCTCGGTGACCACGTTCCTGTCCTACTACTACCTGGTCAAGGTGATGGAGGCCACGAAGCTGAGCCTGATCACGCTGATCTTCCCGATCGTCGCGGTTGCTCTTGGGCGGATTTTCCTGCACGAGTCGCTGCCGGCGAGCGCTTGGTCGGGGACCGCGGCGGTGTTCGCGGGGGTCGCGATCGCTATCGTTCCCGTTTGACGGGGAGGCCCCGGGCGGCGCGCCAGCCGTCGTGGCGCGCGAGGAACTCGGTGACGGCCTCGGCGGCGACGGAGTCCGTGACGGAGAGGTCGACGATGGAGGCGGGTCGGCGGTCGCCGCAGCGCGGGCAGGCCCACTCTTCGGAGGCGCCGGCGGTTCCCTGGGCGAGGCGCAGGGGCTGGATGCAGCGCAGGCAGTGGGGCACGCCGGCCGAGACGGAGACGACGAGCCGCTCGTCGTCCTTGACGGTCAAGGCGGAGAACCAGAGCAGGGAGAAGCGCTCGCGGCGGTCCTCGACGACGCGCGTTGACGGTTTATCTTCCCTGCGCGCGCGTTCGGCGGCGAACTCCGCGCTCGCTCTATCAAGCTTTTTCCGTAGGAGCAGGGCGGTTCCCAGCGCCGCGGCGAAGGCTGCGGCGAGAACGGCGGCGGCGAGGGCCATGAGGTTCACGTCCGAAGCTTAGCCCGGATTTTCGGGGCCCGCAAGGGAGGGCGCGTCGCGGGCGGAACATCATGTAACTTGGCTAACTACATGATCAAAGGGGGTGGGACAGTAGGCCCCTGTCAACTCATTAAGAGATGTTACCGTTGCCGTTAAGCCGTGCCTCCTTTGTCCAAGATAGACCTGGTTCCGTTACCAGGTCCGTAGAGCTGTTTCTTTGGCCTTGAGTCGTTCGAATCGATCGAATGTCGGCCAGTC
>DATNGC010000034.1:0-5177 GCA_035606075.1 Elusimicrobiota bacterium
GGAGAAGTGAGAGGGATGATCGACGGTGTGCGAACCGATCACGTGCCCCATCCGCGCCAGACGGCGGATGTCGCGCCGAGCGAGCCTCCCGGGCCGCCCGATGACTCCGGTGATGACGAAGAAATGCGCCGGCCACCGCCGCTCGTTGAGCTCCTCGCCGGCCGCCAGCCAGCCGGCGCAGCCGTCGTCGAAGGTCAGGGCGAAGCGCGAGGCCTCGTTCTCCCGGCCGGCGATCGCCGGCGCCCCGCCGACGCGCGCCTCGATGTCGCGAAGGTGCCGCCGGAACTCCCCTAACGAGAAGCTGTAGCGAGACCCGGAGCCGGACGTCAGGATGTCGTGGTACATCAGGGAATTCAGCCTCGACGGGACTTTCATGCCCGGATTATAGGGGGTCGGCGCGCCGAAGGGCATGCGCGAGCGGCAACGGTTTCTTGACCGGCCCGGTTCATCGCGCTGAAAAGAAAAAATGACCCCCCGTCCATGGAGGAACGCCGGAACAATCCGTTAACATCGCCGCGTGGAAGCCTCTCAAGCGGACGCGTCCCCCTCGCGCCTCTCCCCCCCCGTCCCCCGCGAGCCCGCGTCCGCTCCGGCCGCGGCGGTCGGCCGCGTCCTGCCGACGCCGCCGCATCCGACTCTGACCGAAGCGTTCGCCGGGGCCGCGGGCGCGCGCCCGGACTCCGCGGCCGTCGTCTGCGGCGGCGTCTCTTGCTCCTACTCCGAGCTCGACCGCCGCGCGCGCGCGATCGAGAGCCGCCTGCGCGGCGCCGGCGTGAGGCGCGGGGACCGGGCGGCGATCTTCCTCGACCGCTCGATCGACATGGTCGCCGCCGTGCTCGCCGTCCTGCGCTGCGGCGCCGCTTACGTCCCGATCGACCCGGACTATCCCGCGGCGCGCATCGCGCTCATGCTCGAGGACTCCGGCGCCGTCGCCGTGGCGACCCGCGCGGCGCTCGCGGCGCGCCTGCCGGTTATCCCGGCTTCGATCCTCCTCGTGGACGGCGCGCGGGAGGCCGCCGCCCCCGCCGCGGAAGGTCCGCAGGCCGCCGACTTGGCCTATGTCCTTTATACGTCCGGCTCCACGGGGAAGCCCAAAGGCGTCGCGGTCGAGCACCGCAGCGTCCTCAACCTGCTCGAGTCAATGCGCCGCGAGCCGGGGTTCGACTCGTCGGTCGTCTGGCTCGCGGTCACGACTCTGTCCTTCGACATCGCGGGCCTGGAGCTGTTCCTGCCGCTGACGGCGGGAGGCCGGATCGTGCTCGCCACGCGCGAGGAGGCTCTCGACGGGAAGGCCTTGGCCGGACTCATCGAAGCGCACGGGGCGAACTGCCTGCAGGCGACGCCGACGATTTGGCGCCTGCTCTTGGACGCGGGCTGGAAGGCGCCGCCGGGATTCACCGCTCTGTGCGGCGGCGAGACGGTGCCTCGTCCTCTCGCGGAGGAGATCATGGCGCGCGGGGCGCGCCTTTGGAACGCCTACGGCCCCACGGAGACGACGATTTGGTCCACGCTCGAGGAAGTCGTCTCGGGCGCAGGACCGCTTCTCGTCGGGCGGCCGGTCGGCGGCACCGTGATCCGCATCCTGGGGGACGACCTTCGGCCTTTGCCGGCGGGCGAGGCCGGAGAGGTCTGCATCGGGGGGGCGGGCGTCGCGCGGGGCTACTGGAACAGGCCCGAGCTCACCGCGGAACGCTTCATCGCCGATCCCGTCGCGGGAGGGGACGCCCGCCTCTATCGCACCGGAGACCGCGGCCTCCTGCTGACCGACGGGCGCCTGCGTCTGCTCGGACGCAGCGACGACCAGGTCAAGATCCGCGGGCTTCGCGTCGAGCTCGGCGAGGTCGAGGCGGCGCTGGCCGCCCATCGCGCCGTCGCCGCGGCGGCCGCGGCGGTCCGCGACGACGGCAAGGGGCCGCGCTTGGCCGCGTATTGGGTCGCGCGCGCGGGCGCCTCCGCGTCGGCGCGGGAGCTCTGCGACTTCGTGAGCCGCGGCCTCCCCCCGCACATGATCCCGGCGGCGTTCACGCGGCTGGAGTCTCTGCCGTTGACCCCGAACGGCAAGATCGACCGGCGCGCGCTGCCGGCGCCGGAAGGCGGCCGGCTTCGCCCGGAAGCCGCGGAGACGCCGCTCCAGCGGCGGATCCGGCAGGTCTGGGAGGACCTGCTCGGGATCTCGCCGATCGGCCTCGACGACGACTTCTTCGCGCTCGGCGGGCATTCCCTACTCGCCGTGCAGATGCTCGCCAAGGTCGAGACGATCGCGGGACGCCGGCCGCCTCTGGCCGCCCTTTACCGCCGGCCGACGATCGCGCATCTCGCCGAAGAGCTGTCGGCGCAGGCCCCCCTGACGGATGAGATCGTCCGCCTCGGGCCCATGGAGGGAAGGAGCCCTTTTTTCTTCCTGCACGGAGACCCGTGCGGCGCCGGGCTCTACTGCCGCGGCCTCGCCAAGGAGATGCCGGACCGGCCGTTCTACGCGCTGGCGCCGTCCGCCCCGTCCGGCTTCGGGGAGCTCCCGGGCGTCGAGGAGCTCGCTCGCCGGCACGTGAAGGCGATCAGGGCCTTACGCCCGTGCGGCCCCTATCTCCTCGGCGGCTACTGGCTCGCGGGCGTCGTCGCCTTCGAGGCGGCCCGCCAGCTCGAGGCCGCGGGCGAGCGGGTTGCTTCTCTGGTTCTCTTCGACATCCCGGCGGACAACCGCTGCTGGAGACTGGCGCGCCGCGCGGCGGGCATGCTCGGCGGCGCGCTCAAGCTGGATCAGCCCGCCCTGCTGAAGCACTTCTACCTCTGGGGCCGGTTCTGCGAGCCTCTCGCGCGCCTGAGCTTCGGCCGGCGGGCGACGAATCTGATCGCCGCCGTCGGCCTGCCGCGCGCGCAATCCAGCTCGCCCTCGTCCGAGGTCTCCGACGTCACGCGAAGCCTCCTCTGGGCCTGGTCCGACTACCGGGCCGCGCCTTTCGGCGGCGCGCTCAGCTTCCTCGAAACGACCGACGTGTACGTCGCCGGCAAGCCCATCGACTCCGCGCTGAGACGCCTGAACCCCGGGGCCGCGCAGGTGTTCCTGAAAGACAACGACAAGACGATGATGACCGCGCGGGTCTCCGAGCTCGGCGCCGAGATGGCCCGCATCCTCGCCGCTGCCGAAGCAGACGGCCGCACCTCATGAAGGGCGTCCATCACGTCTTCGTCTCCTCCATCGTCAGCGGCCCGGAGACGCTCGTCCTGCCCAATCTCTCCCGGCTGACAGAGAGGCCCCGGATCGTGATCCTGCGTGAGACGCGGGAGACGACGGAAGGGGGAGTCGTCGGCGACTACGCGCGCGGGCTGGGCTTGGAGACAAGCGAGATCCCGGTGCGCTCCCGCTTCGACGTCCGGACTATCGGCCTCTTGCGGGATTTCTGGACCTCCGCGCCTCCAGCGATCGTCCACGCGCACGGACCCAAGGCCACCCTGCACGCGGCGCTCGCCCGGCGCTTGGTCGGGCCGAGCCGTCCCCTTCTGGTGACGACGCATCACGGGGTCCGGGCGACGGACCGGTTCCTCAAGACGCGCGCGTACGAGAAGGTCTATGAGAAAGCGATCATGCCGTTCTGCGACCTCTGCCTCACCGTGTGCACTTCGGACCGGGAACTGCTGATCCGGCGCGGCGTGCCCGGCGAGCGGCTGCGCGTCCATCTCAACGGCGTCGACCGCCGGGCGGTCGGCGCGGCGGAGCGCTCGGCTCTCCAGATCAAGGTTCGCCGCGGCTGGGCGCGGGTCTGCGGCCTGGAGGAGCTCGACGGCTTCCTGATCGGGGTCGTCGGGAGGCTCTCGGTCGAGAAGCGGCACGGCCGGATCCTGAGCGCACTGTCGCTGCTCGCCGAGAGGTCCCCCCGGCTCGGTTTCCGGCTGCTCTGCTTCGGCTCCGGCCCGCTCGAGAAGGAGCTGCGGGACCTCTCGGCGCGGTCGGCGATCGCGAGCCGGGTCCATTGGATGGGCTACCGCGCCGGCGTCTCCGACGAGCTCGCCGGCCTGGACCTGCTCCTGTCCCTTTCCAACGCCGAGGGCTTGCCGATCAACCTCATCGAGGCCGGCTGGGCGGGCACGCCGGTCCTTGCGACCGGCGTGGACGGCATCCGGGACCTGGTCGAGCCCGGCGTGAGCGGCGTGCTGGTCGAGCACTCGGCGGACGACGCGCGGGTCGCGGAGGAGGTGGAGCGCCTCGCCCTGGATCCCGCGTCGGCCGCGGCCATGGGAGAGCGCCTGCAGGAGCGCGTCCGCGCGCGCTTCTCCGGGAGCGTCTGGCTCAGCCGGCTGCTGGAGCTCTATCGCGACGCGTCAGGAACTCGATCATCCTCGCCGAATCCACCGACCAGTTGAACTCCGCTTCGACCGCCTCCTGCCCGCGGCGCCCCATCTCGGCGTAGTCCGCGCGCCGGATCTCGCGGATCGCGCGCGCGGCCGATTCCGCGGAGCCGGGCTGGAACGGGACGCCGCAGCGCATGCGCGACAGCACGCGCTCCAGCGGCCCGATCGAAGGATAGATGAAGGGCTTTCCCAGCGCGGCGTAATCGAACAGCTTGTTGGCGAGCGTGTGCCGGGTGAAGCCGTTGTCGCGCAGGGAGAGGACGCCGAAATCCGTCCGCGAGTAGAGCTCCGGCAGGCGCTCCGGCGCGTACCAGCCGGTGAACTGGATCTTGTCCCGCGCCGGGAGCGTCGCCGCCAAAGCGCGCAGGGACTCCTCGGACTCGCCTCCGCCGGCGAGAAGAAGCCGCAGGTCGGGATCCGCCGCGCAGGCCAGGTCGAAGCCCTTGAGGACGACCTCAAGCTCGCGCCCCTCGTTCATCACGCCGTGGTAGCCGAATTGGAACGGCTTCGGATGCCGCGATCCCCGCTGGACTCCGGACCAGCCTTCCCGCTCGGGCGTGTTGAGGACCACGCAGATCCTCTCGGCGGGGTACGAGTATTGGCGCACGAGTCGCTCTTTTTGCTCCTCGCACACCACCAGGATTCCCGCCATCAGCGGCAGCGCCGCGGCCTCGAGCCGGTCGGGAACGCGCCAGTCATGGACGAGCTTGCGGCTCAAGCCGCTCGAGTACTTCTTCCAGCATCTCATCGCCTCCGGATAGTACTCGGCCATATCGAGAAAGACGGGGATCGAATGGCGGCGGCCGAGGACGCCGGCCGAAAGCGCCAAG
>DATNGC010000035.1:0-5390 GCA_035606075.1 Elusimicrobiota bacterium
CGTCCAGCTGGCCGACGGGCGCGTGTTCGTGGCGGGCGGATACAACAGCGGCAATCAGGGCGTGTCCTCGGCGGAACTCCTGACCATGCCGGTGACGTCGATCGCCGCGACGGGCGTGTCGGCCTCGGACGCGCAGCATCTCTCCGGCAGCCTGAACTTGAGCGGCGCCGCGACGGGCTACTGGGACGTCGTCGTGCGCGAGTCCGGGAACCGCGACGGTCGCCTCTCGGGAGGCTTCCAGATTCGAGTTCCGTCGCCTGCGCGGGTCCCGAGCATCGCGTCGATCTCGCCTTCGTCCGCGGTGTCCGGCGCGAGCGCGGCGGCCGCTTTGACCGGCGCCGCGTTCGACGCCTCGGCGGCTCTGACCCTCGAGCGCTTCGGCGTGGCGAACGGGACTTGGACCGCGGCGGCGCCGATGGCAGCAGGGCGCATGCAGGCGGCGGCGACGCTGTTGAAAGACGGAAGGGTGATGGTCGCCGGCGGATTCCAGTTCTCCGCGTCGACCTCGCTCGCCTCGGCCGAGCTGTACGACCCCGTCGCCGGGACGTGGTCGCCCACGGGACCCATGGGGGTCGCTCGCACGGCGGAGAGCCTCGTCACTCTCAATGACGGCCGCGTCCTCGCCGCGGGCGGCGCGCTGGGCCAGACCCTGCCGGAGACTGCGTCGGCCGAGATCTACGATCCGGCGACGAACGCATGGACCGCGACGGCCTCGATGTCGTCCGGAGTTTTCTCGGCGCCGACGGCGCTTCTCCCGGATGGGCGAGTCCTGCTGGCCGGGGGCGGCACGCGGGCGGGAACGGATCTTTCCATCGCGCAGATCTTCGACCCGGTCGCGGGAACTTGGACGTCCATGCCGATGTCGGCGCCGCACACGGACGGCGGGGCGACGGTCATGGCCGACGGGCGGGTGCTGGTCGCGGCCGGCACGACCGCCAACAGCGTCTTCACGGCGGTGGCCGAGATCTTCAATCCGGTGACGAACACCTGGACCACGGCGGCGTCCTTGGCGGCCGCGCGGCAGTACTTCGGCCAAGCCCTCCTTCCCGACGGTCGTGTGCTGGTCGCCGGCGGAACGGCCTTGGCCGGACCGCTGAGCTCGAGCGAGATCTACAACCCGGCGGCCAACGCCTGGACTCCGGGCCCGACATTAAGCGTCGCGCGGCGTTCGATGCAGACTTTGGCGGTCAACGGGCGGGTGCTCGTGATCGGCGGGACCCTCGCGTCCGGGGGAGTGACCGGCGCCGTCGACGTCTACGATCCCGCGACCAGCTCTTTCACGACGGCCGGGTCGCTGATCACCCCGCGAGACAACGTCGCGCCCGCCGTGCAGCTGGGCGACGGACGGATCCTGCTCCCCGGCGGCTACGACAATTCCGGCCATGAGCTCGCCTCGGCGGAGCTCCTGACCATGCCGGTGACGTCGATCTCGGCCGCGGGGGTCTCGGTCCCGGACTCGCTGCATCTTTCGGCGAGCGTGAACCTGACGGGAGCGACGACCGGCTACTGGGACGTCGCCGTGCGCGAGTCCGGAAGCCGCGCCGGCCGCCTCTCGTCCGGCTTCCAGGTTCTGCTGCCGTCCGCCCTCTCCCCTGCGCCGTTCTCGGGCGCGGCGATCGGGACGTCGAGCATCGCCTGGACCTGGAGCCTGGCCGCGGGCGCGACGAGCTATCACGTCTTCGACACGACCGGCGCCGACAAGTCGGGCTCGCTGAGCTCGACGACGGTGAGCTGGATCGAGACGGGCCTGGCGGTCAACACGTCGTACGCGCGCCGCTTGGGCGACTTCAGCCAGTTCTTCTCCTCGTACTCCGCCTCGACGTCGGTCTACACGGCGGCCGCTCCCCCCAGCGGGACCGCGGCGTCGTCGATCTTCTCCTCCTCCGCGACCTTGTCGTGGGCGGCGAACGGGAACCCGGCCTGGACGCTCGCCTCGGTCGAGCGCTCGACCGACGCCGCGTCCTACTCGCAGGTCTATTCGTCGGCGGTCCTCGCATTCGGCGACTCCGGTCTGACCTCCTGCACGAGCTATTACTATCGCGTGCGCAATCGCAACGGCATCGGCGTTCCGACGTCTTACGATGCGGTGACCACGGCGTTCACGCTCGGCGCGGCTCCGTCCCCGCCGGACGCGCTGACGGCGCAGGCGGCGAGCGGCGGCCTCGTCTCGCTCTCGTGGCTCCCGTCCCCCACGTCCGGTCTCGGCGGCTATCACCTCTACGCGTCGACGAACGCGGTGTCGTACGCGACCGTCTACGCGACGATCCCGGCCGGGACCACCGGCTACGTGACGCCCGCCCTGAGCACGGGGACCGTCTATCGCTTCGCCCTGCGCGCCTTCTCCTGCGGCATCGAGGAGACGAACACGACGGTCGTCGCGAGCGTCACGCCGCTGGCCGACACGACCGGCCTTAGCGCGGCCATCAAGAATCCCGACAGCGGCAAGAAGATCTCCGGCAACAGCGTGAACGTGATGGCCGAGATCGTCGCGGGCGACTCGAGCCGCGCGGCCTCGATCCGCTTCCAGTACCGCGCGGCGGGCTCGACAACGGCCGCGTGGATCGACATCCCCGCGGCCGACACCCAGCATCCCAATCCGGCGACCGTCGCCCCTTATTTCATCCACTGGGACGTGACGTCCCTGGCCAACGCGTCCTACGAGCTGCGCGCCGTCGCGACGGCGATCGACGGCACCGTCGACCCGGCCCCTCCCTCGATCTTCATCGCCGTGGACGCGGTCAATCCCGACAGCAGCCAGACGACGAGCGGCGGCGCGGAGAGGGTGGCGGAGACCGTCTACAACGGCGCCCAACGCGTCGTCAGCGCGGCCGACGCGGCGAGCGGCGAAGTCGTGGACGTGACGATGCCCACCGGCCTGGTCACCGCGTCGACCGACACGTTGACGGTGCAGACCAACCCGCTGGGCGCGCCGCCCGCGTCCGCGTCGCAGGTTTCCCTCGGCCAGACGCTCCAACTCACGTTGGCGTCGGGACAGACCAGCCTCAACGGCACGGCCTCGATCACGATGCACTACCGCGACGTGAACAACTCGGGCGTCGTGGACGGCACGGCCGTCCGCGTCGACCGGCTCGCGGTGTTCTCGTACAACCCGGGCACGGGACGGTGGCGCCAGGAGTCGGCGAGCGTCATCGACCGCACCGCGAAGACGGTCACCGCGACGACCCCCCACTTCAGCCTCTTCGGCCTGTTCGCCGCGGCCTCGACGGACCTCTCCAACGTCCTCGTCTACCCCGTGCCGTGGCTCCCGAACGCCGGGGACCCCAACACCGGCAAGCCCTTCAGCTCAGGCGACGCGACCTCGGGGATCGTCTTCGACGGCCTGACGGACTCGGTCCGCGTCCAGATATTCTCGGCCTCCGGCTCGCTGGTCTGGGACCGCTCGGTCGACGGTTCCGGCGGGCACGTCCAGTGGGACGGCCGCAACACCAACGGCCATGACGCGGCGTCGGGCGGCTACATCGCCGTGATCACGGACCGGGGGAGCGGCTCGAAGATCGTGCGCAAGATCGCGATCATCCGATGAGGAACCTCGCCCCCCTCGCCGCTCTGCTCGTTCTGGCCCTCCCGGCCTCCGCCGGGACGCAGGGCGCGACCGCGTTCGACTTCCTCTCGACGGACGTCGCCCCGCGGCCGGCGGCGATGGGCGGCGCGTATACGGCGGTCAGCGACGACGCGGACGGAATGCTCTACAACCCCGCGGGCTTGGCGTTCATGTCCTCCAATCAGGCCTCGTTCGCGCACGGCGAGCTCTATCAAGGGATCACGCAGGACTACCTGGCTCTCGCCGCGCACGGCGACGGGGACCAGCGCCTGGGCCGCCACGGCCTGCTGGGCGAGGGTCAGGGCGCGGGCCTCTACCTCGACACGTTCGACTTCGGCAGCATCCAGCGCACGACCTTGGCCAACCAGAGCGGCGCTGGACTGGACTCCTTCGGGATCCGCGATTGGGCGATCGGCGCCGGCTACGCGATCAGGCCGATCGACTGGCTCGGCGTCGGCGCCGCGGTGAAGTACCTGCGCGAGAGCATCGACAACACCTTGGCCCAGACCGGCGCCGTGGACCTCGGCGCGCGCGCCGATCTCGAGAAGACGATCGGCCAGCCGATCACGCTCGGCGCCGCGATCCAGAACGTGGGCCCCGATCCGCGCTACCGGACCCAGAGCTCGCCCATGCCGGAGACCTTGCGCATGGGCCTCGCCTGGCAGCCGCGCGACGCCTACACCGTGGCCGTCGATCTCGTCGACGTGCGCGACGGCTCGGTGAGCACGCGCATCGGCGGCGAGTGGCGGCCGACCAAGTACGCGGCCCTGCGCCTGGGCTGGAACGGCCAGAACGACGCCGGCCCCGGCGTCACTGTCGGAGCGAGCCTGACGTGGAAGAAGCTCCGCTTCGACTACGCCTTCATCCCTTACGGGGACATGGGCGACGCCCAGCGCATCGGCGTGTCGTACTCCTGGTAGGACTTCGGAGGAGCGGGCGGCCTAGACGACCATCGCCAGGAAGGCGTTGAAGCGCCGGGCGAACTCGGCCACCAGGCCGTGGACCTGGAGCGGCTCCGCGTACACCTCGACCGGGCGGGACTGGTCGACGGACGCGATCGGGATCGTGAAGCAGAACGTGGCGCCGCAGCCCTTCCAGCTCTCGGCCCAGATGCGGCCGCCGTGGAGCTCGACCATCGCGCGCGCGAGCGTCAGGCCCAGGCCGGTGCCCTCGGCGCCCTTCACGTCGCTGACGCCCGCCTGCTCGAACATCCCGAAGATCTTCTCCAGCTGATCGGCCGCGATGCCGGCGCCGGTGTCCTTGACCTTGAACATCAGGGTCCCGGCGTGCTCGTGGCGGCCCTCGGTCACCTGGACCGTCACGGCGCCGCGGGCCGGCGTGAACTTGATGGCGTTGGACAGCAGGTTGATCAGGACCTGGACCACGCGGCGGCTCTCGGCCGAGACGCGCGGCAGCATGGGGCTCAGGTCCTTGACGATCTTGACGCCCTTGGCGGTGGCGGCGGCCTTGAGCGCGTCGACGGCCTCGTCGGCCAGGGCGCGGGCCTCGCAGGGCTCCTTGACGATCGCCATCTTGCCGGCGGCGATCTTGGAGTAGTCCATGATGTCGTTGACCAGCCCCTCGAGCCGGATCGTGTTGCGGATCGCGAGCTTGAGCATCTGGCTCTCGTCGGACTCCAGGCGCGGCGTGATCTGCTCCGAGAGGACCTCGAGGCCGAGGCGGATCGACGTCACCGGCGCGCGCAGCTCGTGGGCGAGATAGGCGGCCTGGACCTGGTGCGCCGAGCGGCTGGCGGCCGGCTTGACCGCCACGATCATCGGGGCCGGAGCGGCGGCGGCCGAGGGACTCGCGGGAGCCGGGGCGGGCT
>DATNGC010000036.1:0-20191 GCA_035606075.1 Elusimicrobiota bacterium
TGACGGCGAAGGAGCTGCTGGAGCTCCCGGACATCGGCAAGAGCATGGCCGGGCACATCTCCGCCTGCGCCGGGTCGGGCTGCTTCCCGGAGCTCGAGGGCCTGCGCCGGCGCTTCCCCGCGGGCCTGCGCGAGATGATGAGCATCCAAGGGCTGGGGCCGAAGCGCGCGCGCTACCTCTTCGAGAACGCCGGGATCGCCTCGCTCGACCAGCTCGCCAAGGCGATCGAGGCGGAGAAGCTCCAGGGCCTGCCCGGCTTCGGAGCGAAGCTCGTCGAAAACCTGCGAAACGGGCTTGCCGCCGCGGGCGGCGCGGCGCGCGTCCCGTTCCCGCTGGCGCGGCGCCAAGTCGAGCCGATCGCGGCGCTTGTCCGCTCGTGGCCGGGCGTGTCTCAGGTCCGCATCGCGGGCTCGCTCCGGCGCGGCCGCGAGACGGTCGGGGACGTGGACCTCCTGGCCGAGGCCGAGGACGGGACGGCCGTCACGGGCCGTTTCGCGGCGCTGGGCACGGTCGAGCGAGTCCTGGCCTCCGGGCCGACGAAGGCCAGCGTCCGTCTCGTCGGCGGTCTGCAGATCGACCTCCGCGTCGTGCCCGCGGCCTCGTTCGGGGCGGCCCTGCAGTACTTCACGGGCTCGAAGGAGCATAACGTGGCCCTGCGCCAGCTCGCGCTCAAGAAGGGCCTGACGCTCAACGAGTACGGCGTGTTCCGGCTCTCCGACAAGAAGCAGAAAAAGCCGCTCGCGGGGCGGACCGAGGAGGAAGTCTACGCCGCTCTGGGTCTTCCGTACATCGAGCCCGAACTGCGCGAGAACCGCGGCGAGCTCGAGGCGGCGCGCCGGGGGACGCTGCCGCGCCTCGTGACGCTCGCCGACGTCAAGGGCGACGTGCACAACCACTCGACGCACACCGACGGGCATCAAAGCCTCGAGGAGATGGCGCGCGGCGCTCTGGCGCGCGGCTGGGAGTGGGCGGCCCTCGGCGACCACTCCCGGTCGCTGCACATCACCAACGGGATGAGCGTCGCGCGGCTGCGCGCGTCGTTCAAGGAGCTGGACCGCATCCGCAAGAAGGTCCCGGGGATCCGCCTCATGCGCTCCATGGAGGTCGACGTCCTCGAGGACGGGCGCATGGACTACCCGGACGGCGTGCTCGACGAGATCGACGTCGTCGTGGGCTCCGTGCACTCGCGCTTCAAGCAGCCCGGTCCGGAGATGACCGCGCGCATCGTCCGCGCCGCGGCGAACCCTCGCGTCGACGTGCTCGGGCATCTGTCGGGCCGCCTGCTCAACCGGCGTCCCGGCTACGCCTTCGACGCGGACGCCGTGCTGGCCGCCGCGGGGAAGGCCGGGACGGCGGTCGAGATCAACGGGCAGCCGGACCGCCAGGACGTCGACGACGCGCGCGCGCGGCGCGCGAAGGAGCTCGGCTCGCCGCTGGTCCTTTCGACCGACGCGCATTCCACGGCGGAGTTCTCGCACATGGAGACGGCGGTCACGATCGCGCGGCGCGCCTGGCTCGAGCCGAAGGACTGCCTGAACTGCCTCTCCTACGGCGACCTGCGGCGCTGGCTCGACGAGCGGCGCCGAAGGCCCAAGGGCGCGCGGTGAGCCGCGGCCCCGGGCGCGGCCGCGGCGCGGGGCCCGGCTCGGGGCCGAGGCCGAGCAGGTGCGCGAGCGCCATCGCGTCGTGCGGGGCGCGCACCTTCATGTCGTTGTCGAAGTACGCGTAGACGTCGCGGCCCGGCCGGCTCCACCGCCGGAGCTTACCGGCCCATTCGCGCAGCGCCGCCGGACCGTAGCCGCTCGCGTACAGCTCCGCGTCGCCGTGCAGCCGCGCGTAGGCGAAATCCGCGGTCGGCTCCTCGAAGCGCGGCCACTTCCCGGCGGTGTCCGCGGCGACGAGCGCGACTCCGGCCTTTCTCAGGAGGCGGACGAAGCGCGGATCGCGAAACGACTCGTGGCGCACCTCGAGCGCGTGGCGCAGCGGCCGCTTCTCCCCGGGGTCGAGCTCGACCCGGCCATCCACGGCGTCGTCGTGGCCGTGCGCCAGGACCGAGGCGGACCACGTGTCCCGCGGGAGCGCGGCGAGGAAATCCTCGATCAATCCGGGATCGAAGCGCAGGCTCGGCGGCAGCTGCCAAAGGACGGGGCCGAGCTTCTCCCGAAGCCGGAAAATCCCGTTGGCGAAGAAGTTGGCGAGCGGCGTCTCCACGCCCTTGAGGCGCTTGACGTGGGTGATGAAGCGCGGCGCCTTCACGGCGTAGACGAAGTCCTCGGGGGCCTGCTCCCGCCACGTCGAGTACGAGCTCGGCCTCTGCAGCGAGTAGAACGTCCCGTTGATCTCGAGGGAGCTCAGGCGCGCCGTCGCGTACGCCAGCTCGCGCGCCTGCGGAAGGCCGGGCGGATAGAACGCGCCGCGCCACCCGTCGTAGGTCCAGCCCGAGATGCCGATCCGGATTCGTCCCGCCATGAGGATAGGGTAGCCCTCGGCCCGGGCGCAGGAAAGTCAGGATTCGTTGAACAAAGAGTATAATCGGGTCGTCATGACTCACGAAGAGAGCAAGCTGTTCGTCGGAGGCCTTCCGCCCGCGACCACGCACGCCGAGCTCGTGCGCCTGTTCGCGACCGTAGGTCCGGTGTTCGGCGTGAAAGTCGTCATGGACCGGCAGACCAAGCTCTCGAAGGGGTTCGCCTTCGTCGAGATGGCGACGCCGGCCGACGCGCAGGCCGCGCTCAAGAAGCTCGACGGCCACAAGCTCGGCGACCGCCGCATCTTCGTGACGCCCGCGCGGCCGCTCGAGAAGCGGGACGCGCCCGCGGCGCCGGCCAAGCCCGCGTTCGTCGAGCGCCGCTCCGGCAAGGACCGCCGCGCGCAGGCTTCGCCGGGCGCCGCGCGCCGCCAGGCCGACGCGGCGCCGCCCGCCAAGGCGCCGAAGCCGGCCGTGAAGCCCTCGGTCTTCGGTCCCGGCTTCACCCGCGACAAGTGGAAGAAGCCGAACCGTCAGCGGCCGTAGAGGCCGATCAGCTCCGCCTGAGCCAGCACCTTGCCCTTCATCGCCTTGAGCAGCTGCGCCTTCGTGGCCTTGGCGGGCAGGCCCGTCGGGCCCGGCAGCGCATAGGCCGTGAAGACGTAGCGGTGGGGCTTGCCCTTCGGCGGGCACGGCCCGCCGTAGCCGACGCGCTCGAACCGGTCCACGCCCCAGCTCGCCCCCTGCCGGCCCCCGCCCGGGAGGGAGCCGCCGGCGGGCAAGCCCTCGGGAAGCTCGCCGCTCGCCGCGGGGACGTCGTAGACGATCCAATGGATCCACAGGCCGGCCGGAGCGTCCGGGTCCTCCATGATCAGGGCGATCGTCCTCGCCTCCGCCGGAGCGTTGCTCCAGAGCAGACGCGGGGAGACGTCCGCGCCGTCGCACGAGTGCTTGCGCGGGATCGTTCCCGACGGCGCGAACGCGGGACTGGTCAGCTCGAACATGGTCTCCCTCCTCGCGCGGCCCTCGCGAGCCCGCGCGTCACGGCTGGATGACGTCGGTCTCGCCGCTCTGGTCGCCGTAGGCGCCGAGCTGGTCCTCCGACTCGTTCTCGTGGACGGTCGCCGGCGGGATGGACGCGATCGGCGGCTCCTTCGCAGCGGTCCTTCTCGCGCGCTTGCGCGGCGTTAGCGGCCGGGCGCGGGGCTTGCCGCGCGTCTTTCCTTTCGTTTTCGCCATGGTTGTGTCCTCCGGGGATAGGAAAGCCCCGTGAGCGTCCCCTTCTCCATAGCCGAGGGGGAATATTCCTGTGACGCATGCCGATGCCCTGGTTTGCCTCCAGGCCTGGACGCCGCGGGCCGATCCGGCTACACTGGAGCCGTGAGGCTTCTTCCGCTCGCGGCCGCGACGATCGCTTCGCTCTCGACTCTCCTCTCGGCCTGCGCGCTCGGCTCCGATCGCGTCGAGACGCACGCTATGGCGCCGTCGTTCCGCGCGAAGACTTTGGCCATCGCCCCGCCGCGCGGGGCGAGCGCCGCGAAGGGGGAGGAGCTCGTGCACGCGCTCGCCAAGCGCCTCGGAGCCGGAGGCATCCGCGCGCCCGCGCTCGAGGAGGCCGACAGCGTGCTCGCGGGGTCCGCCCTCGGATTGGACGCGGCGGCGGATCCGCGCGTGATGGCCGAGATCCGGCGGGCGACGGAGGCCGACGGGGTCGTGTTCCTGTCCCTCGATCCCTCGTGGCGATCGCTCGACGTGTCCGTTCTCGACGCGGTCACCGGAGACGCCGTCCTGCGCGCGACCGCGCGGCCCAGCGGCGAGGCCTTCGAGTCTCCCGACGAGGCCGCGGCGGCCGCGGCGGAGGCCCTCTCGGGCCTCGCGCCGGAGAGGCGCCGCGCCGCGGCCGCCGCGAGCGAGAAGACCGACGAGATCCCGCTCCCGGACGTCGGCGGCGGCGACTGAACGCCCAATGTCGTAAAATGGCCCCGTGCCCGATATGACAGAGGCGCCTTTCGGCCGGACGCTCTACCCTCTCGCGCTGATCCTCTGGCTGGGCGCGTTCGGCTGGCGCGCCGCCGCCCTCTCCCGCGCCGCCGCGGACCTTTCGCGTCAGACCGACCGCGTCGAGGGCGCGGCCGCCGGCCTGGACCGCGGCTCGCGCCGCCTCGCGGCGCTCTCGCGCGACGCGTCCGCGCAGTCCCGCGACGCGGAGTTCCTCGAGGGCCTGCCCAACATCCTGCCGGCCGACAAGGGCTACCTGCGCACGCAGAAGGCCATCGAGGGCGAGGTCTCGACCCTGCGCGGGCAGGTCGGCAAGCGCCTCAAGGGGGCCCTGCAGGTCGTCGTCGACGCGAAGGCGAACAAGCTGTACGTGAAGAAAGGGCTCAAGCTGCTGTGGCAGGCGGACGTCTCCGTCGGCCGCGGCGGGCTGCTGTCGGACAAGAAGAGCGGCCAAAAGTGGCAGTTCGTCACGCCGCGCGGCGAGTTCAAGGTGATCGGCAAGGGCGTCAACCCCAAGTGGCGCAAGCCCGACTGGGCCTTCGTCGAGGCCGGCGAGCCGGTGCCCCCGCCCGACGACCCGTCGCGCTTCGTCGACGGCGAGCTCGGCGCGTACGTCCTGAACCTCGGCGACGGCTACCTGATCCACGGCACCAAGAACGAGGAGCTGCTGGGCCGCCCCGCCTCGCACGGCTGCGTGCGCGTCGGCGCGGCCGACCTCGAGCGCCTCTACGCGACGATCCCCGTGGGGACCAAGGTGTACATCTTCGAATGAGGCTCGACCAGCGCGCGCCGGCTCTCTGGCTCCTCGCCGCGGGCGGGCTCCTGCTGCTCGTCCCGTGGGAGCTGCAGTCCTGGGTGGCCGCGCACGCGCGGCGCACCGAGGCCGAGGGCGACGCCGCCCTGGTCGCGCTCGACGACCTCGACCAGGAGCTCGCCGAGCGCCAGGCCCTGCGCGACCTCGTCGCCAAGGACCTCGCGGCGGCCAAGAAGAACGCGGCCAGCCTCTCCGTCTCGCGCCGCGCCCTCTTCGAGGGCAGTCTCGCGCTGTCCGAGGAAAAGCGGCTCCTCGAGAAGCAGTGGGAGATCATGACCACCTATCTCCTCGTGGACGAGGCCGGCGACCGCGTCCAGGTCATGCGCGGCGAGCAGGCGTTCGAGACCCTGCCCCTGAAGGGCGCCGCCGCGCGCGCCGTCGGCGGGGAGAAGAGGCCGCTGCCGAGGATCGCGACGATCGTCTCGAAGGAGCGCTTCGCTCACGCCGAGCGCGGCAAGTCCGAGGTCGCGGCGGGGCGGCTCGACTGGGAGCCGCCGCAGGTCGGCACGTCGGCGCGCGCGCGCGCCCTCGGCGAGCACGTGCTGTTCACGCGCGAGGGCCTGGTCATCCACGGCCCGCCGCTGGACAAGGCCGAGCACGAGGCGTATCCGCACCTGTGCCTGACCCTGCCCGCCTCCGTCGCGCGGCGCCTGTACGAGCGCAGCTTCATCGGCACCCGGGTCATGATCAAGGAAGGGACGGCCGCGCGGTGACGGAGCCGGGAACGCGGAGGCCGCGGCGGCCGCTCACGCGGCTCGACCTCTGCGCGATCGGCGTCAACGCGATCGTCGGCTCGAGCATCTTCCTGTTCCCCGGCAAGCTCGCGGCGCTTCTCGGCCCGGCCTCGATCGCCGCGTTCGCCGCGACCGCGCTCGCGCTGGCGCCGGTCGCGCTGTGCTTCGCGGAGGCCTCCTCGAGCCGGGACCGCGCCGGCGGCCCGTCCCTGTACGCCCAGGAGGCCTTCGGACCGGCCGCCGGCTTCTCGATCGGCTGGCTGTGCTGGATCACCGAGATCATCAGCTGGGCGGCCGTCTCGTCGGGGCTCGCCGTCTACGCGTCGCCGTTCTTTGCGCCGCTCGCGGCGCCCGCGGCCGGCAAGCTGGTGGCCGCGCTGGCGATCGCCCTGCTCGCGGGCGTCAACCTGCTCGGCGCCAAGCCCGGCGCCCGCGTCTCCACGACTCTGACGGCGGCGAAGCTGCTGCCTTTGATCGCGCTGGCCCTGGCGGGCCTGCCGCTCCTGCTGCGCTCGTCGCTCGCCCCGCTGCGTCCCTTCGCTCCCCACGGCTGGGGCGCGCTGCCGAAGGCCTGCTTCCTCGCCTACTTCGCGTTCCAGGGCTTCGAGGTCGTGCCCGTCCCCGCGGGAGAGGCGCGCGAGCCGGGCCGCGACGCTCCGTTCGCGGTGCTCTCCGCGCTCGCCCTGGCCGCCGCGCTCTACGCCCTCGTCCAAGCCTCGGCTCTGGCGTCGGTGCCGGGCCTCGCGGGCTCGGAGCGGCCGCTCGCGGACGCCGGCCTCGCCCTGTTCGGCGCGGCGGGCGGGAAGCTGGTCGCCGTGGGCGCGCTCGTGTCGATGGTCGGCTTCACCGCGGGCTGCGCGCTCGGCGGCCCGCGCTACCTCGTCGCGCTCGCCGAGGAGGGGCATCTGCCTCCCCTGTTCGCGCGCGGCGGCGCGCGCACGGGCGCGCCGTACGCGTCGATCCTGCTGACCGCGGGCGTCGCGGCCGCGGCCGCCCTCCTGCTCGATTTCGACCGCCTGATCGACTTCGGAAACGTGATCATCGGCGCCCAGTACCTGGCGACGTGCCTGGCGGTGCTGGCCGACCGCCGGCGGGGGCGGCCCGCCGGCTTCCGGGCGCCGGGGGGAGTCCTGACCCCCGCCGCCGGAGTCGCCGCCACGCTCTGGCTGAGCGCGCAGGGCGGGTGGGGACAGCTCGCCGCCGCCGCGGCCTGCCTGGCGGCGGGGCTCGCGGTCCGCGAGGGCTTGCGCCGGCTTGACAAACGTAATCGTATTGGTTACATTTCCTCCCTCAACGACGCCCGATAAACCCGGAGGAACCTCATGCGCCACCTGCTTCTCGCCGCCGCACTGGTCTTCGCCGCCGCCGCCGCGTCCGCGACCGAGTACGAGATCGATCCCCAGCACAGCTCGATCTCCTTCAAGGCCAAGCACGTCGCCGGCAAGGTCCCCGGCCGCTTCAAGAAGTTCTCCGGGACGTTCACCTACGACCCGAAGAGCGTGAAGTCCTGGAAGGCCGAGGCGAAGATCGACGCGGCCTCCATCGACACCGACGTCGAGCAGCGCGACAAGCACCTGAAGTCCGACGCCTTCTTCGACGCGGAGAAGTGCCCCGACATCGTCTTCAAGAGCACGAAGGTCGAGGACGTCAAGGGCGACCATTTCAAGCTCGCGGGCGACCTGACCATGCACTGCGTGACCAAGCCCGTCATCCTCGACGTCGAGTCCAACGGCTCCGGGAAGGACCCGTGGGGCAACGAGAGCGCGAGCTTCTCCGCCACGGCCACGGTCAACCGCAAGGACTGGGGCATCAGCTGGAACAAGACGCTCGACAACGGCAGCCTGTTCGTCGGCGACAAGATCGACCTGATCCTCGAGATCACGGGCAACGTCAAGAAAGCGGAAGCCCCGGCCAAGCCCTGACCGCGAGCTCGCCCGCGCGAAGGCCGCGGCCCTTCGGGGCCGCGGCCTTTCTCTTTGTCACGTCCCCGCCAAAAAACCGTGACGAGGCCGCGCTAGGCGGCCTCGCGGGCGTTCATATACCCTCGCTCGATTCGATCCGACGTTACTTAAAGGAGGAGTGATGATGAAGCGGACTCTTTTCGTCCTCGTCGCGGCGGCGGGCTTGGCGCTCCCGGCGCACGCCGGCAATCAGAACGACGCGGGCTGCGGCCTCGGCGCCCAGCTTTTCAAGGAGAACCGGCCCGTGGACCAGGTGCTCGCGGCGACGACGAACGGCTGCTTCGGCACGCAGACCTTCGGCATCACCACGGGGACGCTGGGCTGCTCCTCGGGCGGCGTGATCAAGTCGTCCCGGGAGAGGGAAGTCTTCACGGCCACCAACTTCCGCGCCCTCGAGCAGGAGCTGGCGTCCGGCTCCGGTCCGTACGAGGCGTCGCTCGCGGCGATGACCGGCTGCAAGACCGGCGCGTTCGCGGCCTTCGCGAAGGCGCGCTACGAGAAGCTGTTCCCGAGCGAGAAGACGACTTCGACGGAGCTGCTGAGCAACCTCGACAAGGAGATCTCCTCCGACCCCGCGATGGCGAAAGCCTGCGGCGCCTGAGAGAACCCCGGGCCGGAACGGAGGCCGCGGCGAGTTCGCCGCGGCCTCCCTTTTTTGTGACAAGCGGGGTTGACAGAAATCGCCTCATGCGCTAACCTTCCAACGCCCTGGACGTCCGGGCTCCGGAGGCGTTGAAAATCAAAGGAGGCTCGAAATGAAGCGAACGCTATTCCTGTTGGCGGCGGTGACTCTCCTGGCCGGGGCGGCGAGCGCCGCCAGCCAGAACGACGCCGGCTGCGGTCTCGGGGCGCAGATCTTCAAGGAGAACCGGCCCGTGGACCAGATCCTCGCGGCGACGACGAACGGCTGCATCGGCTCGCAGACGTTCGGCATCACCACGGGCACCCTGGGCTGCTCCTCCGGCGGCCTCATCAAGGCGTCGAAGGAGCGGGAGGTCTTCACGGCGACCAACTTCCGCGCCCTCGAGCAGGAGCTCGCGGCCGGCTCCGGCCAGTACGAAGCGTCTCTCGCGGCTCTGACCGGCTGCAAGGCCGACGCGTTCGCGACTTTCGCCAAGACGCACTATGAAAAAATCCTCCCGTCAGGGAGGACGACCTCGACGGAGCTCCTGAACAACCTCGACAAGGAGATCCTGTCCGACCCCGCGATGGCGAAAGCCTGCGGCGCCTGAGGACTCCGGCGTGAACGGGGGGGCGGGCGGTCCGAGGATCGCCCGCCCCCTTCTTTTTCTCCTGCTGCTCGCGGCGCCTCTCGCGCGGGCCGCGTCCTCCGCCGAGGAGAGCCTGGCGAAGGCGCGCGCGCTCAAGCTGTGGGACGACCCCGAATGGCTGCGCCTGGGCCATTGGAAGACGGTCCGGGGCAGGCCCGTCAGCGACGCGACGAAGGGCTTTTTCCTGTCGCCGGGGGCGCGCGCGGACCCGCGCCTGGAGCTCGAGGCGGAGGTCGCGGGCCTCTACGCCGCCGAGCCCGGCGGCGGCGTCCAGCACCCGCGCTGCCGCTTCCCGGCGCGCGCCGCGTGGCTCGAGGAGCTCCTCTCCCTCGAGCCGAAGGAGCTCCCGCCGGCGGACTGCTCCAAATACGAGTCGTGGCGCGAGCTCATGGACGCGAGCTCGGTCACGCTGATCTTCGCGTCGGCCTATCTCTCCAATCCCTCGTCGATGTTCGGCCACACCTTCCTGCGCCTGGGCCGCTCCGGGACCGGTCCCGGCCAGGTGCTGCGCGACAACACGCTGAACTTCGCCGCGACGACGGGCGACGACGGCGGCGTCCTGTTCGCGCTGAAGGGCCTGCTCGGGCTGTACCCCGGCGAGTACACGGTGATGCCGTATTACATGAAGATCCAGGAGTACAACAACATCGACAACCGGGACCTGTGGGAATACAGCCTGGCGCTGTCGTCGACCGAGGTGGACCGGCTGGCGGCGCATGCCTGGGAGATGGGACAGGCGCAGTTCCCCTATTACTTTTTCTCGAAGAACTGCTCGTATCAGCTGATGCCGGCGCTCGAGGCCGCGGCGCCGCGCCTGAACCTGATGCCGGGCTCGCCGCCCATCGTGGGTCCCGTGGACACGCTTCTCGCCGTCACGAGGTCTCCAGGGCTGGTCTCCGGCGTCCATTACCGTCCGTCCCACGCGACGGCCATGACGTCGCGCCGCAAGCAGCTCACGCGCGCGGAACGGCGCGCCGCCGAGGCTTACATGAAAGGGGACGCCGGAAAAGGCGATGCGCTGAGCGCCGGCATGCCGTCGGCGCGCCGCGCGCTGCTGCTCGACGCGGCCGAGGACTACGTCCTTTATAAGAAGGGCTATTCGCCGGACGTCCCGGACGAGGTGCGAGCCTTGGAGCGTCTGATCTTGATCCGCCGCGCCCGCATCGCCGACGCGACTCCCGATCCGCCGCCGCCCGCCTGGGCCGCGCCGCCCGAAGAGGGCCACCTGCGCCACCGTCTGGCGGTGGGCGAAGGCGCGTACAACGGCGGGTCCTTCACCGAGCTCGCCTGGCGCCCCGGCTACCACGATCTCCTCGATCGTCCCCGCGGTTTCCCGCCGGGCGCCGAGATTTACGGGTTCTCCGGCCGCTTCCGCTACGACAAGGATCGAGAACATTTCTACGTCCGGGATTTCCGGCTGGTCGAGATCATGTCCCTGTCGCCCTGGGATTCCTGGACGCGCAAGCCGTCGTGGACGGAAGGCACCGGCTTGGACACGGCCTTCGAGGTGGGCAAGCCGGCCTATAAGTCCCTGGTCTATGAAGGACACTTCGGTTCCGGGCTTTCGGCCGCCCCCTGGGACGGCGCCATTCTTTTCACGCTGGCCCAGCTGGAAGGGTCGGTCGGCTCGGTCTACAGAGACGGCTTCACCGCCGGCGGAGCCCTACGCGCGGGAATCACCGCCGACCTCGGGGGGCACGTGAACGCCCTGCTCGACGGCGCTCTGTCGGCGCGCCCCTTCGGCGACCCGACGCCCAACCATCGCGTGCGCCTGGGCTTCAACTGGGCGCCGGCGCAAAACCGGGCCCTCCGGCTGGACGGCACGATCCGGGGACCCTACCGCGAGCTCGGACTCTATGCGACGATTTATCACTAATCACGTCATCCTCGCCTTGACGGTCGTGCTCTCGGGCTGCACGAATATTTTTCTCCAGCCGGATCGGTCGCTCCATCTCGACCCGGATCGCGTCGGGGCCAAGTGGACCTTGGAGCGCTTCAAGTCCGCCGATGGGACCGAATTAACGGGCCTTTGGTTCCCGTCGGCGATGCCCTCGACGAAAGGCGTCGTGCTGCAATTCCACGGCAACGGCGAGAACATGACCTCCCACTTTCTCTTCGTCTACTGGCTCGCGCTCGAGGGCTACGACGTCTTCGCCTTCGACTACCGCGGCTACGGCGGCTCCGGCGGGAGCAAGTCGCTCGCCGGCTCGGTCGCGGACGGCGCGGCGGCGCTCGCCTACGCGCGGGCGAAGACTCCCGGCCTGCCGCTCGTCGTAATCGGCCAGAGCCTGGGCGGCGCGCTCGCCTTGGCCTCGCTGGACCGCGACGGGGGGGAGGGAGTGCGCGCCCTCGTCCTCGACTCGACGTTCTCGTCCTACACGCGCGTGGCGCGCCTGAAGCTCGCGCCGCATTGGCAGACGTGGGCGCTCCAGTGGCTCCCCTACGTGCTCGTCTCCGACCGCTTCTCGCCCGCGAAGCTCATCGCCCGCCGCAAGCCCGTCCCCCTGCTCATGGTCCACGCGCCCGGCGATCCCGTCGTGCCGTACTCGGAAGGCCGCCGCCTCTACGAGCGCGCGCCGGGGCCCAAGGAGTTCTGGGACGTGCCCGGGACGGGACACACGGAGGCGTTCGGCCTCCAGGGGGCCGAGTTCCGCCCGCGCCTGCTCAAGTTCCTCGACGCCGCGCTTTCCAGCGCGCCCGCGAGTGCTATAATCGCGAAATGAGCGACAAGGCCGAGGCGAAGCGCCTTCTGCTGATCGACGACGACGACTCCGTCCGCGAGCTGTTCATGCTCGCGATGGGCAAGCGCTTCAACGTCGCGGTCGCCGAGGACGGCGCGAAAGGCCTGGCCAAGGTCCCCGCCTTCAAGCCGCACCTGATCGTGCTCGACCTGATGATGCCGCACCTCAACGGCTTCGAGGTCATCCACAAGCTCCAAGACTTGGGCCATCAGGAGATCCCCGTGATCGTCATCACGGGCTACAGCGACAAGGCCAACGAGGGCATCGTCAGCGCGGAGCCCAACGTCGTCGCCTTCTTCCACAAGCCGCTGAAGTACGAGGAGCTGACCTCCAAGATCGACGGGCTCTTGGCCGTCTAGAACCGCGCGCTCAGCGTGAAGCGGTGGGTGCTGCCGAGCTCTCCCATCGGGACCGCGGCGTAGTCGATGGTCCAGCGGTCGGCGCGGAAGCCGACGCCGAGCGTGAGGCCTCGCGCCGCGTCGAAGCTCGAGCCGCCCGAGATCGCGGTCTGCGTCGTGTAGCCCGCGCGCAGGAAGACGTTCTTCATCCCCTGGAACTCGCCGCCGAAGCCGAAGTCGGTCCCTCCGGCGCGCGGGGCGTTCGTCAGTTCCGCCGTCAGCGCGTGGCCTCCCTCGAACTTGTACGCCGCCCCGAGCGCCAGGCGCGTCGGGAGATCGTTCCTCTCGTTGTCGAACTTCATGCCCGGCCCGACGTTGCGCAACGACGCGCCCACGACGACGCGTCCGACCTGCTTGCGCGCGCCGAAGTCCGCCGCGAACGTCGTGGCCTGCGCCGAGCCGATGTGCGACTGGATGAACTTGACCGTCCCGCCCACGTCGACGAGGTCCGTCTTGCGGCCGTAGCCCAGCGCGATGTCCGCGTCCGCGGCGTTGAAGCCGCCGATCGCGTGGCCGTTGGCGTCGCGGCCCTCGATCGTGCTCTGGCTCAGGTAGGCGCCGCCCACCGCGAACGTCCCGAGCCGCGTCGGATGCGCGTAGGAGGCGAAATCGAGGCGCGTGCTGTCCTGGAGCTCCATGTCGCTGACCGTGAACTCGCGCGGGGCGGCGGAGAGCCCGGCGGCGTTCCAGTACAGGGCGTTCGCGTCGTCCGACAGCGCGGCGCCGGCTCCGCCCATCGCCAGGTAGCGCGCGCCCACGCCGAGGTTGAGGAAGGCGGCCGTCTCCGCGGCTCCGGCGGGGAGCGCGGCGATCAGCAGCGCGGCGAGAAGGGCGAGGGTCTTCATTTGATCACCCCGATCTTCCCGGTCTTATGGATGTCGGCCGAGCCCGCCTTCTTGGCCGTGATCACGTACGTGTAGACGCCCGAGGCGACGCCGGAGAGGTCCCAGGCGTGCTGGTAGGTGACCTGGACGCCCTTGCCGTTGCCGTCGTCGAAGCTCGGATTGACGGTGAAATTCGCCGACGCGTGCACGCGGCGGCCGGTCACGTCGTAGACGTGGACCTCGACCGAGTCCGCCTGCCCGACCTGGATCACGAAGATGGCCGTGCCCGCCCCGCGCGCCGGGTTCGGATACACGTAGGCGTCGTGGAACGTGAACGTCGGATCGCCGTTGGCCAGGACCGTGATGCCGCCGCCGAACAGCTGGTACAGCGAGAAGTGCGAGGTCTGGGCCCGGACGATCTGGTTCTGCGTGTCGACGCTGGAGGCGAGCTTCTCCCACGCGCCCGTGGCCGGATTCCAGTAGTGGATCGCGAGGTCGTTCTCGGTCACGCCCGCGGGCAGCGTCGCGCGATTATAGGGCAGCTCGAGCGTGACGGGCACGGCGAACCGGGTCCCCTCGGGGCCGTACTGCACGCCGGCCGACGCCGCGATCAGCCCGTGAGCCGCCCCGTCGTCGGACTGGCGCTTGGCGTCGAGAGCGTTGGGCTTGGAGGGAGCGACCGTCACTCCCAGGCCGCTCGTCGCGCCGGCCGGGATGACGACCGCCGTGCGGTCGCCCGCGCGAACCGCGGTGCCGTCCGCGGTGACCGCGGAGAAAGCCGCGTGCGGAGCGAGGGGGAAGGCCGGCATGCGCGAATGCGCCGTGCGGCCGGCCGGGCCCGCGACGCTCGGCGCCGCGGCGCCGGCCGGCAGTCCGGGCACGGTCGGTCCGCCGAGAGAGCGGGCGGCGTCCTGCCAGCCGAGGACGCCGGCGACGACCGCGACGTCATGGCCCCCCGAGCGTCCGGGACCGGCCGTGCCGGAACCGGACGACGGCGCGGCGGCGGGCGGGAGATGCTTGACGTCGTGCGGCGCGCCGGGCGTCGCCGACGCGACGACGGGCGCCGGACCCGACGGCGCGCCCGCGGAGGCCGCCGAGGAGCCGTGAGCGACGGAGCCGGACGGCCCCGCCGAGTCGAGGCGGAAGGAGGCCACCGCGGAGTCGCGACCGTTCGCGCGGCCCTGCCCCGCCGTCCCGTTCCCGGACTGGGCGGCGGGCTGGGCGATGTGCTCCGCGCCGCCGCTGCCGTGCGCGGCGGGAGGCAAGGCCGCGGCCGAGGGCTGGGCCGAATTCCCCGACAGCGAGACGCTTTGGGCCAGCACGTGCCCCGCGAACTCGCCGCCGCCGGAGATGCTCGCGGCGGACGCGGGAGCGTACAGGTTCAAAGCGGCGCGGCCCTGTCCAGAGAGGCTCACGTCGCCGGAGTCCGAGACGATCCAGAGATCGTTCGCGTCGCCGGTCGAGTTCAACTGCGCTTGGCCGGTCACGCTGAGCGGGCCGTGGAGGAAGATGTTGACTCGGCCCGAGACGGTCAGGGAAGCCTTCCCGGAGAGGCTCAGGCCGGTCAAATAATAGTCGCCGGCCGGCAGGGCGACGGTCCCGCCGGAGAGCGTCAGCGCGCCGCCGCTCAGGGCGGGCACGGCGGCGTCGTTGTTGTTCGCGGACGCGCGCGCGGCGGCCGCGGCGAGATCGTAGGCCTCGGACAGGGTCGCCTGGCCCAGCGTCACGGAGCCGCTGACCGCGCTCTGGCCGTCCAGCGAATCGGTCTTCGCGAAGACGTCGCCGGTCACCGTCGACTTGCCGCTCGCGGCGAAGGCGCCGTTGGTCCGCACCGTGCCGGTCACGCCGGCGCCGCCCGACAGCGTCACCGAGTCGAGGCCGGCCAGCGCGTCGGCGAGGAAGGTCCCGACCGTCAGGGACGCCGTGCGCCGCGTCTCGGCGTTGCCCGCGTTGTCGACCGCGCCGTAGCTGACCGTGTGCGCGCCCGCGGCCAGATGGAAGGGCCCGGAATAGACCGCGTCGGCGCCGCCGTCCACGCTGTAGACGACGCGCGCCACGCCGGAGGCCGTTCCGTCGAAGGCCGGGTCCGTCGCGGCGAGCGTCAGCGACGCCGCGGTCGTGAGCACGTCGGCGCCGAACAGCGTCGTGCCGCCATCGACGCTCAGCGTCGTCTGCGGAGCCGTCGCGTCCACCGCGAAGGAGAGCGTCCGCGCCGTCTCGACGTTGCCCACGTTGTCCACGCTGCGGTAGGAGAGCGAGTGCGCGCCCTCGGAGGGGGCGAAGGCGCCGCCGTAGACGGTCCACGAGCCGCCGTCGAGGGAGTACTCGGTTCGGTTCACGCCGGCCGCGGCGCCGCTCGCGGCCGGGTCCGAGGCGGCGAAGGTCAGGACGGCCGCCGCGCCGTAGATGGGACCCGAGGCGGCCGCGTACGGCGCGGCGGAGAACGACGCCGTCGTGACGGGCGGCGTCGCGTCGCGGTAGACCGTCGCGGAGTGGACGGCCTCCGTGTTGCCCACGTTGTCCGCCGACTGCAGCGCGATCGCGTGCGCGCCGTCGGTCGCGGGCAGCGTGAACGGCGCGGTCACCGCGGCGGGAGCGGCGCCGTCGATGCCCGCGCGGGTCCACGCGACGCCGGAGGCGACGCCGTTGACGAGCGGGTCGGCCGCGGACACGGTCAGCTGCGTCGCCGGGCCCACGACGATCTCGCCGCTCGCGAGCGCCGTCTGAGGGTCCCCGACCGACAGCGAGGAGACCGGCGCCGTCCCGTCGACCGCGGCGGAGGACGCCCGCACGGCCTCGGCGTGACCGGCGTTGTCGACGCTCATGTAGCGGATCCAATGCACCCCGTCCGTCGCGATCCGGATCGGCGCGGCGTAGGCCGTGAAGGAGCCGCCGTCGAGAGCCCACTGCGTGGAAGCCACGCCGACGCCGGCGGCGTCGCCGACCGACAGCGCGTCGTCGACGGCGGTCAAGGTCGCGGGAGTCGCCGGCGAGAGGAACGGGACGGGGCCGAAAGACGGCGCGCCGAAGGCCAGCGTCGTGCGCGGGGGGAGGCTGTCGGCGGGGCCGACGGACACCGTCGCGACGTTGCGCGCCTCGACGTTGCCGGCGTTGTCGGCCGCGGCGTAAGAGACCGTGTGGGTGCCGAGCGCGAGCGAGAACGGGGCCGCGTAGGCCGCGTCCGCTCCGCCGTCGACGCTGTAGACGACGCGGCTCACGCCGGACGCGACGCCGTTGGAAGACGGATCCTGCGCGGAGATGGAAAACGAGCTCCGCGTCGTCGCGGAGTTCGGCGCCTCCGTCCACGTCAGCGAGCTGATCGGCGGCGTGAGGTCCGAGCGATAAGCGGCCGAGCGCCAGGCCTCGGCGTTGCCGACGTTGTCCAGGCTGCGGTACGTCAGCGCGTGGGCACCTTCGGTCAGGCCGAAGGGTCCCGTGTAGGCGGACACCGTCCCGCCGTCGACCGCGTATTCGGTCCGGGCGACGCCGGCCGCGACGCCGCCGCCGGACGCCGGGTCCGCGGCCGTGAAGGTCACCAGCGCGCCGGCGCCGAGGATCGGCGCGCCGCCGTCGGCGGCGGCGAAAGCGGGGGAGGAGAGAGCGAGCGTCGTCTGCGGAGACGTCGAGTCGAGATAGACCGTCGTGCCGTGAGGGGCCTCGGCGTTGCCGACGGCGTCGACGGCCTGCGTGATCACGACGTGGGCGCCGTCGCCGGCCGGGAGGACAAAGGAAGCGGACGAGGGCGCCAGCGCGGCGCCGTCCACGCCCGCGAGCGCGGCCGCGACGCCCGAGGCGGCGCCGTTGACCACGGGATCGACGGCGGAGACGGCGAGCGGGGTCGCGGGGCCCACGACGGTCTCGCCGGTCGCCAGCGTCGCGCGCGGCGCGCCGACCGACAGCGTGGAGACCGGGGGCGTGCCGTCGACCGCGGCCGACGCGGATTTAATGGACTCCGTATGGCCCATCTTGTCCGCGCTCATGAACTGGAACAGGTGCCCGCCGTCGGTGTGCACGACGATCGGGGCCGCGTAGGGCGCGAAAGGGGCGCCGTCGACGGAGAGCTGGGTCGAGGCCACGCCGACGCCGTCGCCGTCGCCGACGACGCTGCGGTCGTCCACGGAGCTCAGGCCCGCGGGGGAGCTCGACGAGAGGAACGTCAGGCCGCCGACGACGGTCCCGGAGGCGACGAACGAGGTTCGCGGCGGAAGCACGTCGGACGGCAGCGGAGGCGGCGGCAAGGGCATCGAGTACGTTTCCGCGCGGATTCCCGTTCCGTCGATGCCGCCGCTGACGAAAAGGTAGGAGGGGCTCTCGGCCGTCGCATGCAGATACAGCGGCCGCGGAAGGGGAGTCTCGGCGTTCCAGACGCTGAGGCTGCCGTCGGGGCCGACCAGCGCCGAGTCGACGGCCGAGATCGGCTCGTTGCCGTCCCAACCGCCGAGAACGAATACGTGGCCGTTTGCCACGGCCGCGGTGTGGTTGGAGACGGGCGTCGGGAGCGGCGAGGTCGTCGCCCAATCGGAGAGGGTGCCGTCGGCGTTGATTTGGGCGTAGTACACCGTGTTGGCGATGTCATTGCCGCCGTTGACCGTCCCGCCCAGAACGTAGAGAGTGCCGTTGGAGACGGCGGCATGGGTATAGACACCCTGCGGCAAAGGCTTCTGTGCGAGCCACGGTCCCAGGCTGCCGTCGGCGTTCACCTGGGACGAATAAACGGAGTTGAGCAGGACCGATCCGTTCCAGCCGCCCGTGAGGTAGATCCGGCCGTTCCAAGACGCGGCGCTCGGGAAGAACACCGGTTGAGGCAGCGGCGTGTCGGCCTGCCAAGCTCCGAGCGATCCGTCGGAGTTCACCTTGGCGCGATAGACGACGTTGGAGAGAGCGATGCCGGCGGCATCGGTATAGTGAAAACCGCCGAGCACGTAGACGAAACCGTTGACGGCCGCGCTGGTATGGTAGTAGACCGCTTCCGGCAAATTCGGCTGAGACGTCCAGGCGCCGACGGCCCCGGCATCCGACGCGGAGGCGGAGAAGACTTTGACGCCGTCGAGGATCCCGCCGCCGGTGCTGATGCCGCCCATCTGATAGAGGCGCCCGGAGGAGTACACCAGCGTGTGACCGTCGAATGCGTCCGGAAGCGGCGTCGTCGCGGTCCAAGCGGCGGCCGCGGCCTGGGCGCAGGAGGCCCAGAGCAAGGCGATCGAGGCGAGTGCGGCGTAGGCTCGGCGTTCGATCCTAAAGGATACGGGGACGTCACAAGTACGGCAAGGGCGGCTTTGTCAGGGAATGTCAGCCGGGGTCAGCCGACGATTTCGTAGCCGTCCGCCGTGGTCTGCAGGCGCCGGCTTTCCTCGCCGAGGTCCTCGCGCAGGCGTTGGATCGTCTTCTCCAGCGCCGGCACGGCCTTCGGATCGTCCCACACTTCCTTTAAGAGTGTCTCGCGCTTGACCGAGCCCTTGGCCGTGAGCAGGAGCTCGAGCAGGTGCGCCTTCTTGGGCGAGAGAGTCGCGACGTTGCGGTCGCTGATCCAAAGGGTGCGGAACTTGACGTCGAGACGGACCTGGCCCTTGGCCACCTCCGCGGCCGTCACCGGCACGCGGGGATATTGCGTCAGCATCCGGCGCACGAGGGAGCGGATCTCCGAGAGCTCGAACGGCTTTCTCAAATAAGCGCGCGCGCCCTGCGCTTTCAGCGAGCTCTCGAGCATATCGGCCTTGTCGCCGTGGGCGGTCATGACGATGATGGGGATGTCCCGGAGCGAGACGTTGGTCGCGACGAGCTTCATGATCTCGGCGCCGTTGAGCACGGGCAGCATCAGGTCCAGGAGCACGACGTCGGGCTGCACCGAGACCATCTTGTCGTAGCCTTCCTTGCCGTTGAAGGCGTAATGCAGGTCGTACCCGTCCCGGCTCAAGGTGAGCGAGAGGATTTGCTGGAGGTCGCCGTCGTCTTCGATGATGAGGACCTTCGCCATGGGGAGACTTTAGAAAACATCGCGGCGCTTGACCAACTGGAGCTTTGCTGTTACGCTTCGGTCACAGCTTGAAAAGTCCGTCTATCCTTATATTAGCGATCTTCGCATCGGCCGCCGCGCCCGCTTGGGGACAGGCGGGACAAGCCGGCGCATTCCTCCGTCAGGACGCGACCGCGCGCGCCGCGGCGCTCGGCGGCGCGGTGACGGCGCTCGCGGACGACTCGAGCGCGCTCCTGCAGAATCCCGCGGGGCTCGCCAAGCTGGCCAAGCCCGAGGTCGGCGCCACGCACATCGTGCTGTTCGAGGACACGTCCTTCGACTACATCACGGGCGGGCTGGCCTCCCAGCGTTGGGGCGGCTTCGCGTTTGGGTACGCGCACCAGGCCTCCGGCGGCTTCGAGGCGCGCCAGGGCCCCAACGACTCGCCGACGGATTTCTCGATCACTCAGACCGCGTTCCTCGGCGGCTGGGGGCGCTCGTTCGACGTCCCCGGCCTCAAGGGCTCCTCGTGGGCGCCGCGCTCGAAGCCGTTGTCGGTCGGCGTGGCGGTGAAGGCGGTCAGCGAATCCATCGGTTCGGCGTCCGCGGCGGGGCACGGAGCCGACATCGGCGCGCTGTTCCAGCCCGACGATCATCTCTCCTTCGGCTTGGCGGTCTCGAATCTCTTCGCTCCCTCGCTGACGTATGTCTCGCAGCCGGTCGCCTATCCGCGCGTGGTCGACGTCTCGCCGGCGTACCACTGGAATCTTTCTACCGACGTGCGCGCGCTGGCCGCGGTGAAAGTTTCGAAGACCGACGGAGAGAGCGCGTTGATCTCGGGCGGCGTCGAGCTCCAGTATCAGAAGCTTCTGGCGATCCGTCTCGGCACGCGCGACAAGAGCCTGACCACCGGCATCGGCGTGCGCCTGGGCAACAGCAGCTTCGACTACGCCGCTCAGCTCGGCGACCTCGGGGTGGGGAACTTCTTCACCTTCACCCAGCGCTTCGGACAGACGCCCGAGGAACTCGA
>DATNGC010000037.1:0-9644 GCA_035606075.1 Elusimicrobiota bacterium
CCCTGACCAAGATCGCCGCGATCCTGCCGAAGGACCCCAAGACGCGCTTCATCCACAAGCCCGTCGATCTCAAGACGCTCGAGGCGATGATCGCCGAGCTGCTGCCCATGGGAGGCTATTGCCCGTGAAGAAGTCCCGCGATTCCGCGAAGGTCGGCGTGATCGGAGGCAGCGGCCTCTACTCCTCCGACGCGATCAAGAACCCGCGCGAGCTGACGCTCAAGACGCCGTTCGGCGCGCACTCGGGTCCCATCACGCTCGGCGAGCTGGAAGGCGTGCCGTGCGCGTTCCTCCCTCGCCACGGGCGCGGCCACGTCGTGACGCCGACCGAGATCAACCAGCGCGCCAACATGTGGGCGCTGAAATCGCTCGGCGTCGAGCGCGTGCTCGCCTTCAGCGCGGTCGGGTCGCTGAAAGAGGAGCTCCCGCCGAGGACCTTCGTCTTTCCGGACCAACTGGTCGACAGAACGAAGGATCGGATTCAGACTTTCTTCGGGGACGGCGTGGTGGCGCACATCGCGCTGAATCCCCCGTTCGCGCCGCGGCAGAACAAGATCGCGTACGACTGCGCGGTCGAGCTCGGGATCAAGTCGGTCTTCGGCGGGACCTACTGCTGCATGGAAGGGCCGGCGTTCTCGACGAAGGCCGAGTCCGAGATGCATCGTTCCTTCGGCTGGTCCTTGATCGGCATGACGGCCGCGACGGAAGCGAAGCTCGCCCGAGAGGCCGAGCTCGTTTATTCCCAGGCGGCGATGGTCACCGACTATGACTGCTGGAAGGAAGGAGAAGAGGTCTCGACCGAGATGGTCGTGGCGAACCTGCACGCCAACTCCGCGAACGCGCAGAAGCTGATGCGCCTGGCCGTGCCGCGCATCGCGGCGGCGCCTCTCGAGCGCGCCTTCTCCTCGGCGCTCAAGGGCGCGCTGTTCACCGATCCCAAGTTCCGGAACAAGAAGACGCTCAAGAAGCTGGACCTGCTCGTGAGGAAATACCTATGAGCCCGCGCGCCAAGCCGCCGAAGTCCGTCGAGCGCCTCATCGAGGCGGCGATCGAGGCGCAGAAGCGCGCCTACTGCCCGTACTCGCGCTACCCGGTCGGCGCCGCGGTGCTGACGCGCACGGGCCGCGTGTTCGCCGGCTGCAACGTCGAGAACGCGAGCTACGGCCTCGCGATGTGCGCCGAGCGCGTCGCGATCTACCACGCGGTGACCAGCGGCAACGACTCGATCGCGGCCGTCGCGGTCGTCGGCGCCGCCGCCAAGCCGTGCGGCGCCTGCCGCCAGGTCATGTTCGAGTTCGCCGACAAGGACACGCCGCTGTACCTCGTCGACCTGAACCCGTCGACGGGCCGCCGCTCGATCAACAGGACCACCGTCTTCAAGCTGCTCCCGATGGCCTTCGACCCGCTCGCGTCGGGCCTGCTGCCGCAGAACCCGCGCAACCTGCTCAGGCGCAAGCTGAATGGACGCTCGCGTCCCAAGCCGCGCTCGCGCCCCCGGAGAAAATAATGGAAACCGCCCAGCTCCAAGCCGTCCTGAAGTGGATGAAGTCGACCGACCTCGTCGAGGTCGCGTTCAAGCGCGGCGGACAGGGCTTCGCGCTGAGCGCGGCGGACGCGCCCGCGCCGATCCCGGGCGGGACGATGCCCGCCAGCCGCTTCACGCCGGTGAGCTCGGAGTCGGTCGGCGTTTTCCAGTGGAACGAGCCCGGCAAGGCGCGCAAGGCCGAGGAGGGCGCCGAGGTGTCCGAAGGGGACGTGCTCGGCGTGATCGTCTCCGGCTCCGGCGCGGGCGCGCCCGTGAAGGCGCCGGTCGCCGGCCGCGTCGCCAAGTGCTTCGCCGACGCGGGCGAGGCCGTCGAGTACGGACGGCCTCTGTTCCTGCTCGAGCCGCGAGGCTGAGACCGGCATGAGCGCGCAAGCCCAGATCCTGTGCACGAAGTGCACGGCCGTCTCGGCGGAGCCGCGCCCCGATTGCGTCAAGTGCGGCGGGAAGAACGCGCGCGTCTGCGGCAAGTGCGGCAACCAGAACTCGGTCGCCAAGAACTTCTGCGACAAGTGCGGGCAGCCGATCTCGGACCTCGGCCCGATCGCGCCGCCGCCGAAGACCGTGCTTCCCGGGTCTCCCTCGGCCGACATCCCGGCCACCGTCGTCAAGCGCATCGTCCCCGCGGCTCCGCCGCCGGCCGAACCCGCGGGCAAGCCGCTGCCCGCCGCGCGCGAGAAGCCGGCGCCTTTAGGGATGCCCGGCCAGCCGGCGGCCGGCTTCGACGACCTTTGGAGCGCCCCGGCGGCGCCGCCCGTCGCCGCCGAGACGGTGACGCGCCCGGCCGCGAACCGCTGGCGCGCGGCGCTCAACGCGCTCGCCGCGGCCGCCGGCCTCGCCGCGGCGGCCTACGGCGTCTGGACCTATCGCGAGATGCGCCGCCCCGAGATCCTGGTCCCCAAGCTCGCGGCGCGCTACCTCGAGGCTCTGCGCACGCGCGACTACGAGCGGGCCTACGGCATGTTCTCCGACGCCGCGAAGAGGAACGCCACCCTCGACGAGTTCCGCGCGTCGCGCGACACGACCACCTGGACGTGGTCGGGGCTGTCGATCGAGTACCGCGAGCCGGGCGCGATGCTGCTCGGCTACGACCTCAAGGCCGACGGCGCGGCGCCGCGCCGCGACCACCTCCTGTTCACGCTCGAGGGCGAGAATTGGACGCGTCCCTACAACTGGACCCTGATGCGCGCCGTCGAGGAGGCCTTCGACAAGGGCGACGCGGACAAGGGCCTGATCCTGGCGCAGGCCGCCGCGACGGTGAACCCGCGCGACCCGATGGCCTGGGGGTACCTGTGCGAGGCCGCGTACTACCGCAAGCTCCCGGCGGACACCGAGCTGCGCTGCGTGCGCGCCCTCGAGCTGGCGCGCACGTACCCGTCGAACCTCTCGCTGAAGAGCCTGTACCACCTGCACGCGATCCTGGCCGACACGTACCACCACGCCCTGCGCAGCCCCGAGAAGGCGCTCGAGCAGTACGCGGAGATGCTCGCGTTCCCGGAGATCTCCCCGGCCGACCAATGCCAGATCCTGCTCGCCCGCGCGCAGGCCTACGCCTCGATCAGCCGCCCGGGCGAGGCGCTGGCCGACCTCGACCGCGGCTCCCAGCTCTGCGCGGAGCCCGCGGACCAGGCCTTCATCCAGAGGATGCGCGAGGCGATTCGCGCCCCCGACGCCCAATGAGAGAGACGGAGGAATTTTGTTCAAGAAGATCCTGATCGCCAACCGCTCCGAGATCGCCGTGCGCGTGATCCGCGCCTGCCGCGAGATGGGAATCAAGACCGTCGCCGTCTACTCCGAGGCCGACCGCGAGTCGCGGCATATCAGCATGGCCGACGAGGCCGTCTGCATCGGCCCCGGCCCGTCGAAGCTGTCCTACCTCGACCAGGAGCGCGTCCTCTCGGCGGCCAAGATCACCGGCGCCGACGCGATCCATCCCGGCTACGGCTTCCTCTCGGAGAACGCCGATTTTTCGGAGCTGTGCGGCAAGCGCGGCATCGTCTTCATCGGCCCGCCGCCCGAGGCCAGCCGCAAGCTGGGCTTCAAGAGCGCGGGCAAGGCGGTCGCGACGGCGGCCGACGTGCCGTGCGTCCCGGGGACCAAAGGCGATATCTCGACCGTCGACCCCAAGGAGATCGCGGCGATCGGCTATCCCGTCCTGATCAAGGCGTCGGCCGGCGGCGGCGGCAAGGGCATGCGCGTGGTGCGCGCGCCGGAGGAGCTCAAGCCCCAGCTCGAGGCCGCCGCGACCGAGGCCAAGGCCGCGTTCGGCGACGGCTCGGTGTTCATCGAGAAACTATTGGAGCGCCCTCGGCATGTCGAGATCCAAATCATCGCCGACAAGCACGGCAACGTCGTCGCCTTCCCCGAGCGCGACTGCACGGTCCAGCGGAGGCACCAGAAACTCGTCGAGGAGTCCCCGTCCCCCGCGCTGACGCCCGAGATCCGGCGCGACATGCAGGCGGCCGCGATCCGGCTCGCCAAGGCCGCGGGCTACCAGAACGTCGGCACCGTCGAGTTCCTGTTCCAGGACGGGAAGTTCTACTTCATCGAGGTCAACGCGCGCCTGCAGGTCGAGCACCCGGTCACCGAGCTCGTCGCCGGCGTGGACCTCATGGAGCTGATGATCCGCGTCGCGGCCGGGGAAAAGCTCCCGTTCGACCAGGAGCGCGCCTCCCAGATCAGATGCCACGCGATCGAGCACCGCATCAACGCCGAGGACCCGGACAACAACTTCATGCCCTGCCCCGGCAGGATCGAGAGCCTCGAGCTGCCCGGCGGCGCCGGCGTGCGCGTCGACACGCACGCCTACGAGGGCTATACGATCCCGAGCTACTACGACAGCATGATCGCCAAGCTCATCATCTCCGCGGGCGACCGGCCCGCGGCCCTGCGCCGCGCGCTTCGCGCGCTTAATGAACTCAAGGTCGAAGGCGTGAAGACGACCGCCGGGATGCACGCCAAGGTCGTCGCCCACCCGGTGTTCATGGCCGGCGACTTCGACACGCACTTCATCGAGAAGACCGGACTGCTGGACAAGAAGGAGCCCGCCCATGCCTGATTTCAAGAAGACCGTCGCCGCCCAGCTCAAGGAGGCGGCCGAGACGATGACGGCGACCGCCAAGCACGCGGCCGAGATCGACGCCGTCGCGAAGACCCTGCTCAAGTGCTACCGCAACGGCGGCAAGCTGCTGACCTTCGGCAACGGCGGGTCCTCCTGCGACGCGCAGAACTTCGCCGACGAGCTCGTGGGCCGCTACCGCCGCAACCGCCCGCCGCTGTCGGCGCTCGCGCTCACGGTCAACCAGGGCGACCTGACGTCGATCGCCAACGACTTCGGCTACGAGGAGGTCTTCGCCCGCCAGCTGCGCGCCCACGGCCGCCCCGGCGACGTCGCGATCGCGATCTCCACCTCGGGCAATTCCAAGAACGTCCTCAAGGCCATCGCCGCCGCCAAGGAGATCGGCATCACCGTCGTCGGCCTCACGGGCCGCGCCGGCGGCAAGATGAAGAACGAGTGCGACTTCTGCCTGTGCGTGCCGTCGGACTCGACCGCGCGCATTCAAGAGGTCCACATCACCGTCATCCAGATCTGGTGCGGCATCCTCGAGGACGAGCTCTTCCCCGACGCCCCCCTCGCCCACGGTTAACAAAGGGGCCAGGCACAAAATTAACAAAATGAAGCCTAGCTCCTCGAAGATCCTGCCGCTCAAGAAGCTGCTGACCTTACGCGAGCTGTGGCGCTGGGAGGGCAGGCAGGTGGCCTTCACCAACGGCGTCTTCGACATCCTGCACGCCGGCCACGTGAAGGTCCTCGAGAAGGCGAAAGCCCAGGGAGACCTGCTCATCGTCGGCGTGAACTCGGATTCCTCCGTGCGCCTGCTCGAGAAGGCGCCGGGCCGCCCGATCAACAAGTGGCGCGACCGCGCCGAGGTCGTCGCCGCGCTCGCCTGCGTGGACGCCGTCGTCGGCTTCTCCGAGTCGACGCCCGAGCGCCTGATGTCCCGCCTGAGACCCGACGTGCACGTGAAGGGCGGCGACTACAAGCCCTCCGACCTGCCCGAGGCCAAGCACGCGGGGCGCGTCGCCATCGTCTCGCTCAAGAAGGGCTACTCGACCACGGGCCTCATCAAGCGTCTCCAAGGCAAGCGCTAGACTTATCCACCGACTGGTCGCGCGGCCAGTTTGCGGATAACTCTCCCGCCGAAAAGAAGGCCCTCGCCTCGCGGCGAGGGCCTCTTCCTTTTCCGGAGCGACGGGTTATTTCTTGGCGTCGGCCTTCGGCGCGTCCGCCGGATGAGCGTCGACCTTCACGGACGGAGCCTCCGCCGCGGGAGCGGCAGGGGCGGCGGGAGCCGTCGACGCGACGGCCGCCGGGGCCGGCACCTCGGCGGGCTTCGCGGCGATCAGCCCCTTCGCCTCGTCGATGGCCTGCTCGACTTTCGCGAGATCGCGCGACTTCGGGTGCTGGGCCTTGAACGCCTCGAGCGCCCGGACGCCGTCCTGCGTCTTGCCGGAGATCACGAGATCGACGGCCTTCCCGAACTCCGCGTCCTCCGCCATCTGCGCCTTGTCCTTCTTGGAGCGCGCGTCGCCCTTGAGCACGGGCTCGTTCGGGTCGGCCAACGGCGAGGACTGATCCGCGCCGCGCACGGCCGCGACGGAGCCCACGCGGTTGTGCTTGCGCTCGCCCTGCACGGCCGACTGCGAGAGGGACTCCTTCAGGTGGCGGAAGAAGGTCATGACGGATTCCTTCGCCGTCGGCGCCGGTTTGGCGTCCTCGGCGCGGACGGAGCCCGACAGCAGCAGCGCCGCCAGAGCGGCCGTCGCGATCTTGATGGTCATCGTTCCCTCCTCACAGCCCGTTCACGAGATTGTCGACGAAAGGCTTGTAGCCCGGCGCGAGAGCGACGGCCTTGCCGCCGTACTCGCGCGCCTTGTCCGCCTTCTTGAGCTTGGCCGCGGTCTTGGCCAGGTTCAGCCAGACGTCGCCGTCGGAGGCGTCGGCGTCCGCGGATTTCAAGAAGTCCGCCTCGGCCCCCTCGAAGTCACCGTTGAGGAACGCCACGCTGCCGAGGTTGTTGAGCGCCGCGGCGTTCTTCGGGTCGAGCTCCAGCACCTTCTTGAACTCCGCGGCGGCCGCGTCGCGCCCGCCGAACTGGTACTCGACGATGCCCAGCTGCAGCTGCGCGTCCGCGTCCTTGGGATCCTTCTTGAGCGCGTCCGAGTAGAGCTTTTTGAGGAACGCATAGCGGTCCTTGGCCAGCACGGCCACCTGGTCGTCGTAGCGCTTCTCGAGCGCCGCTGCGTCCGGCGCGGCCGGCGAGAAGTCCGAGGGCGGCATCGTGACCGGCTCGTACTCCTCGAAGGCCTTCTCGACGCTGACGATCTTCACGCGGCCCTTCTCCGCCTCGGCCTTGTACGCGTAGGCCGCCTTGGAGACCGCCTCGTAGAACGGCTTGCCCACGTAGGTGACCTCGACGGGCAGCCACATCGTGCCGTCGTGCTCGACGAGCAGGTCGGCCGGCAGGCCCGCTTCGGCCGCGTCCTCGGCCTCGGTGTCGAGCATCAGCGTGATGTGTCCCGGGTAGTCGAGCAGGGCGACGCGGACCTCGCTGTCCTCGAGCAGGGCCGCGTACAGCGACGTCAGGTCCGAGCACTGCCCCGTCTTGCGCTTGAGCGTCTCGCGCGGGTACTGCGTGTAGTCGACCGGGAAGTTCGGGTCGTCGTGCGCGGTCTCGAACGGGTTCGAGGGGTTGGCCGCGAACTTGACCCCGTACTCGCCGAGCGCGTCCCAGATCTTGAGCGCCTTGAGCACGTTCCCGTTCAGCGCCGCGGCCTTGCGGTTCTTGTAGTCCGCCGTGAACGCGGCCTTGAAGTTCTTGATCGGCTCGTCCTTGTAGGTGACGAAGTTGGCGATCTTGCGCGTGTCGTCCCACGTGATCGCGTTGCGCGAGTAGAGACGCAGGGGCTTGGTCAGCGACACCGTGCGCGCCTCTCCGCTCTCGTAGTAGTTCAGCGAGAACTCGGCCTGGATCGGCGTGTCCTCGGTCACCTCGAGCACCTTGTTGTTCAGCGTCGCGATCAGCGGGATCTCGACCGTCTGCTTGGGCTCCAGGCGCTTGATCTCGGTGTCGAAGCCGAAGTCCATGTAGTCCTTGAGCTTGAAGGTGACCTTCACGTTCTGGAACGGCAGGTTCACGTTGTTGGTGACCGTGACCTTGCCGACCGGGTTCTTGAGGTACCACTTGTAGTTCGCCGCGAAGATGTTGCCCAGCGTCACCGACGAGATCTCGACCGGCGCGCGGTTGAACGAGCCCGCGACGAAGGTCTCGAGCGGCGCGCTCCACGGGCCGACGTCCTTGGTCCGCGCGACCGTCGCCACGCGGTACCAGTACTTCTCGTAGGAGGCCACGTCGGAGTCCTGGAATCTGTTCTCCTTCGGCGCGCCGACGGGCAGGAACGGGCCGCCCGGCTGGCTCGCGCGGAAGACCTGATAGCCGGCCTCCCACGGGTCGGAGACCTCCTGCCACGAGAGCGAGACGATGCCCTCCTTCGTGGAGCTCGAGATCGCCGCCGGCGCCGCCAGCTCCGGATGCAGGTCGAAGGAGAGCAGCCGGCCCTTCCCCTTGTCGGCGACCACGAGCCGCTGCTCCGAGATCGCGAGCGCGACCGGATCCAAAAGCTCGTGCTCGGCGCCGCCGCCCGCGAAGAAATCGGTCAGCCAGACGCCCGAGCGCGTGTAGACGCTGACGCGCTTGAGAGCCGAATCCAGCGTGTAGAGGTAGTTGTGCCCGTCGTAGGCGATCGAGACCGGGGACTTGAACTGGCCGGGGCCGTCGCCCTCCTCGCCCCAGGCCGCGATGAACGCGCCCGACGGCTCGGTCTTGAAGACCCGCTTGAGGCCCTTGTCGACGATGTAGAGCGCGCCGGCCTTGTCGTAGGCCACCGCCACCGGCTCCTGCAGCTCGTAGGAGCCGAGCTTGGGCCCGATGCTGAACACGAACACGCCCTCGGGGCTGAACGCGTCGACGCGGCGGTTGCCCGTGTCGGCGACGTAGATCGTGCCCGCGTCGTTGATCGCCACGCCGCTGGGCGACTTCACGCGGCCTTCCTTCTTCTTGCCGTCGAAGAAGCCCTGCGACTCGCCGATGTTGGCCTGCCACTTCCCGTCGACGGAGAACTTCTGCAGGCGGTCCCCCGCCGTGTCGGAGACGAACACGCCGAGCTTCTTGCTGGCCGCGAGGCCGGCGGAGGCGCGGGTCACGTCGCCGCCCTTGCCCTTGGTCGCGCCGAAGCGGGACTTCGTCTTGCCGTCGGGCCCGAGCACCGCGAACGGCCCGCCCTGCGGCAGGTACGCGTACAGCGCGTCGTCGAGAGGCGCGATCGCCGTCGCCGTCACCGGCCAGTCGCGCACGGGGCCGGCCACGATCATCTTCGCGGCCGCGTTGAGGGGCAGCGGCGACGTCTTGAGCTTGTCCGTGAGCTCCACGCGCGCGATGCGCGAGTTGCCCGTGTCGAGGACGATCAGCGTGCCGTCGGGCGCCAGCGCGATGCCCTTGGCCTTCTTCATCTGCCCGAGGCCCGACCCGTAGGAGCCGAACTTGCCGATGACCTGGCCGGTGGGCGACTCCTCGATGACCTTGCCGTCGCCGCCGTCGAGGACGTAGATGAACCCGTACGCGTCGACCGCCATGTCGTTGCCGTCGAGCGGGAACTCCTGGACCGGGTGCGCCGAAGCGTCGAACTTCTCGATGCGGCCGTTGCCGCGGTCGAGCACGTACACGCCGTCGGAAGGGTCCACGGCGACGCGCGCGGGCGTGCGGATCTGCCCCGGCTCCTTGCCGCTGACGCCGACCTGATAGAGGAGGATGCCCTCCTCGGTGAAGACCTGGACGCGGCCGTTGCCGGTGTCGGCGACGTAGATGCGGCCGTCCGCGCCGACGGCGACCGACTCCGGCTCGCGCAAGTGGCCCGGCTCGGAGCCCTTCTCGCCGAACGTCGTCAGGAAGCTCCCGTCGCGGTCGAAGACCTCGATGCGGTTGTTGCCGCGATCGGCGACATAGACATTGCCGTTCGAATCCACCGCCACGCCATGGGCGGTC
>DATNGC010000038.1:0-2499 GCA_035606075.1 Elusimicrobiota bacterium
GCGCCTCCTTGAGGACGCGACTGCTGGCGATGGGGGTGACGGCATGACGGACGACGAGGAGAAGCTGACGGACTACTTCGACGGGCGCATGGCGCCCGCGGAGAAGGCGGCGTTCGAGGCGCGGCTGGCCGCGGAGCCGGCGTTGGAGCGGCGCCTGCGCCTGCTGCGCGCGATGCGCGCCTCGCTCAAAGCGGGCGCGCCGGCGATGCCGGCGGACCTCAAGGCGTCGCTGAAGCGGCAGGCGCGGGAGCGTGCGTCCCGGCCGCGCGTTTCATGGCTCGAGTCCCTTCGCGCGGCGCTCGGCCCCGGGCTGGGCTGCGGAGTGGGCGCGGCCTTCGTCGCGGCCCTGCTCGCCGTCGCGGTGAAGCTGGCTTTGCCCCGCCGGCACGCCGCCGATCCGGCGGCCGCGGAATGGAAGGACGACGCCGCCGCGGCGGGCCTCAAGGGGCTCTGGATCGACGACGACGGGAGGGACTCGGATGAAGGCTGAGCTTTTCTTGGCGGCGCTGCTGCTGGCCACGATCGCTTCGCTCTCGGCTCCTGCGGCGGCGCGCGAACGGCCCGACGCGGCCGAGCTTCTCGTCGCGGCGCTGTCCTCCCCCGCCACGGGCTACGAGGCGCAGGGTCGCATCCAATCGTTCGCCCCGGGCCGCAAGCCGAGGGCCCTGGGCATGACGGTTTACTTCCTGCCCGACGGCCGCCTGCGCCGCGAAGTCCGCGCCTCGCCGCGAAAGCCGGCGGAGCAGGTCTATATCGAGGACGGAGGGCGGCGGGAACTTTACTGGCCGGCGCTCGCGACCGCTTGGAAGGGGACGGTGACGCACGAGTCGGCCGCGGACCGGGCGGCGCGCCTGCTGGCGCTCTATTCCGTCTCCGTGTCGACCGGAGGCCGGGTGGTGAAGCGCGCGACTTGGCGGCTGGACCTGCGCGGCCCCGATGGGGTCCTGCGCCGCGCCTATTGGGTCGACCGCGCCGAAGGGCTTCTGCTCAAGTGCGAGGAATACCGCCCCGACGGCTCCCTGCTGCGCCGCGAGCGTCTCACGGCGCTCGGGGCCGCCAGACCGGACCAGGGGCTGTTCCGGTTGGACCTCCCCCCCGACACTCCCGTCGCGTCCCTGACGGCGCCGCGCGGGGCCGCCGTTCCGGGAGCGGGGTTTCCGCGCTGGATCCCGGACGGGTTCCTCGCGTTGGAGTCGCGGACCGAGGACTCCGGCCGGAGCTATGTCGTCGGCTACGGCGACGGGGTCGAGACCTTCGAGCTGCGGCAGACCCTGGGCGCGAAGCCGGACGGCGGCGAGACAAGCGGCCGGACGGTGCGTCTGAAGAACGGCGGCCGGGGCGTGCTCGGGCGAGAGGCGGACGGCTCGCGCCTGACGTTCCAGGCCGGAGGCCGCGCTTACGCGATCTCGGGGGAGATCCCGGAGGACGAGATGATGCGCGTCGCCGATTCCCTGGCGACGCCATGACGACGACCGAACGCCCCCGGGAGAAGCTCGCGCGGCGGGGTCCCGAGGCTCTCAGCGACGCGGAACTGATCGCGCTGCTGCTGCGCACGGGCGCCGCCGGCCGCTCCGCCCTGGAGCTCGCCGAGGGGCTGCTTCGCGACCTGCCCGAGGGCACGGCCGCGGGCTTCGAGCGCCTGCGGAGGGTCCGGGGCGTCGGTCCGGTTCGGGCGGCCGCGTTGACGGCGGCCGTCGAACTCGGCCGGCGCGGGCGTCCGGACCCGCGGCCGGTCGTCGATTCGGCGCGCACCGCGGCCGGCCTGGTGCCCGCGGCGGTCCGCTCCGCCCGCAAGGAGCACTTCCTGATCCTGTGCCTGAACGCGCGCCGCCAGCTTGTCCACTGCGAGACGGTCTCCATCGGCACACTTTCGGCGAGCCTGGTGCACCCGCGCGAGGTCTTCGCCCCCGCCATTGCGCATTCGGCGGCCGCGGTCGTGGCCGTCCACAACCATCCCTCCGGCGACCCGGCGCCTTCTGCCGAGGACCGCGACGTCACACGCCGGCTCCAGCGCGCCGGCGAGCTCCTGGGCATCCCTTTGGCGGACCACGTCGTCGTCAGCGAAAGCGGCTTTTTCAGCTTCCGCGAACATGGCATACTGTAAGGCGTGAGACGACGCGCCGCCGCCGCCCTGCTGCTCGCCGCCGGTCTCGCCGGCTGCGACACCTACCATTACGTCGCTGGCACGCTGAACGAGGACGCGCGCAAGCCCGTCCAGGCGCTGAAGCACTACGAGAAGTTCCTCGCCGCCCGCCCCAAGGACCCGCGGGCCTGCGAGGTCCGCCTGCGCGCGGCCGAGCTGTACCGGGGCTTCGGCCGCTGCGGCGAGGCGCGCATGAATTGGGAGGCGGCCGTGCGCGATTTCCCCGGCTCGGGCGCGTGCGAGGAGAAGGCGCGCGCGAGCCTGCTCACCTGCCCGGACTACTTCCCGCTCGACCAAGGCCGCACCTGGGTTTACGTCGACAGCGAGAGCCGCGGCAAGGCCATGCGCCTGGAGTG
>DATNGC010000039.1:0-12534 GCA_035606075.1 Elusimicrobiota bacterium
CGTGGCTGACGTTGGCCAGGAACTGCGACTTCACGCGGGCGGTCTCGAGCGCCTCGTCGCGGGCCTCCGCCAGGGCGCGCAGGCCCTCGAGGTGCAGCGTCAGGTCGCGGAAGGTCAGCGTGCGGCCCGTCGGCTGGCCGCCGCGCAGGTACGGGCGGCTGACTCGCTCGTAGACGCGGCCGTCCTTGAGGCGCAGGAGGTCGCGGCGCTCCGGCGCGCCGAAGTCCTCGTCGCTGCGGATCACGCCCCGGTAGAAGGCCTCGGCGTCCTGGATCTGCGGCATCACGAACTCGGCGAGCGCGACGTTGTCGGCGCCCTCGCGCGCCATGTCGGCGGGGATGTTCCACATCTCGATGAAGCGGCGGTTGTGCGTGATGAGCTTGCTGCCCTTGCCGACGACGAGGATGCCGTCGGCGCTCGCGTCGATCGTCGCGCGCGAGATCGCCAGCGCCTCCTCCGCGACGTCGCGCGCCTGGGCCAGCGCGCGGACGCCCTCGAAGTGCAGCGTCATGTCGCGCGTGGTGATCGTGCGCCCGACGGCCTCGCCGCCGATGCGGTAGACGTGGGAGATGCGGTCGAAGATGCGGCCGTCCTTCAGGCGCAGGAGGTCGCGGCGCTCCTGCTCCCCGGCCACCGGCGCCGTCGCGAGCTCCATGAAGCGCTCCGGGTCCTCGATGAGCCGGCGCGTGTGCTCGGCCATCATGCGGACGTCGCCGGCCGCGAGGATGTCCTCGGGAAGGCCGTACATCTCGACGAAGCGGCGGTTGTAGGTGATCGCGCGCAGGTTCCGGTCGACGACGAGGATGCCGTCGGCGCTGGCCTCGAGCGTGGCGCGCGAGACGGCCAGCGCCTCCTCGAGGCGGTCCCGCGAGACGACGGTGCGCGAGAGCGCCTCGCTCATCGCGTTGAAGGCCCTCGCGAGCTCTCCGAGCTCGTCGCGGCTCGGGACGGGGACCTCGACGCCGTAGTCTCCGGACGCGACGAGCGACGTCGCGCGGGCGATGGCCATGACGGGGCGCAGCAGCAGGGTGCGCACGAAGAAGAGCACCAGGGCCAGCGCCAGCACGCAGAAGGCGACCGCCATCGCGGCGACGACCGCTCCGATGCGGCGGGCCGAGTCCAGGGTCTCCTCGAGCGGCAGCCCGAACCGAACCGTCCCGAGCCGGCGGCGCGGGCCTCCCGAGAGGAGGAAGTCGTCCTCGGCCTTCCAGACGGGCGCCGACAGCACGAGCATCGGGCCGCGCGGCCCGGCGACGCGCGCCAAGACGGGCTCGGCCGCGGCGAGCGCCTCCCGCGCGCGCTCATCCTCGCGGCGGCGGCCGACCTCGAGCACGTTCGTGTGGCCGAGCACGGTGCCGTCCGGCGACAGCGCCTCGACGTAGGCCGCGCCGGAGAACGCCTGCGCCTGCTGAAGGCGGGGCAGCAGCGCGCTCTCGCGGCGCCCTTCCCAATTGCGCGAGAGTCCGGCCGCGAAGTCCTCGGCCTCGGGCCTGAGGCGGCGGCCGAGCTCGCGGACCATGATCCCCTCGGTCGCGCGCCGGCCCACGTAGGCGGTCACCCCGGCGAAGACCGCCGCCAGAGGGACCGCCGCGAGCAGGACCTTGTTCTGCAGCCTCATGGGATCGTCCGGTCCACGCCGCGCGCCGGGGAGACGTCCATGCCGATCTCGCGGGCCGCGGCGGCGTTGACCGTGACCACGACGCGCTGGGAGTGGACGCGCCCGGGGACGCTGCCGCCCTCCAGGCGCGCCTTCAGAGCGTCGGCCGCCGCGCGGCCGACGTCGCGGAAGGAGACCGCGACCGTCGCGGTCGCGCCTTTCTCGGCCAGACCCTCGGTCGGCGCCAGGAAGGGGATGCGCGCCGCGCGAGCGTACTCGCGCAGCGTCGCGAAGTTCTGCGCGTTGACGAGCGCCGGATCGGGCGTCAGCCAGAGGGCGTCCGCGCGGCCGGGGAAGGCGCGCACGCGCGCGGGGAGGGCGTCCGGGTCCTCGACGCGCTGGGAGATCACCGAGAAGCCGTGCTCGCGGGCCGCGGCGGCGAGCTCCTCGACGTCGGGGCGCTCGTACTCCGAGGTCCACAGCACGCGCAGCCGGACCAAGCCCGGCAGCAGGCGCTTCATCCGGGCGGCGAGCTCGTCGGCGGACGGCACCAGGGACACGCGGATCACCGCGCCCTCGCGCTTGGGCGCGGCGCCCGGGGCGAGGCAGGTCACGAGCAGCGGGCTCGACGCCTCCTCGCTCTGCGCGGCGCGCGAGCCGAACGCGACGATCGCGTCGACGCGGCGCGCGGGCACGGAGCCGGCCATCGCCACGGGAACGGAAGCGCCCCAGGCCTCGCGGAAGCCGTCGTAGGCCTGCCGGTAATGGCTCGAGTCCGACGACAGGATCGCGAGCACGTCGGCCGCGCGCGCGGCGCCGGCCCCGGCGAGAGCCAGGGCCGCGGCGAGCAGGCGCGCCTTCGCGCCGCGCGTCACGGGCCGAACCTCGCGGTGAGGCCTCCGCGCACGGTGCGCGGATCGACGGACCCGTCGGCGTACTCCACGGTGTAGGGCTGCAGGAGGTTCGAGCCGGCCGCGAACAGCTCCCAGCCGGGGCGGAACTCCCAGCCGGCGCGCGCGTCGAGGCGGAAGCTGCGCGAGGAATCGAGGCTGGTCCCGCGGCTGGAGACCGTGTGGTAGTGATCCTTGTACCCCAGGATCGCCGCGAAGGTCGCGCCGCGGCCCAGCGCGGCGCGGCCGCCGACGTTGAACTTGTGCTGGGGCGTCGAGCGCGTGTAGTCGGTCCCGGCGGCGTCCGGCCCCTTGTCGTCGGTGATCTCTTCCCAGGTGTAGTTGGCGAACACCGCGCGGCCGGGGGAGAAGGCATGCTCCACCGAGGCCTCGACGCCGCGCGCCAGCGCGGCGTTGCGGTTGTCGACGGAGCGGACCACCGGCGCGGCGGTCCCCGGGACGTCGAAGGAGAAGTCGAGGCTGCGCACGCTCATGTAGTACAGCGCGAGCGCGGGCTTGAGGGCGCCGTCGAGGAAGCGGCCGTTCCAGCCCAGCTCCCAGGACGCGATCTGCTCGGGATCGATGGACGTGGAGGAGACGTCTCGCAGTCCGGGCGAGAGGAGGAAGTTCCCGTTCTTGTAGAACAGCGACGGCAGCGTCGGCGCCTTCGAGTAGGAGGCCCGCAGGACCTGGTCCTCGACCGGCTCATACAGGAACGCGGCCTGCCAGGCGGGCTGCGCGCCGCCCGTGTACGAGTCCTCGATCGACGCGCCCCCGACGAACGTCAGCGGCTCGGCGACCCGGATCGAGTGGTGCATGAAGCCGCGCAGCACCCGGTTGCTCTGGCGCGGCTCTCCGCCCGCGAACGTTTGATCGGAATCGGCGCCGGAGAAGCGCCAATCGCCGCCCCAGGTCGTCGTGACGCGCTCGTCGAGCCACGTGAAATGATGGAGAGCCTCGGCGTCGTACTGGTACATCCGCGCCTGGGCGGGCCCCCCGGGCAGGGCGACGGCGTCGATCACCATCTCCGAGCGGGACAGCGACGCCTCGACGCCCGACGAGCCTCCGAGCGCGCGCGTCGCGCGCGCGGCTTGGAAGTTCACGGTGTTCTCGGCCGTCGGGGAGTTGGGCACGCCGGGGATGCCCGCCGTCAGCCAGGAGCCGCCTCCGAGGAACTCGACCTCGGTCTTCGCGTCGGGACTCCAGCGGCCCCGGACGTTGACCTTCTGGGTGTGGACGAAGTCGTTGGCGCTGGCGCCGGCGGAGTTCTGCGCGTCGTCCTGGGAACGGTACTCGTGGCTGATCCTCAGGGCCGCGGACGCGCCGCCCGCGGTCGCGTTCTCGAACGTCCCGACCGAGGCCTGCGTGCCGCCCCAGGCGCCCGCCGCCGCGCGGCCGCGCGCGGCGGGCTTCTTCGTGATGATGTTGATGACGCCCAGACCGGCGTTGGAGCCGTAAAGCGCGGCGTTCGGGCCGCGCACGATCTCGATGCGCTGGATGTCCTCCATCTGGACCGGCAGGCTCTTCCAATACACGCCGCCGAGGAGGGGGTTGTACACCGAGCGGCCGTCGACGAGCACCTGCATCTCGGAGACGAACTCCTTCGTGAAGCCGCGCGACGAGACGAGCGCGCGGTTGCCGTCGATGGACGTCCCGTCGAGCACGTCCATGCCCGCGCGGTAGCGCAGGACGTCCCAGATCTCCTTGAAGCCGTACGCCTTGATCTCCTCCGCCGTGACGACGTCCACCGCCGCCGGGGCGCGCAGCGCGGGCTCGGGACGGCGGGACGCGGTGACGACCTGCGCCTCCTCCTTGAAGAATTGGAAGGCGTCGTCGTCCGCGCGGGCGGAGGCCGCGGCGAGCAGGAGGACGGCCGCGAGCGCCCGCGTCACGGCCCGAACCTCGCCGTGACGCCTGCCTGATAGGTCCGCGGCACGACCAGGCCGTCGGCGAACTCGACGTGCCTGGCCTGCAGCATGTTCTGGCAGGCGACGAAGAGCTCCCAGCCGCGGGCGGGGCTGAAGGCAAGCCGGCCGTCGGCGCGCCAATACTCGGGGATGTCCAGCGTCTGCCCCGTGGCCTGGGAATTGAGCGTGTGCGCGTCCTGATAGCCGGCGTTCAGGGTCAGGGAGAAGCCGCGGGTGAGGTCCGTCGTCCCGCCGAGGTTCGCCTTGTGCGGGGGCGTTCCCTTGCGCACGTTCGTCTGGCCCTTGGCGTCGGAGATCGTCTCGTAGGTGTAGTTGGCGTAGACCGAGCGGCGGGGACTCCAGCGATAGCTCCACTTGACCTCGGCGCCGCGCGCGATCGCGTCGTCGCCGCTGTCGAAGGTCAACGTCGTCAGGGGGCCGGCGACGCTTTGGACGACGGTCTCGCTCAGGCGGTCGACGGTCATGTAGAACAGGTTGGTCTCCCACTGCATCCGGCGCCCGTCGGAGCCCTGGTAGCTGACCTCGTAGGAGCGCAGGCGCTGCGGCACCATCGACGGATTTCCGATCAGCAGCACCGACGAGGAGGCCCGCTGGTCGGCGGCCTTGTTGTAGATCGTGGGGATCGTCGGCGCCAAGGCGTAGGAGGCGCGGAACACGTGCGAGTCCCAAGGGCGCGAGACCGCCGCGAACTGGTAAGCCGGCTCGACTCCGCCGGTGTCGGTGTGCTCGACGGACGCGGCGCCGACGAGGTTCAGCCGCGGAAGGACCTGCCAGGACTGGCTGGCGAAGCCGCGCTGCATGGCGTTCTTCTGATACGGATGATTCATGAAGAGCTGCGTCGAGTCCACTCCCGTGTAGCGGAAATTGCCGCCGTAGACCGTGTGCAGCGCGCCGTCCATCCAGTCCAGCCGGTGCTGCGCCTCGGCGTCGTACTGGATCTCCCGGACCGTCAGCAGGCCGCCCGCGGTCTCGTCGTAGGTCCGGACGTCCTCGCGCCGCGAGACCATCGCTTCGACGGACGACTCCGGGGAGAAATCGCAGGAGTGCTTGAGCATCTCGAAGTGGTTCCGGAAGCGCCCGGACGGGTTGCCGCCGTCGATGACGCCGACGTCGTCCCAGCCGCCTCCGCTGAGCAGCTCGACCGTGGAGTCCTCGGTCGGCTTCCAGTATCCGCGGAAATTCCCCTTGTTGGAGAAGAGGTAGTCTTGTCCGGCCGTTCCCCGGGTCGTCGGGAACCCTTGCTCCTCCTTGTGCGTGTAGCTGAGCCGGTAGGCCCCGGCCGCGCCGCCGTCCTCGAAGGCCGCCTGCTCGCGATGCAGGCCTTGGTTGCCGCCCTGCGCTCCGCCGGAAACGGTCCTCTCCGGGACGGGTCTCCTCGTGATGATGTTGATGACGCCGAGCCCGGCGTTGGAGCCGTACAGGGCCGCGTTGGGACCCCGGATGATCTCGATGCGCTCGATGTCCTGGATCTGGACGGGGAGCTCCTGCCAGACCGCTCCGCCCGACAGCCCGGTGAAGACGCTCCGCCCGTCGACGAGCACGAGCAGGCTGTTCACGAACTCGGCCGGGAAGCCGCGGATGGACACGAGGGCGCGATTGCCTTCGCCCGAGCGTCCGTCGATCACGTCCATCCCGGCGCGGTAGCGGAGCAGGTCCCAGATGTTCACCGCGCCGGATTCGCGGATGTCGTCGGCGGTGACGATCTCGACCGCGACCGGCGCCTCGCTGACCGGCTCGAGGCGGCGCGACGCCGTGGTGACCTTGGCTTCCTCGCTGAAGAACTCGAAGGCGTCGTCGGCCGCGCGCGCGCCGGAGGCGGCGCCGGCGACCAGCAGGGCCAGGACGAGCGGACGCCGGCGCCGCGTTGTCATTTTCATCATTTCAAAGGATGAGTGTAGCGTCTCCGAAGGAGAAAAGTCTATAGCGCCGCGACACGGCCTCCCGATAGGCCGCCAAAAGGCGCTCGCGGCCGGCGAAGGCGCTGGCGAGCATGAGCGGCGTGGAGCGCGGAAGGTGGAAATTGGTCAGGAGCGCGTCGACCGCCCGCCACTCGTGGCCGGGGGTGATGTACAGCGAGCTCTCCCCGGAGCCGGGCCCCAAGCCCTCGGGGCGGGCGGCCAAGGTCTCGAGCGTGCGCGTGGCGGTGGTGCCGACGGCGACGAGGCGGCCGCCGCGCGCCTTGGCCGCGGTCATCTTCGACGACTCGTCCTCGTCGACCTCGTAGCGCTCGGGCAGCATGACGTGGGCGTTGGCGTCGTCGCCCGCGATGGGGCGGAACGTGCCGCGGCCGACGTGGAGCGTGACCCAGGCGGTTTGAACGCCTCCGGCGTTGAGCGTCTTCAGCAGCTCCGGGGTGAAGTGCAGGCCGGCGGTGGGGGCGGCGATCGAGCCCTCGTCGCGCGCGTACACGGTCTGGTAGCGGGCGGCGTCCTCGCGCGAGGCGGCGCGCTTCTTGGCGATGTAGGGCGGCAGAGGCGGCAGGCCGTGCTCGGCGAGGTAGGGCCGCACGTCGGCGCTCGCGAAGGTCAGGCGGTACTCGCCCTCGGGGGTCACGCCCTCGACGCGCGCGGTCATGCCTCCCGGGAATATCAGGGACTGGCCCGCCTTGAAGCCCGAGGCGAGGGCGGTCCACGACGCGGGGCCGAGCTCGCGCACGAGGAGCAGGTCGGCCTTGCCGCCGGTGGACTTCTTGCCGATGAGCCGGAAGGGCATGACCTTGGTCCGGTTCAGCACGAGGCAGTCGCCCGGCCTCAGGAAGCGCGGGAGCTCGCGGAACACGGCGTGCTCCACCGCGCCGGACGCGCGGTCCAGCACCAGCAGGCGCGAGGAGTCGCGCGGCTCCGCGGGGGCCGACGCGATCAGCTCCTCGGGGTACTCGTAGTCGAAGTCGGCGACGGGCAGGCGCGGCTTCACTCGGCGATCTCCGAGAGGTCGGCGCCGGGGAAGTAGAAGCGCAGGATCTGCTCGTACTTGCGGCCCTTGTCGGCCTGGATGCGCGCGCCCCACTGGCACAGGCCGACGCCGTGGCCGGAGCCGGCGCCGACGAACTCCAATCCTTTCTTCTTCACGATCAGCCTCGTGATGCGCGCGCTCTTGAGGTCCGCCGCGCCGAGCGAGGAGCGCAGGTCCGACGCCTTGACGGTCAGGTCCTTGCCGCCGGCGCGGGCGACGAAGTCGCGCACGTAGCCGGCGAGGTCGCGGCGGCCGATCTTGAGCGTCTTGAGCGGGCCGGGCAGGCGCCTTCTCTCCTCGATGGCCGCCATGACGTCCTGCCAGGCGAAGAACGCGGTCCAGCGCATGTGCGGCGACGCGGCGCACCACGGGTCTTTCACGCCGCGCAGCGGCGGCGGCGTGGCCTTGGGGTCTCCGCCCCAGACGTCGGCGGCGTTCTCGGTGCGGCCGCCGCAGCAGGCGTGGTAGTACACGCGCAGCAGCTCGCCGTGCCAGCCGAGGACCTCGCCGCGCGTCTCCTTGACGGCCCTCCGGACGTTGTCGTTGACCGCGGTGACGCCCTTGTACATCTGCGAGCGGGTGTCGGCGGTCAGGTCGAAGCCGTCCTTGCGGAACTTGCCCATGTTCGCGTACGCGAAGCTGCGCGCGACGACGGCTTGGGCCTTCAGCGCCTCCAGGGGCCAGTCCGGGTCCATCTCGTGCGGCAGGACGCCCTCGAGGTAGTCCTCGATGCCGACGTCGTTGACCACGGTGACGGTCTGTCCGGGGTCGAGGCGCAGGATCAGCGAGCCGCGGTATTGATTGGGGCCGACCTTGATCAGGGCGCCCTCGCGCGGCTCGAGGCGCGTCTCGCTCGGGAGCTTCAGCTGCGCCAAGCGCAGGCCGCCCTCGCGGGGGCCGAGCTTGAGCTCGCCCTTCCACTCGAGCGGCTTGGCCCGGCCGCCCGGCGGGACGACGTCCACCGGGCCGACCGCCTCGATCGTCGTCGAGACCGCCTGATGGACGATCGCGATCTCCAGGCGCGCCGGCGCGGGCGGCTCGGCGCGCGCGCGCGTCGCGACGGCGGCGAGGAGCGCGAGGGGGAGCGCCGCGGTCACAGGAGGTCGAGCGGGCGGCGCGGCGCCTTCAGTCCCAGATGCGAGTACGCCTTCGGCGTGGCCACGCGTCCGCGGGGCGTGCGCGCGAGGAAGCCGGCCGTGATCAGGAACGGCTCGATCACGTCGGTGACGGTGTCGAGCTCCTCGCTGACGGCGATGGCCAGGTTCTCGACGCCGACGGGGCCGCCGTCGAACTTCTCGATGACGGCCTTGAGCAGGCGCCGGTCCATCGGGTCCAGGCCCTCGGCGTCGACCTCGAGCTTGCCGAGCGCGTGCTGGGCGACGGCGGACGTGATCTTGCCGCCGCCGCCGACCTGCGCGAAGTCGCGCACGCGCCGCAGGAGGCGGTTGGCGATGCGCGGGGTGCCGCGGCAGCGGCGCGCGATCTCGTCGGCGCCCGCCGGCTCGCAGGGCACGCCGAGAAGGCCGGCCGAGCGCAGGACGATGCGTCTCAGCTCTTCGGGGCCATAGAACCCGAGTTGGGCGACGATCCCAAAACGGTCGCGCAGCGGACCGGTGAGAAGACCCGAGCGCGTCGTGGCCCCGACCAAGGTGAAGCGCGGCACGGCGAGCTTGAGGGTGGACGCGGCCGGGCCCTTGCCCGTCGAGATGAAGAAGGTGAAGTCCTCCATGACGGGGTACAGGGCCTCCTCGACGACGGCGTTGAGGCGGTGGATCTCGTCGATGAAGAACACATCTCCTTCGGAGATGTCCGTCAATAACGCGGCCAGGTCTCCGACGCGCTCGAGGATCGGACCGCTGGCGGTCCGCAGGTTGACGCCCATCTCGCGGGCCAGGATGTTGGCGAGCGTCGTTTTACCGAGGCCGGGCGGGGCGTAGAACAGGCAGTGGTCGAGCGGCTCGCCGCGCTGCTTGGCCGCCTTGATGAAGACCGAGAGGTTCTCCTTGAGCGACTCCTGGCCGATGAACTCCGACAAGGACTTGGGGCGCAGGGCCTGGTCTGCTCGCTCCTCGACGGGGGAGGCGCCCGGGTTCAGGATCGATTCGCCTTCCCGTGGGTTAGCCACGATTCACCCCGCGCTCCGCAAGGACCGACTGTGTCCGGACACAGTTCATAACCGCTTGAGCGCCTGCCGCACGAGCTGTTCGGCGGGCAGCTCCTTGCCGCCGTGCTCCTCGGCCAAAGCCTGGAGTGCGGCGCGGACCTCCGACGGCTTGTAGCCGAGGGCCTCGAGCGCGCTCAAGGCTTGGCTCCACGCGCCCGTGGCCGGGACCGTCTCGCCGATCCTCTGGATGTGCGGCGCGCCGCCGACGCGCATGTCGTCGAGCTTGCCCTTCAGCGCGTCGACGATCTTGGTCGCGGTCTTCTTGGAGAAGCCGAACACGGCGCCCAGCATCTTCTCGTCCCGGTCGATGACGGCGCGGCGGAAATCGGGGAGGGACTTGGCGGCCTTGTCCAAGTACTCGAGCGCCTTCTTGGCGCCGGTGCCGGGGATCTCGTCGCGGAAGGCGCAGAACATGGCCTTCTCCGAGGCATCCAGAAAGCCGTACAGGGTCTCGCTGCCGCCGTACATGGCGTAGGACGGCACGACCATGAGCAGGAGCTCGGCGCCGACGCCCGCGCGCGAGGCGGTGGCGGCGGTGACGTGGATCTCGTGGCCGACGCCTCCGACCTCGAGGATGAGGCTCTCGAGGTCCTTGGACAGCACGGTCCCGCGCAGGGAGGCGATCATCGCGCGCCCCAGGAGTCGAGGACTTTGAGGCCCTTCGCGCGGCCGGCGCGCATGTGGCACAGGGCGATGGCGGCGGCGTCGGCCACGTCGTTGGGGCGCAGCCTGTCGGCGAGGCCCAAGGCCTTCTGCACGACGGCCTGCATCTGCGCCTTCTCGGCGCGGCCGGAGCCGGTGAGGGTGAGCTTGACGGTCTTGGGGTTGTACTCGTGCACGGGGTGTCCGGCCTGGGCGAGCGCCAGCAGGGCGACGCCGCGCGCCTGCAGGGTCGCGCGCACGGTGACGGCGATGGTGGTGAAGAACATCTCCTCCATCGCGCAGGCCTCGGGGGCGTGCTCCTTGATCACGGACTCGAGCTCGGCGTGGATGGCCTTCAGGCGCAATGGCAGCATGGCTCCCGGCTGGGTGCGGATGACGCCGGAGGCGACGAGGCGGGGGGAGGCCGACGCGCCGTCGATGACGGCCCAGCCGGTCTCGTGAAGTCCCGGATCGACTCCGAGGACGCGCGTCAAGCGGCGAGCTTCTCCATCACGGCGTCGGGGATGTCGTAGTTGCCGTAGACGTCCTTGACGTCGTCGAGCTCCTCGAGGGCCTCGACGAGCTTGAGCACCTTGGGGGCGTCCTGCTCGTTGACGGCGACCATGTTGTCGGGGATCTTGGCGACCTCGGCCGAGACGGCGTTGATCTTCTTCGCGGCCAGGCCGTCCTTGACCTTCTGGAGGTCGTTGGGGGACGTGTAGATCTCGTAGACGGTCCCCTCGGCCTTGAAATCGTCGGCGCCGAGGTCGAGCGCGACGCCCATGACCTCGTCCTCGGAGGGGGCGCCTTCTTTATTGACGACGATGAGGCCCTTGGTCTTGAACATCCAGGCGACGGAATTGGGCGCGCCGAGGGCGCCGCCGCTGCGGGCCATGATGGTGTGGATCTCGCCGCGGGTGCGGTTGCGGTTGTCGGAGGTGCAGTCGATGAGCAGGGCCACGCCGCCGGCGGCGTAGCCCTCGTAGGTCAGCTCCTCGAAGGCGGCGCCCTCGAGCTCGCCGGTGCCGCGCATGATGGCGCGCTTGATCGTGTCGGAGGGCATCTGCACGGCCTTGGCGTCGTCCATGGCCTTGCGCAGGCGGGGATTGGAGCCCGGGTCGCCGCTGCCGCCGAGCTTGGCCGCGATCGTGATCTCCCGGGAGCACTTGGTCCACGCCTTGCCGCGACGCGCGTCCGCCGCGCCTTTCTTGTGCTTGATGTTCGCCCAGTGGGAATGCCCGCCCATGATGGAAAGCCTCCGTGAATAAACCTAGCGGGATCATACCAAAAACTCCGTCGCGGATACGACGCGCGCGGCCCGCGCCGATGACGCGCCCGTCCGCTCGAAATTGATTTGTTGTATCATCAGCGCTAGGGCCCGTAGTTCAACGGATAGAGCACTTGGCTTCGAACCAAGAGATCCGGGTTCGATTCCTGGCGGGCCCACCAGTTTGACGGCCGCGGTCCCGAAATAATCCCGTAACGCTACCCTGATAACATCCCCGGGCATGCTACTCGTGAGCGCCCTCGCGGCGTTCAGCACGGCCGCGCGGGCCGCCCCCAAGGGCGCGCCCGTCGTCGTCTCCACCGCGACTCCCGCCGTCCTCGGGCGAGAGGCCGTCGATGTCCTGGCCAATTGCGCCGCCGACCCCGATCCCGAGGTCCGCGCCGTCGTCGCGTCCGCGTGGGGGGACTTGGGCAACCGCGCCGCGATCTCGACGCTCAAGCGCGCCCTCGCGGACAACAACGCCGACGTGCGCATCGCCGCCGCCGCCAGCCTTCTCAAGCTCGGCGACGTGCAGGGCCTCGTCGCCCTCATCGACGAGACCAAGCCCATCATGTCCGGCCGCGCCGCGAGCCCCGCCGAGGAGCTCAAGCGCATGGCCCGCGACTCCGCGCGCGCCCGCGCCGCGCTCAAGCTCGGCGAGGTGGGGAAAGACTCCGCCGTCGACCCCCTGCGCTCCGCGCTCGCCGACCCGGCCGGCGAGGTCCGCGACGCCGCCGCCGTGGCGCTCGCGCGCCTCGGCCAGAGCGACGCCAAACAGTTCGTCGACGCGATGAAGGACCCCGACGAGGGCGTGCGCGCCTCCGCCGCGCATTCGCTCGGCCTCATCGGGCGTGAAGGCCTCGAGGCGCTCAAGAAGGCCGCTGCCTATGACGCTTCCGCGTCGGTGCGCGCCGAGGCCGCCTTCGCCCTGGGCTCCTTCTCCGACCCCGGTTCCATCGTGTTCCTGACCAAGGCCTTGTCCGACAAGAGCGGCCGCGTGCGCCTCGAGGCGGCCAAAGCACTGGCCAAGCGTCCGGAGCCCGAGTCGACCGCCGCCCTCAAGAAGCTCGCCGAAAAGGCGCCGCCGCCCGAGC
>DATNGC010000040.1:0-6818 GCA_035606075.1 Elusimicrobiota bacterium
CGACGCGCGCCGCGCGAGCGCGCGGAGGCGGGCGGCGCCGGGGCTTGAGGCGCCGCGCGCGCGCCGGAAGCGCCTCGACACGAGCGCGCACAGCGGGGCCCAATCGCGGCGCCGGCGGCCGCCCAGGCCGGCCGAGAAGACGGCGTCGCCCAGAAAGAGCGTGTCGTCGGCGAGGGAGTGGTAGCTCTCGGCGCCGAGAGCGGCGGCGAGCTCGAGATTGAGATGGACGACGCGGGCGTCCCGCCCGGCGCGCTCGAGCACGGGCTTGAGCGTCGCGCAGGAGAGCGACGGCATGTCCAGCCGCCCCCAGGGCGGGCTGACGAGGACGACCGCCCCTGTCTTACGACGCATACCAGCGCGCGTAGGCGCGCGCCATCTCCGCGCGGTCGAACGGAGGCGCCGCGCGGCGCGCCGCCTCGGACAGGCGGGCGCGCAGCGCGGCGTCGTCGAGGACGCGGCCGAGCGCTTCCGCGAGCGCGGCCGGATCCCGGGGCGGCACGAGGACTGCCGTCTCGCCGTCGCGCAGGCACTCCGCCGTCCCGCCCGCCGAGGCCGCCACGATCGGCGCGCCGGCGGCCAAAGCCTCGAGCGCCGCGAGCGGCATGCCCTCCTGGCGCGAGCCGAGGGCCATCACCTCGCAATGCCGCAGGAGGACGGCGAGCTCGGACTTGGGACGCACGCCCAGCCAGCGCACGCGGTCGCCGAGGCGCAGCGCGCCCGCGAACGCCCGGGTCTGACCCTCGTCGTCGTCGGCTCCGCAGACGAGCAGGTCGACGTCGGGCCGCGTCGCGGCCGCCGCGTGGAAGGCGAGCAGCAGCACGTCGAGACCCTTGCCCGGAGCGCTGCGAGAGATCGTCAAGGCGAAGCGCCGCGCGTGAGGGCGCGGCCCCTCGGCGCCGGCGAAGAAGGCGACGTCGACCCCGTTGCGGATCGTCGTCGTCTTCGCGGCGAGCTCCGGGAAGTCGGCGGCGACGGAGTCGCGCGCGGCGTCGGAGACGGCGCTGACGGCGTGGGCGCGGGTGAGGACCCGCCGGCACAGCCGCCGCCGGACGGGCTGGCCGGGGAAGCCTCGCAGGGCGGAGTGGAGCGAGACGTAGAGCGGCGCGCGCAGGAAGGGCGCGGCGAGCGCGACGAGCAGCCAGGAGTCGTTGCCCGAGAAATGATAGTGGACGGCGTCGGGCTTCTCGCGTCCGAGAAGGCGGAGAAGCGCGGCGGGGACGAGGAAGAGGTTCGCGACGGATTCGAGGGGCCGCAGGAACGCCGGAGCCGTCCAGCCGACGAGCCGCACGTCGAGACGGCCGTCGCGGAGGCGCCGCTCTTGGGAGCGGCTTCGCGCCCGCGCGACGACGAGGATGTCGGCGTCGCCGGGCAGGGCCGCGGCCAGATCGCGGGCGATCCCCGGTAGAGTCGGGTCGTCCCAGACGGGCAGGAGCAGCGCGAGCTTCACGCCGGCTCTCCCGCGGCGCCCGCCAGCGACATCCACGCGTCGTGCTTGACGAGGAGGCGCGCGAGCTCGAAGAGGCGAGCGCGCTCCTTCTCGCGCAGCCGCGGCCAATCCCGGAGCTTGCGGACCGTCGGCGACCGCAGGACCGGCCGCGTCCGGCGGTAGCAGGCGAGGCGCCGGTCCACGAGGCGGAAGGCGGCCGGGCCGAGCGCGAGAGCGGCGCGGTACCAGAAGTCCGCGTCCTCGCACAGCACGGTGAAGGACTCGTCGAAGCGTCCGACGCGGGCGAACACCTCGCGGCGCAGGACCGTCGAGGAGATGTGCGGAAGGTGCTCGAGCCCCAGCGCGCGCACGGCCGGATCGAGGTGGCGGCCGGGACGGATGGCCCGGCGCAGGCTCACGCGTCCGCCGTCGCCGATCAGGTCGTAGTTGGTCGAGACGATCATGGCCTCGGCGTCGAACGCGGCGAGCGCCGTCTCGAGGAAGCGCGGCCGCCAGAGGTCGTCCTGATCGAGGAAAGCGACGAAGCGCCCGCGCGCGGCGGAGAGGCCGCGATTGCGCGCCGCCGCGGCGCCGGACGGGCGCGGCGCGCGCAGGAGGCGGAGGCCGGGGCGCTCGCGCAGCAGCTCCCAGGTGCCGTCCGTGGACCCGTCGTCCACCACGATCGTCTCGAGATCGCGATAGGTCTGGGCGGCGACGGAGTCGAGAGCGCGCGCGATGGTGCGCCGGCCGTCTCGGGCCGCCATCACGACGCTGACGGCCGGGCGTGCGCTCACCGGCGGAGCTCCTCGCGCCGCGCGGGGCGCGCCGCGGACGCCGGCTCGAGCGCCGCCGCGCGCGGCGGCTGCGCCAGGCTCAGGTAGCGGCCGCCCTCCTCGAGCATCAGGCTGCGGGCGACGTACTCGTCGAGCGCCGCGGAGAGCTCGTCCGGCGCGGCGCCCCGCTCGCGCGCCAGCGCCGCCAGCTCGGAGCGCGTGCGGACCGCGTCGCAGCGGTCGTAGAGCTCGGCGCGCCAGCCCTCGTAGACCCAGTGGTCGCGCCGCCCGCTCGCGGAGCGGGCGTCGACGATCTCGATGAAGCCCGCGCCGCGGCGGTACTCGAGCGTGCGCCCCGCCGCGTCTGCCCGGACCCACGCCTCGCGCGCCGCCTCGAGCGCGGGCAGCGCGGCGCGCGCCCCGGCCGCGGCCTTCCAGTCGGCGTCGAAGACGAACGCGATCTCGTCGAGGGCGACGGCGCCCGGCGGGAAGATGTACTCGTACAGCGCGCAGGGCCGGACGTTCGCGATGCCGAAGTCGGCCGGGCGCTCGTGGAACGGGCTGAAGCGGAACAGCTTGAGCTCGCGCAGCGAGCGCGGCGGCTCGAGGTGGCTCAGCTTGGGCATGAGCGCGGTCATCTCCTCGTACATCGCCGGGGTCTCGCCAGGGCAGCGGTACAGGATGGCCCATTCGGTGCGGATCCCGCAGCGGCGCGCCCACTTGAGCAGCTGGACGTTCTGCAGCGCCGTGCCTCCCTTGCGCATGAGCTTGAGCGCGCCGGTGCTCAGGCTGTCGAGCCCGATCAGGAACTCGCGCACGCCGGCTCGCGCCATCGCCTCCAGCCCCGGCAGGGAGATGTTGGCCTTGGCCTCGAAGTAGAGGTCCAGGTCGAGGTCCTCGAGCTCCGGCAGGAGCTTCTCGAAATAGGTCTTCTCGAAGATGCTGTCGACGGCCCGGAAGGAGAAGCTGCCGTAGCGGCGGCTCTGCGCGCGCAGCTCCGAAAGGACGCGCTCGGCGCTCTTGGCGCGGAAGGCGATCGTCTCGTCGTTGAGGCTGCAGAACACGCAATGGGACTTCTCCCCCCACCAGCAGCCCTTGGCGGTCTCGACCAGGAGCACCGGCCGGGGCACGACGGCGCGCGTGCGCCGGCAGAGCTCGTCGAGGGTGGCGAAATAGTCGTCGTAGTCGGGGACCGGGAAGCGTCCGATGTCGGCGACGGGACGGGGCGGCGCGTCCAGCACGACGGCGCCCGAGGCGTCTCGGCGCGTCACTCCCGCCAGACCCGCGCCGTCCTCGCCGCGCGCCAGGCGCTCGACCAGGCTCGGGAAGGACTCCTCGCCCTCGCCGAGGACGACGTGGTCGATCCACGGGAACGCCCGCTGATACGCTGGCCCCATCGGGCCGTCGAGCTGGGAACCGCCGAAGACGATCTTGAGCCCCGGGTGCCTGCGCTTGAGCTCGCGCGAGAGGACGAGCGAAGGGACGACCTGATCGAACGTGCAGGTGAAGCCGGCCACGGAGTACTTCGACCAGTCGAGGCGGCTCAGGAAGTCGTCGACGAAGGCGGGAACCAGCCGCTCGCGGAACGCGCGCATGCGCTCGCCGCCGTACGCGCCGAAGCGCCCGGACGCGTCCGGATAGCAGCGCAGGAAGGCGTCCCAGAAGTCGAGGCCGTCCGGCCCTCGCAGGTCGCCGAACAGCGGGCCGGAGAACAGCCACTCGCCGAGGAAGCTGTAGTACTCGCAGACCTCGAGATAGTCGTCGTAGGACAGGCGCTCGAGCAGCCACAGGTTCGCGTAGGCGGCGTCGCAGGGCAGTCCCCGCTCCTCGAGGCAGCGCTTGAGCAGGCCGACTTGGATGCTCGGATGGGCGATCGCGCCCCAGGGGGCGTTGATGAGGACGGTCCGTCCGGGCGTCGGCGTCCTCGGCGTCATCTCAAGACGATAGCGTGCTCGTCCCCCGCTGTCAAGACGCCGAAAACGCGCTTGGGCGACCTCCGCCTCTAGCGGCGAGCGGTCCCGCCCGCCGGAAGGCGCTCGTAGCGCGAGACGACCGCGTACCAGCCGAAGGAACGCGACTCGACCCGGGCGTAGCGCGCGCGCAGCACGCCCCAGTCGCAGCGCTCGGACTTGGGGATCCGGTTTCGCATCCGGATTCTGGCCACGACGACGGCCGGCGGCAGGCGGTCCTCCGCTCGGCCGCACAGCGGAGGAGGAGCGACCGCGTCCGCGGGGTCATAAGGCGCGATGAAGTCGCGGCGGCCCGGGGGCTGCACGAGGACCTCGGCGCCCGCGTCGCGGCGCAAGGCGGTCACCGCCTCGGCGATGGCGGGATACGGCGTGCGCTCCGCCGTCAGGAAGCCGGCCAAAGGGTAGGAAAAAAGCGCGAGCAAGGCGAGCGCGGCGCCCGCCGCCGCCGCGTCCGGAGCGTCGGCGAGAGCCGTGGCCCAGAAGAGGCAGACCGCGGGCAGCGCGATGATCGAATGCCGCCAAGGCGAAAAGATCGGCGTCAGCCCATAGGACGCGCAGATCGGGAGCAGGAGGCAGAGCGCTCCCCCGCCGGCCAGAGCCAGCGCGACGCCGCGCGCGCGTCCTCGCGTCCTCGCGCCGAGGGCGAAGGCCAGCGCGGCGCAGAGAAGCAGTCCGAGAGCGGGGAGAGGCCATAGCGTCGTCGATTGCTCGATTTGGACGCCGACGCCGGACAGCGCGTAACCGGCGACGAGAGGAGAGGGGCTGTCGGTCGCGAGCTCCGGAATGCGGAGCTCGAGCAGGAGACCGGGAATCCAGGCGGCATACAGAGCGGCGGCGGCCGCGGCCGGGACGGCGGACCGCGCCGAAGGCCGCCACCGGCCGGCGCGAGCGCGGAACGCGAGCCAGACGAAGGCCGACGCGATCATGGCGGGCGCTAGATTGTTCGTGAGCGCGGCGGCCAGCGCGACGGCGAAGAACCGGATCCAAGCGGCGAGCGTGTCCGAACGCTCCGCTTCGACGAGGAAGCCGATTCCGAGAAAACCGAGCAGCAAGAGCAGGCAGTAGTTTCGCGCGAAAAGGGAATAGGCCGCGGCGAACGGATGCAGGGAGACGACCGCCGCGGCGATCCAGGCGGCGCGCTCCCCGGAGAGCTTATAGGCCGCCCACGCCGCCGCCGCGACGGCGGCGATTCCGATCAAAGCGGTGAAAATCCTGACGCTGAGGAGGCCGAAGCCGAAGGACGATTCCCAGACGCGCAGGAGGACGTGGAACAAGGGCGGGTCGGCGACCTCGGCCTGAGGCGTATAGAACATGGCCAGCAGAACGGCCAGCGGCCTGGACGCCGGGCGCAGTCCCATGAACTCCATCGGCCCGATCGGGGCGAATAAGCCGGCCGCGCGCAGGACCACGCCCAGGCCGACGGCGGCGGCGCACGCCCGCTCCAGGGCCGCCGACGGCTGTCTCCTTGCCACGACAAGACGATAGCGTGCCCTTCCAGCGGTGTCAAGACGGCCGGCGTGCGCTCCCTCCGCTTTCAGCGCGTGCGAAAATCTGCCACGATAGCGGGATGAGGAGGCACGGCCATGCGAGGATCGCGCGTGCGCTCCTCGCCGTCGTTCCCCCGCTCTTCTGCCTCGGCCTCTTCTTCATTTTTTATCTTCCGATCCGGCGCTATCTGGGCGTGCCGAGCCCGCGCTTGGGCCTCGTCGCTTGGGATTGTCTGAGGGGACTTCCCGGCTTGCTTCACGGCCGGTGGTCGGCTCTCGACATCCCGCTGTTGGACGGCTTCAAGCACGGCTCCGGCGAGTTCTACGTCACGATCCCATTCGTGGCGCTCTTCGGCCATACGCCCGCCGCGATGCTGTCGCGCGACGGCGTCCTCGGCGGTCTCGCGGTCTGGACGACTTATCTCCTCGGACTGGCCTTGTACCGGGACCGTTGGACGTCGTTTTTCGCCGCGTTGTTCCTGGCGACGTCCCCGACCTTCGTCCTCTATTCGATGATCGGCGGGCGCGCGGGCATCGCGGAGACCGCTCTGGCGCCCGCGGCGCTTTACTTCCTGCTCCGCTATGCCGACGAGCGCCAGACGAGGCTCGCCTGCCTGGGGTCCGCCGCTCTCGGATTGGCGTTCGCCTGCCGGAGCACGATGGCCGCGTTCATCGTCGGACTGCTGGTCTACGCCGCCTTCTATCGCCGCGCGGCGGCGGGCCTTTTGCCGGCGCAGTCGGTCCGGCGGCGCCGCCTCCTGCTGGGCTGCTTTATCTCGTTTTTCGCTTTCGTGTGCGCTTTCGCGTGGGCGTGCGCGGTCCATCTGGGCGAATTTTGGTCCTATTGGTCGCAGCGCTTCGGCGCGCGGGACGAGGTCGGGAACAATCTCGATTACGCCGGAAACCTGCTCCAGCGGCTTCGGCAGATGGCGAATCTGGCGGAAGGCAAGGACGGCTTGTGGTTCTTCGTCGAAAGGACCAAGGCCTTCCCCTCCTCGAGCCTGGCCTTCCCGGCGGCGGCGCTCGCGATCGCCGCGATATTGCTCGTCGTCCGGCGGAAGGAGACTCCCAGACGCTGGACCATGCCGTGGGTCGTCGCGATCGTCTATCTCTTGCTCTCCCCGTTCACGCCGTCCATGGCGCGGGTCATGCATCTGTTCCC
>DATNGC010000041.1:0-4649 GCA_035606075.1 Elusimicrobiota bacterium
GATCAAGCGCGTGGACAGCTCCCGGTTCCCGGGCATCGCCGCCCGCCCCAAGAACACCACGTTCAGCGTCAAGCGCATGGAGCGCGAGCTCGGCGTGAAGGCGCTCACGCTCGCCGAAGGCCTCGCCGCGATGCGCGCCGACATGGAGGCGGGAGCATGAAGCGCCAAGCCGTCATCCTCGCGGGAGGCAAGGGCACGCGCCTGCGACCCTTCACCGCGACCTTGCCCAAGCCGCTCGTCCCCGTCGGCGACTACCCGATCATCGAGATCGTCCTGCGCCAGCTCAAGCACTTCGGCTTCAAGGACATCATCATCTCGACCGGCCATCTGGCCGAGCTGATCGAGGCGTACTGCGGCGACGGCCGCCGCTGGGGCGTGAAGATCCGCTACGTGCGCGAGGACAAGCCGCTGAGCACCGCCGGGGCCCTGAAGCTCATCCGCGGACTCCAGCCCCGCTTTCTGACGATCAACGGAGACCTGCTCACCTCGCTCGACTTCGGCAAGGTCTACGAGTACCACCGCGAGACGAAGGCCGACGCCGTGCTCGCCGTGCAGGAGCGACTCTACAAGATCGACTTCGGGGTCATCGATCTCGACGGCGAGAACCGCCTGCGCGGCTACACGGAAAAGCCCTCCTACCCGTATCTCGTCAGCATGGGGGTCAACGTCTTCGACCGCCGCGTGCTCAAGCACATCAAGGACGGCGAGGCGATCGGCATCCCCGAGCTCATGCAGCGCATCAAGGCCGGCGGCGGGAGCGTGCGCGGCTACCGCAACAAGTCGCATTGGCTCGACATCGGCCGTCCGGACGACTACGAGACGGTCCAAGAACTGTTCGCCACGCCGCGAGGCCGCGCGCGCTACCTCCGCTCATGAAGCCCGCTCGAAAGGACGCCGAAGTCATACGCGAACTGCGCCGAGTGCTCGCCTTGGAGGCCAAGACGCTCGCCGGGCTCGGCCGGGCCGTCGACGCGCGCTACGCGGCGGCGGTGCGCCTGCTCGCCAAGTGCCGGGGCAAGGTCCTCGTGACCGGCGTCGGCAAGTCCGGCCTCATCGCGCAGAAAGTCGCGGCCACCCTCTCCTCGACCGGCACCCCGGCGGTCCATCTGGACCCGACCGAGGCTCTGCACGGCGGACTCGGCCTCGTCCAGAAGGGCGATGTGCTGATCGCGATCGGCAAGTCCGGAGAGTCGGAGGAGCTCAACGCGCTTCTGCCGCGCCTGCGCGCGATCGGGGTCAATATCGTGGCCGTGACCGCCAATCCCAGCTCCACGCTCACGCGCGCGGCGGAGCTCGTCCTGCTCACGCCCGTCGAGGCGGAGGCCTGCCCGCACAACCTCGCGCCCACGTCGAGCACGACCGCGGCGCTGGCGGTCGGCGACGCGCTGGCCGTCGCGCTGATGAAGGTCCGCGGCTTCGGCCGCGAGCACTTCGCGCTCAACCATCCCGGCGGCCGTCTCGGCCGCCGCCTGACTCTCAAGGTCTCCGACATCATGCGCGGCGGCGAGGACAACCCCGTCGTGCGCTCCGGTGTCTCCGCGATGGAGATGCTCATGGAGATGACGCGCAAGCGCGCGGGCGCGGTCTCGGTCGTCGACGCGCGCGGCCGCCTCGTCGGCCTGATCACCGACTTCGACATCCGCCGCGGCCTGGAGAAGGGCCTCGACATCCGCAAGCTCCCGATCTCGAGCATCATGAACACGCGCCCGACGACCATCTCCCCGAGCGCGCTGGCGGCGAAGGCGGTCGAGATCATGGAGAACCGGAAGAACCCGTTCAACGTCCTGCCCGTCGTGGACGCCCGCGGCCGCTCGGTCGGCATGATCCAGATCCACGACCTCCGGGCGCGCGGACTCTAGGACGTGCCCCGGGTCTCGGTCCTCATCCCGGCGTACGCGGCGGCCAAGTTCATCGCCGCGACGCTGGACTCCGTCGCGGCCCAGACCTATCGCGACTTCGAGATCGTCGTCGTCGACGACGGCTCCCCCGACGACACGAGGCCGGTCGTCGACGCCTGGCTCGCGCGGACGAAGACCCCCGGCGTCTGCGTTCGCCGCCCCAACGGCCGCATCGCCGCCGCGCGCAACACCGGACTGCGCGAGGCCAAGGGCGAGCTCATCGCCCTCCTCGACCACGACGACTTCTGGACTCCCGATAAGCTCGCGCTCACGGTCGCGGAATTCGATGCCCATCCCGACGCCGTGCTCGTCGGCCACCACGTCGACGTCGTGCAGGACGGGAAAGTCCTCCGCACGGAGCGACGCGGCCCCGCCGAAAAGGACATGTACCGCCGGCTCCTCCTCGTCGGCAATGCCGTCTCCCCCTCCGGGGCGACGTTCCGCCGCGACAAAGCTCTCGAGATCGGCGGCTTCCGCGAGGAGCCGCAGTTCAATACCGTCGAGGACTACGACTTCTGGATGCGGCTGTCGCGCGTCGGGCCGTTCCGCTTCCTCGACCGAGTCTTGGCCTCCTACACCGTCATCCCGGGCTCCGCGTCGAGCAAGGTCGAGTACCACTACTCGAACCAGGAGTCTCTGCTCCGCGACCACTTCGCCTCCTACTTCGGTCCGAACCCGGGTCCGCTCGACCGCCTGCGCATGCGCCGCCGCCTGTCGTACTGCTGGCGCGGCGCGATCTCCGCGCTCCTCGAGCCCGGCTCGGACCGCGCCCTGCGGCGCTCGTACGTCCGCCGGATGCTCGCCGCGTGGCCGCTGTCCGCGAAGAACCTGGGCCGGGCCGCGCAAAGCGCCTGGGCCGAATTGGTAGAATCCCGCCCATGAACTGGAAGAACGTCCGCGTCGTCGTGACCGGGGCCGGCGGCTTCATCGGCAGCCACCTGACCGAGGAGCTCGCGCGCCGGGGCGCGAAGGTGCGCGCGCTCGTCCACTACAACTCGCGCGGCCATTGGGGCTTCCTGGAGGAGCTCGACGCGGCGCTCAAGCCGCGCGTCGAGATCGTCGCCGGTGACGTCGCCGACCCGAACTGCGTCGCGGAGCTGGTGAAGGGCTCCGAGGCCGTCTTCCATCTCGCCGCCTTGATCGCGATCCCCTACTCCTACGCCGCTCCCGCCTCTTATGTCTCGACGAACATCACGGGGACGCTCAACGTGCTCGAGGCCTGCCGCCGCTGGAACGTCGGCAAGCTGGTCCAGACCTCGACCTCGGAGACCTACGGCACGGCCCAGTTCGTGCCGATCACCGAGGAGCACCCGCTCCAGGCGCAGTCGCCGTACGCGGCGACGAAAGTCGCCTCCGACCAGCTCGCGCTGAGCTTCGAGAAGTCGTTCGGACTGCCGGTCGCGGTGTGCCGTCCGTTCAACACGTACGGCCCTCGCCAGTCGGCCCGCGCCGTGATCCCGACGATCGCCTGCCAGCTGCTGCAGGAGACGCCCGTTCTCAAGATCGGCTCCCTGTCCCCCGTGCGCGACTTCAATTTCGTCGGCGACACCGTCGACGGGTTCCTGTCGGTCGCGGCCGCGAAAGCGGCGGTGGGCGAGGTCATCAACATCGGCTCCGGCCGCGGCGTCACCATCGGCCAGACCGCGAAACTCCTCATGAAGATCACCGGGCGCCGCGCCGAGATCCAAGAGGACCGCGCGCGCGTGCGCCCCGAGCGCAGCGAGGTCATGCGGCTCATCTGCGGCAACAAGAAGGCGCTCAAGCTCACGGGTTGGAAGCCGCGCGTCCCGCTCGAGCAGGGCCTGGCGCGGACCGCCGAGTACGTGCGCGCGCACCTTTCCGACTACAAGGCCGGGCTCTACAACGTCTGACATGCGCCGGATCCTGATCACCGGCGCCAGCGGGTTCCTGGCCGGCCCGCTGGCCGACCGGCTGCGGCATCGAGGACGTGTCATCAAGATAGGCCGCGCCGAGGCGCCGGGCATCCGGTCCTTCGACCTCTCCAGCCCCGCGCACGCGCGCGACGCGGTCCGCGCCGCTCGGCCCGACGAGGTCTACCATCTCGCAGGCGGCACGCGCGGCCGTGGCTGGGACGCCCTGTGGCGCTCGCACGCGACGGCGACGATCAATCTGATGGAAGCCCTCGCGGCGCGCGGCGAGCCCGTTCGAGTGGTCGTCGCCGGCTCCTCGGCCGAATACGGGACCGCGGGCGGGGCGCTGCGCGCGAAGGAAGAAGACCCCCTCGAGCCCGTCACGCTTTACGGCTCCTGCAAGCTCGCGCAATCGCTCGCCGCTCTTTCCTATTCCCGAGGACCCGTCCAGGTCGTGGTCGCCCGGATTTTCAACGTCCTCGGCCCCGGCACGCCGGAGAACCTCGCGCCCGGAGCGTTCGCGAAGCAGATCGCGCGCATCGCCGCCGGTCTGCAGGCGCCCGAGGTCCAGGTCGGAGACCTGAGTCCGCGGCGCGACTACGTCGACGTGCGCGACGTCGCGGCGGCGCTGGAGCTCCTGATGCGCCGCGGGCGGCCCGGAGAAGCCTACAACGTCGGCACGGGGCGTCTGACGGACATGCGCTCGATCCTTCGCGGCTTGGCCTCCGCCGGCAAGGTCCGCGTGCGCGAGCACGTCGACCGCGATCGCGTCCGGCGCTCCGAGGTGAAGGCCCTCGCCGCGAACCCGGCGAAACTGCGCGCCCTCGGCTGGAGGCCGCGCGTGCCCCTTTCGCGCAGCCTGGCCGACACGCTCGCGTGG
>DATNGC010000042.1:0-10440 GCA_035606075.1 Elusimicrobiota bacterium
GTGAGGCGGTCGAGGCGGTGCACGATGCCGCAGCGCGGCGTGCCCGCCTTGAGCACCGCCGGGCGGTGCACCTGGATCAGCGCCGCCAGGTTCTCCACCGTCTCCGCGCGCGCCGCCTCGGGATTGGTGAGCCACGACTCGCCGAGCGGGTGCATGAGCAGGCCGCTGGGCTTGTTCATGACGAACAGGCGCTTGTCCTCGTAGAGGATCCAGGACTCGAAGTCCGACGTCGTCTGGAGCTCGGGAAGCTCGACGACAACGCGGTCTCCCTCCTCGACGCGGTCGTCGGCGTCGCGCCGCTCGCCGTCCACGGTCACGGCGCCGGCCTCGACCAGGCCCTTGAGGAACACACGCGTGTAGCCCTCCAGGTTCTTCGCGAGGAAGGCGTCGAGGCGCGGGCCTCCGGACTCGACCTTCAGGATCTTTTTCACGCGCGGCCCCGGCGCGCCGCCGCGACGGCGCCCGCGGCGACGAGCGCGACGATCGCCACGAGCTGGGACGGCGACAGGCCGAAGGTGAAGGCGCCGCGGTCGTCGCCGCGGAAGATCTCGACGACGAAGCGCGCGACCGCGTACAGCGCGATATAGAGGAGGAAGGCCGAGCCCCGCTTCCAGCGGCCGTCCTGCGTGCGCGGCAGGGCGACCTTGGCGATGGTGAAGGCGATCAGCGCGTTGAGGATGGCCTCGTAGACCTGCGTGGGATGGCGCGACGGGTCTCCGTCCATGGCCACGCCCCACGGCAGGTCGGTGTGGCGGCCATAGCAGCACCCGGCCATCAGGCAGCCGAGCCGCCCGATGGCATGTCCGAGCGGCAAGGCCACGGCGAAATAATCGGACAGCTTGACGAAGGAGAGCTTCTCGCGGCGCGTGATGTACCAGCCCGCGAGCACGGCGCCGATGAAGCCGCCGTAGAACACGAAGCCGTAGCGCACGTCGTGCCAGAGCAAGGTGACGTCGCGCTCGACGATCACGTAGCCGAGCTTGCCGCCGATCAGCGCGCCGCCGAACAGCCAGTAGACGAGGTCCCAGAAGGCGTCCTCGGTGAGCCCCATCGCTTCGCGATGGCCCTTCAGCCACGTGATCGCCGCCACATAGGCCGCCGCGACGAGCACGCCGTAGGTCGAGAGCTCGAAGGAGCCGATCCTCAGGAGCGTCGGGTGCACATCCGCCTCCAAGCCAGCAAGCCGATCGAGAACGCGACGAGGCCGAGGCCCAGCCCCTGGCCCGCCGTGAGGCCGAAGGCGCCCAGCGGCACCGTGTCGCCGCGGTAGTACTCCTCGAAGAAGCGCACGACGCCGTACGAGGCGAAGTAGGCCGCCGCGACGAGGCCCGGGGCGCCGTTCTCGGTGCGCTTGAGGATCTGATACATGCCGATCGCGATCAGGCCGTTGGCCGCGGCCTCATAGAGCTGGGTCGGGTGCAGGGGCACGCCGAGCCAGACCTGCGGGACCTGCGACGCGGGATCGGTGAAGCGGATGGCCCACGGCACGTCGGTCGGGCGTCCGTGGCAGCAGCCGGCCATCAGGCAGCCGAAGCGGCCGAACATGTGGCCCAGCGGCGCCATCACGCACACCGTGTCGAACACGCGCAGGAACGAGATGCGCTTCCAGCGCGCGAACAGCCACAGCGCGATGGGCACGCTGATGAAGCCTCCCAGCACGGAGAAGCCGTGCGACGGCGAGACCGCGGTCAGCCAGAAGTCGCGCGAGAACGGCTTCGTGTACTCGAAAAGGAAGAGCAGGCGGCCGCCGCCGAAGCCGCTGAGCATGATCACGTTGACCAGGATCCAGAAGTCGTCGTCGGACTTCAGGCCCAGCTTCGCGCATCGCTTCTTCAGGAACCAGAACGCGAAGACGCCGCCCAGCACGATGAAGAAGCCGTAGCCGTAGAGCCGCAGCGGCCCCAGGGAGAACAGGACGGGCCTCACTTCTTCTTCCCGGGCGGCGTGAAGCGGTACTCGATCTCGCCCTTCTTGATGTAGCCCAGGTCGCGGCGCGCGGCGCGCTCGACGCCGCCGTCGCCGGCGCGCAGGGCCTTGAGCTTCTCGTCGAGGTCCTTCTCGTCGCGGTCGAGCGTGGAGATCTCGCTCCTCAGGCGGCGCAGCTCCATCCAGTTGGCGACCATGCTGCGGAAGCCGGCGTTGCCGAAGAAGACGTAGAGGATGGCGGCGATCGCGAGCAGGCGCGGCCAGTGCTCGCGCGCGTACTCGACGGCGGCCGCTCCGCGGGCGGCCTTCGCGGTCATCTCGCCGAGGCCGGGATGCGGAAGGGCGCGCCCCCGGCGAACTCGGCCTTCTGGCCGAGCGCGGCCTCGATCTGCAGCAGGCGGTTGTACTTGGCCAGGCGCTCGGAGCGGCACGGCGCGCCGGTCTTGATGGCGCCCGCGTTGAGCGCGACGGCCAGGTCCGCGATGAACGCGTCCTCGGTCTCGCCCGAGCGGTGGGAGATGACGGCCGAGAAGCCGGCCTTCTGCGCCATGCGGATGGCGGCGACGGTCTCCGTCAGCGTGCCGATCTGGTTGAGCTTGATCAGGATGGCGTTGGCGGCCTTCTCGTCGATGCCGCGCTCCAGGCGCTTGGGGTTGGTCACGAACAGGTCGTCGCCGATGATGCGCAGGCGGTCGCCGAGCTTGGCCGTGATGGCCTTCCAGCCCGCCCAGTCGTCCTCGGCGAGCGGGTCCTCGAGCGAGGCGAAGCCGTACTTGGCGGCCCAGCCGGCGTAGACGTCGGCGAGCTCGGCCGCGGTGCGGGGCTTGCCCTCGAGGACGTACTTGCCGTCCTTATAGAACTCGGTCGCGGCCGCGTCGAGCGACAGGCGGACCTTGTCCTTGTAGCCGGCGGCCGCGATCGACTTGGCCAGGACCTCGAGCGCCTCGGCGTGGGTCTTGAGCTTGGGCGCGAAGCCGCCCTCGTCGCCGACGGCGACGGTCATTCCCATCGCGGCGAGTTCCTTCTTCAAAACCTGGTAGATCTCGGCCCCGGCTCGCAGGGCCTCCTTGAACGAGGCCGCCTCGGTGGGCACGAGCATGAACTCCTGGACGTCGAGGCCGGAGTCGGCGTGCTTGCCGCCGTTGATGACGTTGAGCATCGGCGTCGGCAGGACCCAGCGATCCTGGGCGAGGCCGTAGGCCTTTCGCAGGTAGGCGTACAGCGGCATCTTCGCCGAGTTGGCCGACGCGCGCGCCGCGGCCATGGAGACGGAGAGAATGGCGTTGGCGCCGAGGCGGCCCTTGTTCTCGGTGCCGTCGAGCGCGATCATCTTGGCGTCGAGCGCCGACGGGTCGCCGGCGTCCATGCCCTTCACGGCCTTGGCGATCTCGCCCTCCGCGTGGCCGACGGCCTTGAGCACGCCCTTGCCGAGGAAGCGCTTCTTGTCGCCGTCGCGCAGCTCGACGGCCTCGTGCGCGCCGGTGGAGGCGCCGCTCGGGACGGCCGCGGAGCCGCCGGCGCCGTCGGAGAGCGTGACCTCGGCGTGCACGGTGGGCAGGCCGCGGGAGTCCAGGATCTCGAGAGCGCGGACGGATTCGATCTTCGCCATTAGAATTTCCCCTGAAGAAGCTTCTTGCCGGCCTCCAGCATCTCGTGGAGGCGCTTGGCGGTGTGGGCTTCCGCGTACAAGCGGAAGAACGGCTCGTTGCCGGAGCTGCGCAGGCCCAGCCAGGAGCCGTCGCGCAGGATGAACTTGAAGCCGTCGGTCTGGTCCACGCGCCAGACGGACGCGCCGCCCAGCTCCAGCGGCGGCTTGACCTTTAGGCGGTCCTCCAGCTCGATGATCTGGCGCAGGCGCTCCATGCGGACGGAGATGCGGGTGTTGTGGAACTCGCCCAGCTTCTTCTGTAAACGCCCTCGGATCGCTCCCAGCGGCTTCTTCTCGAAGGCGACGAGCTCGAGCATGAGCAGGCAGGCCAGGATGCCGTCGCGTTCGGGGACGTGTCCTCGAATGCTGAGGCCGCCCGACTCCTCGCCGGCGAGCAGGAAGCCGCCCGAGCGCAGCAGCTCGCCCAGGGACTTGAAGCCGATCGGCGTCTCGCGCGTCTCGGAGCCGTGCGACTTGGCCACGGCGTCGAGGAAATGCGAGGTCATGACCGAGCGCGCGGCCTTGCCCGCCTGGCCGCGGTTCACGACGAGGTGCTCGTAGGCGAGCGCGATCACGTCGTTGGCCGGGATGGGCTGGCCGCCGGCGTCGATGATGCCGAAGCGGTCCGCGTCGCCGTCGCAGGCGAGGCCGAGATCGAGCTTCTTCTTCTTGACCACGTCGGCGAGCTCCTCGAGGGCCTCGGGCGACGGCTCCGGCGAGCGCCCGCCGAACAGGATGTCGCGGTCCTCGTGCAGGGCGACGACTTCCACGCCCAAGCGCTCCTCCAAGAACGGCCGCAGGTACAGGCGCGCGGTGCCGTGCATGGCGTCCACGCCGACCTTGAGCTTCGCCTTCCTGATCGCTTTTACGTCCAAGAGGCTCTCGAGCTGGTCGAAGTAGGACTTGCGGAAATCGAGGGTCTCGGTCCAGGACTCCTTGACCGAGCGCTCCTCGGACATCGTCTTGACGGAGTGGTCGCCCATGAGCTCGACGCGCCGCTCGAGGTCGTTGGTGATCTCGGTCGGAGCCGCGCCGCCCCAGTAGGGCACCCACTTGAAGCCGTTGTAGTTGGCGGGGTTGTGCGAGGCGGTGATGATGACGCCGCCGACGGCCTTGTGCGCGACCACGGCCCAGGCCGCGGCGGGCGTGGGCAGCTCCTCCTTCGAGAACAGCGTGCGCACGCCGTCGTTGGCGAGCACCGCGGCGACCTCGCGCGCGAACTCCTCGGAGAGGAAGCGCGTGTCGTAGCCGACGACGACGGTCGGCACCCGGCTGGGCGCGGTGCCGGCCAGGAACTGGCGGTACTCGTCGCTGTTGTGCCCGACCTCGGGGCTTTCCTTGATCGAGCCGGCGGCCGCGTGGGCGACCTTGCGCACGTTCGAGAACGTGAACTCGTCCGACACGATGCCGCGCCACCCGGAGGTGCCGAATCTAATCATGGGCGGCATAATAGGATAAGGGCCCCTCCAGGGTCAACCGCCCGCGCGGGGCCCCGTCTGATAGGCCTATGGTCCCATTGACTTCTAGGTCCTAGGGCCTATGGCGAAAATATGACCGGGCGGCTATTCTCCTAGGGTCATGCAAGGAGCGCCGTCATGAAAACCCCTCTCTTCGCCGCCCTGCTCGCTCTCGCCGCCTCGGCCTTCGCCGATCCGCTCGTCCCCATCCCCATGGGGCCCGCCGGCGCCGGACAGTGCATCATCGGCTCCGACGGCTGCGGCGCGCCCCGCGGCTCCGCGATGGACCCCGTCGGCGAGGCGGTCATCGTCGGCCTCGGCCAGCGCGCCGTCCCCTCGCTCGGCGGCGACGCCCTCGAGAAGGCCGCCAAGATGATCGCCGCCCAGCAGGCCGCCAAGGCTCCCGCGGCGGAGGACGTCGCCGGCTCCGCGACGGACTTGGTCGCCATCGGCGGGCAGATCATCAACCCCGGCGGGTCGGCCGCGCCCTTCCGCAGCGCGACCGGCATGAGCCTGGGCGCCGCGGCGGCCGCCGGCGAGGGCTCCTCCATGCTGCCCAAGCAGGCGACGTTCGACACCCGCGTCGACGGCTCGGCCATCGCCGCGGCGGCGCCCGCCAAGGCCACCGGCCTGTCCTACGTCCACAGCCAGAAGGTCGAGGCCGTGGTCGGCGCGAAGACCGACCCGTTCGCGGGCGACCCCAAGCTCAACGCCGGCGACGCCGAGATGGGCGCGGGCGGCACGCGCGCCTCCTCGAACGGCGCGCGTTAGCTCGCGTTTAATAGGCCCAAGGGCCTAAACACCGCTGGGACCTAGGCCTCTCCCGCGCCGCTCGTCCTCCGGCTATTCTATAGTCAGGATGAAGCAACTGGCGATGACGGCGGCGCTGATGCTCGCGGCTCTCGGGGCGCATGCCGAGATGCCGCAAATCCTCGGTTCCGACCCCCTGAGCCGCCAGATCCTGACCAAGACCGCCCAGCCCAACGGCGGAGTCACCGCCGCGGTCCGTCTCGAGTCCGGACAGAGCGTCGAGTTGAAGCTCGCCGACGTGACCGCTCTCGCTCCCGCGACCGTCAAGCTGGCCCCCGCCGCGACCGAGGCCTACCTGAAGCTGTCTCCCGCCGAGGGCCTCGCGGCGAAGGCCGCGAAGGCCAAGCCGAAGAAAGAAAAGGCCGCGAAGCGCGCGGTCGACCAGCTCAAGCGCATCGCCGCGAAGACCTCGACCGCGAAATTCTAGGTCCGCCGTACTCCCCGCTGCGCTGGACCCTCATCTGCGGCCGGGACGCTCTAGAACCTCGCGCGGATCGCGTACTGCACAACGTCGCCCAGAGTCCCCCCCGGCGACCAGCTGAACTCCGCGTTCATCCCCTTCCAGCCGATCCCGAAGCCCACGCTCACTCCGCCGAGCGGCCCCGCGTCGACGCGGTCGGTGCGGAAGCCCGCGCGCGCGGCCGCGGTCAAGCCCTTGGAGACCTCGAACTCGCGCTCGGCGCCCAAGCCCAGCGCCGTCGCGTCCGCTTTCGGCTGGTCGAGCTCGGCCGCGAGCAGCCACTCCGGACGCGGCCGCCAGCCCGCGCCCGCGTAGACGAGCGCGGGCAAAGGATCGGCGGTCGAGCCGAGCTTCAGGTTTCCGAACGCGTTGCGCACGCCGCCGCCGAACGACCACTCCCCGCGCTTGAGCAGGACGCCCGCGTCGCCCGTCATCGCGCCGCCGTGCGCCGAGGCCAGCGACTCGTCGACGTACTTGAACGTCCCGCCCGCCGCCAAGCCCTCGTCGAGCTTGAGGCCGTAGGACAGCGCGAAGGCGCGGTTGGACGCGTCGAACGTGCCCGTCGGAGAGTCGGTCTCGGTCAGCCCGCGGCTCTCGACGCCCGCCGCGGTCAGGCTATAGACCGCCGCCGCCGCGGTCCCCCACGAGTCCTGCGGCAGCGGCTTGTCCGTCCAAGCCAGCACCGGCACCGCCAAGACCGCGTAGTCGTACGTCAGCCCCTGGAAGCGATCCTCGCGCCCGGCCGCCGCCTCGATCGACTTGAGGAAGCCCAGGCCCGCCGGGTTGTAGTTCGCCGCGAGCGCGTCGTCGGCCACCCCGCCGAAGGCCCCGCCCAGCGCCTCGGCGCGAGCGCCCGGCTCGAGCGTCAGGAACGCCGCTCCCGCCGTGCCCTTCTCCGCCGCGCCGAGCGCCGCCGCGGAGCCCGCCAAGAAGAGAAGCGCCGGCGCGAGGACCAGAAGCCTCACTTGAGCACCGCCATCTTGAAGACCTTGCGATGCCCGCCGACCTCGACCTCGCCGAGGTACAGCCCGCTGGCCGCGTCGCGGCCGTAATCGTTGCGCCCGTCCCATTCCTGGTAATAGACCTGCCCGGCGGCCAGCCCGCCGAGGTCGATCGTGCGCAGGAGGCGTCCCGTGATGTCGAAGACTTTCAGCGTCCCCGAGCCCGAGAGCCCCGGCGGCACCGACACGCGCACGAGCGTGCCGCGGATCGTCGGCGCCCCGCCGCCGTGGATCGTCGTCACCGTCTTCGGCTTCAGGTCGAACGGGTTCGGGAAGTTATAAGCGTCGAGCTCGCCGCCCGCGAAGGACGAGCCGCCGATCGCGCCGGCCGCGGAGGCCAGCAGGACGTACGTGGAGAAATGGTTGACGCGCACCGTGACCGTGCGCGCCGAACGGTCGACGAGGGGCGGCGCGCCGAGCACGTCGGGCTGGAGCACGTAGGCGCCCGCCGCCGGGTTGTACCAGTACACGTTCAGCGTCGACGGATCGGCGACCGACGTCGAGTACGCCAGCGTGAGCTCCGCCGGGCGCGCCAGCCCCGTCGGGACGCCCGGCGGCAGGGAGACGTCGTACAGCGCGCCGGCGACGGACGGCGGAGGAGCCAGCGCCCCGAAGGCGTCGGCCGCCGCCGAGCGCGAGAACGAGACCGGGATCGAGGCGCCCGAGTCGGCGTTGAACGCGCCGCGCGGCAGGACCACGCGGCCCGCGTCGCCGTCGAAGGTGAGCGCCCCTCCGAGGCCGTTGGCCACGGAGGACAGGGTGAGCCCGTCGCCCGCCAGCCTGACCGAGGCCGTCGCGCTCGCGACGAGCTGGCGCGCCGCCGGGTTGGACGACGACCAATCCGTCGCCGCCAGGGTCCCGCTGGCGAGGAACAGCGCCGACGTCTCGCCGAGCCCCGCGTCGTAGAACGCCGTCAGCGTCCGCCGGTCGGCCCCGAGCGACCCGCCGCTCAGCACGCCCGCGGCCGCCGCGGTCGAGAGCAGGAGCGCGGGATCGGAGTCGGCCGGCGTCAGCGCGCGCAGCGGGCGCGGGAAAATCGCCGTCATCGCCCAGCGCGAGCCCGAGCGCGTCGCGCGCAGCGAGACCGGCCCCGCCGGCGGGCGCAGCGTGAGGTCGATCGCGCGGACGTCGGCCGAGCTGGCCAGCACGACCGCCGACGCCTCGGGCGGCACGTACGCGCCGCCCGGCCCCGAGACCAGGAGCCGGTACGTCTTGCCCGGCGTCATGCCGCCGACCGAGTACCCGGCGACCCGGCCGCTCGCGTCCGCGCTCAGCGCCGCGTAGAGGAAGTCGGAGGAGTCGGGCGGGACCGCCGCGATCGCCGCCACCTCGCCCGCGCCCGGCGCCGTCCCGTCGGGCAGGCGGATCGCGCCGCTCAGCACGGCCCCGGAGCCCAGCGTCACGGAGCCCAGCGCCGCGACCGACGACGCGACCACGACCGCGCGCGCCGCGCCGCCCTGTCCCAGCGCGGACGCCGTCAGCCGGTAGGAGCCCGCGGCGATCGACGGGATCGAGAACGTCCCGTCGGGCGCCGTCTGCAGGGAGAGGTCGGCCAGCGGATCGTCGGACGGCGGCACGCCGGCCGTCTGCAGGAACACCGCCGCTCCGGGCGCCGGCGGGGCGCCGGGCGCGGGCGAGGAGAACAGCGGCGCGCCGTTGAAGGAGACGACGCGGCCCGTGATCGTCGCCGCGGCCGGCGCGAGCGCGAAGTCGAGCGTCGCGCCGCTCGAGACGTCGACCGCCAGCGCGCGGCTCGCCGCGTACGGCGGCGGCGGCGGAGAGCCGGGGCCGAGCGCTCCCCGCGGCGCCGCGGTGACGTCGTACCAGCGGCGGGACGGATCGAGGCCGCGGAGAAGGTACCGTCCCGACGCGTCGGTCGTCGCGGAGAGCGCCGCGGCCGACGCGTCCGGCGCCGCCCCGGCGAGCGCGCTCGGCCGCGCGGAGACGGGCAGGCCCGCGACCGGCAGGCCGCTGGAGGCGTCGACGACGCGGCCGGCGACGAACGTGCCCGAGTACAGCGGCACGAGGCCCAAGTCGACGGCCTGCCCCGCCGCCACCGAGACGCCGGAGACGCGCGCCGGCGCCAGCGCCGGCGCGCCGGCCGACAGCGCCGCCGTGTCGGAGGGCGCCGCGAACGCGACGTCGTAGGTCCCGGGCGGCAGGCCGTCCACGACCAGGCGTCCCGAGGCGTCGACGACGCTCCCGTTCGCCGCCGCGCGCGAGGCGACCGGCGCCGCGGAGCCCGCGGGATCGGCCGTGGCGACCGCGCCGAAGCCCGGCGGGAGCAGGCCCGCGTTGGCCGGCGTGATCAGGGCCGACTGCACGGTGCCGTCGGGCAGGAGGCGCGCGACCGACAGCCGGGCGAACAAAGCGCCGCTCGGGGAGAGGGCCAGGGCCCGTCCGGTCACGTTCGCGCCCGCCACGACGACCGCCGCGGACGGCGCCGCGTAGCCGCGCGGAACCGCCTGATCGAGAGCGGAGAGCTGGTACGCGCCGTCCGGGATCCCGTTGAAGCTGAACGAGGCGGAGCCTCCCGGCGGCGGCGTCAGGTCGGCGCCCGCCGTCTCGACGCCTCCGGCGCCGAGCAGCGACACGCGGAACAGGCGGCCCGCCGGCATCCCGGCCGGCGCGGTCAAGGTCCCGCTCACGGCCGAGCCGCGGCCCAGGCGCGGCGCCAGAACCACCCCCGCGGCGCCGACCGTCACGAGCTGGTCGTACTCGACCGCCTCCGCGCCGTCCTCCGTCTTGCCGTCGAGCTCGCCCGGCACGCGGAGCAGGTAGACGCCGGGGACCACGCCGGGAAGGAAGGAGAACGTCCCGTCCGCGTTGATCGCCGCGGAGAAGCCCAGCGACGTCGCGGCGGCCGTCGAGGCGGGGATCGCCGCGCAAAGTCCCGCCGCCGTCCCGGTCGAGCGGCGCAGCGCGGGTTCGCCGGCGACGGGATCGTAGGGGAGCAGCTCGGCGCGCAGCGCGCGCAGGGACAGCGGATCGCGCGACCCGAGCAGGCAGAACGAAGCGCCCGGGGCCGCGGAGAGGATGCCCGCGGCCGAGCTCGCCGCGACGGTGAACGGCGCGCCGCCCGCGGTCGCGGTCGCGATCGAGATGGGACCGGAGACCGTCAGCGCGCCCGAGACCGGC
>DATNGC010000043.1:0-3707 GCA_035606075.1 Elusimicrobiota bacterium
CCGCCGCCTGGCGCGCGACCGGCGTCTTGGGCGCCGCGTCGTGGACCTCGTCGTAGAAGTCGGCGGCCGAGGCCGCGTCGAGGCGCGCCTTGCCGACGTCGCATTGCGCCTCGGCGCTGCCCTCGTCGGCGGCCGCGACGAACAGCTCGGCGCACGCCGGATCGCCGGCGCCGCGAGCCCGGGCGCAGTCCTTGGCGCGGACGAGGGCCTCGCGGCCCTTGCGGGGGCCCGGGCCGCGGGAGGAGTCGATGTCGGCCACGGCGCGCAGGGCGTCCTGGTCGCCCTGGGCCGCGGCCTTGCGGTACCAATGGACCGCGCGGCCGTCGGAATCGCCGCCGCGCGCGAGCAGTCGCCCGAGCTCGTACTCGGCGCGGGCGTCGCCGCCCTCGGCCGCCCGGCGCAGGGCCTTTTCGGCCTCCGGGTCGCGCGGCGGCGCGGCGAGAGCCGCGAGAGACAGGAAAGCCAAAGCCGCCGCGGCCGCTCCTCGGTCCTTCATCCGCTCACCTCCCGCGTGAGGCGAGCATAAAACAGCGCCGCCCGGCATTTCCATGCCGGGCGGATGAATTCTTCGTCGCCGGGTTATTCTAGGCGGCGGGCGGCGGCGACGGCGGGGCGGCGGGCTTCGGAGCCGGGACGACGGGCGCGGGCATCGGCAGCACGGGAGCCGGAAGGATTCCGCCGATGACGGCGTCCGTCTTCACCTCGGCGGGCAGCAGCTCCAGCTTGGAGAACACCGGATGCTCCGCGTTGGACTGCGAGTCGAGCGAGGTCTGGTGGCCGTTGACGGTGCTCGTCGGGACCATCTTGATGGTCTCCCACGGGCAGTCCTTGGCGCAGAGCTGGCAGCCGATGCAGATGTCGTAGTTGACGTAGACGCCGAAGGTCGAGGGGTCGTCCCCGAACTTCTCGATGCAGGTCGGCACGGGGCAGACCGCGATGCAGACCTCGCAGCCGGTGCAGCCGGCGAGGTCGATGCGGGCCTTGATCTTGGCTTTCGACGCGCCTTTGACGAGGGCGGCGCGGCGGGCGTCGTTCTGCGGAGCGGGCATCAGGCGGCCTCCAGCATGGATTCGGCGTGGCCGGTCACGGAGACCTTGCGCACTGCCTCTTTGATCATTCCGTCGGGACCGATCACGAACGTCGAGCGCTCGATCCCCATGAACTTGCGTCCGTACAGCGTCTTCGACTTCCAAACCCCGTAAGCGCGGCAGATCGCCTTGTCCTCGTCGACGAGCAGCGGGAACGGCAGGCCGTGCTTGGCCTTGAAGCCCGCGTGCGACTTCGCCGAGTCGGCGCTGACGCCGAAGATGGGCACCCTCTTCTTGGCGAACGCGTCGTAGCGGTCGCGGAAGTCGCAGGCCTCCGTCGTGCAGCCGGGCGTGTTGTCGCGCGGGTAGAAGTACAGGATGACCGTCCTGCCCTTCAGCGCCTTCAGCGACCAGCTGCGGCCGGTCTCGTCCTGAGCCGAGAAGTCCGGAGCCTTGTCGCCGACCCCGACTTCCTTCGCTTTCGTGGCCATCTTCGATTCCATTCTACACCTCCCGAGAGGGTGAGTCAATCGGACGTGACGGGGCCGACATTGACCCTCGCCGGCGCCAGGCGCTATAACGCCGTATGAAGCGGAAGTTCGAGCTCCGCGCGATCATCCTCGGCGCGGCCGCCGGCGCGATGGCCTTGTTGGCGGGGCTGACCGCGTACTCGGCGTTCGAGGCCCGGCGGCATTTCAACGACCTCGTCTGGGTCGAGCACACCCACGCCGTCCTGGACGAGCTGCAGGAGGAGCGCGTCCAGCTGAAGAACGCCGAGCTCGGCCGGCGCTCTTACCTCGCGCGGCCCTCGCGCCGAGCACGCGAGGACGTCGAGCGGGCGACCGACGAGATGATCAAGTCCTCGGATTCCCTCCAAGTCCTGACCCGCGACAATCCCCCCCAGGCCGGGCGCGCGTCGGCGATCGCGGGAGGGGCCCGGGACATCCGGGAGTCGCTCGAGGCGCCGGCGCGCGGAGGTCCCGACGCGGCCCTGCCCCGCATCGAGACCGCGACCGCCCTGCTGCGCGCCATGGAGGGCGAGGAGCGCCGCCTGCTGGCGGACCGGGAGGCCCGCGCGCGCAGGACGGCCCGCGCGGTCGCCGTCGCGCTGTCCGCCGAGTTCCTGCTCGCCGCGGGCCTGGGGGCCGCGGCCCTCTGGCTGGTCATGCGCGGACTCGGCGAGCGCGAGCGCCTCCTCGCCGAGCTGACGAGCGCCAACGAGGAGCTCGACGCGTTCGCGCACACCGCCGCGCACGACCTGCGAGCTCCGCTGCGGGCGATCGACGGCTACGCGAGCATCCTCGAGTCCGAGCGCGCCCTGCCGGACGAGGCGCGGCGTCTTCTCGGGAAGGTCCGCGCCAAGAGCGAGGGCATGAGCCGCCTCATCGAGGACCTCCTGGCCTTCTCCCGCGTCAAGCGTCAAACGCGAGCGAGCGAGGACGTGGACATGGCGGCCCTCGCGCGGCGCGCCGCCGCCGACGCCTCCGACGCCGAGCCCGGCCGGCAGGTCAAGCTGTCGATCGCGCCGCTGCCGCGGGTCCGCGGAGACGCCGCGATGCTCGCACTCGTCTGGAACAACCTTCTCTCCAACGCCTACAAGTACACGCGCGGTCGCGCGCCGGCCCGCATCGAGATCGGAGGCGCCGTCCTGCCGGGAACCTCCGTCGTCTATTGGATCAAGGACAACGGCGTCGGCTTCGATCCGCGCCACGCCTCGAAGCTCTTCAAGGTCTTCTCGCGCCTGCACGGCGCGGAGATCGAGGGGACCGGCGTCGGCCTCGCGCTCGTACGCCGCGTCGTCGAGCGCCACGGCGGGACCATCTCGGCGGAAGGGTCCGTCGACGGGGGCGCCCGGTTCCGTTTCGTCCTGCCCTCCCCTTGACGGCGCGCGGCGGCGCGGCTAACCTTTCGAGGTGAAGCTCAGGACCGTCATCGCCGCCGCCGCGGCGGGGACCGCGCTGTTCCTCGCCGCGCTGACCGTCTGCGCGGCCGTCGAGGTGTCCCGCCACGAGGCGGATCTCGATTGGGTCGAGCACACGCACGCGGTTCTCGACCAGCTCGAGCAGGCGCGGCTTCAGTTGAAGACGGCGGAGCTCGAATCCCGCGCCTACCGCGCCGGCGGCGGGGAAGCCCCGCGCGAGGGAGTGAGGCAGGCCGCCGAGTCCGTGCGCTGGGCGTCCGAGGCGCTGGAGAAGCTCACGGCCGACAATCCCTCCCAGGCCGCCCGCGCCCAGGACTTGGCGACGGCCTCGGCCGAGATCCGGGCCTCCGTCGAGAACCGGGCGCGCGGCGAGCGCGACGGCGCCGCGGCGGCCGCGCGGGCGGAGGACGTGGCGCGCTCGATGGAGATCGCCGAGCGCGTCCTTCTGTCGCAGCGCAGCCGGCGCGAGCAGAAAAGCGCCGACTTCGCGCTCGGCGTCCTGGCCTCCGCGCTCCTCTTCGCCGCCGTGCTGGCCGGCGGAGCGCTGCTCTTCATCCTGCGCGGCGTGGACGAGCGGGAGCGCCTGCAGACGACGCTGGAGCAAGCCGTGACGCTGGCGCGCGCCCTTCCACCGCCGCCGCGCTGAAGGCCGCGAGCTCGGCCGCGATCTCGAACGCGGCCCGAGGGCTCCCGGCTCGCCGGGCGCCGGCCGCGAAGACGGCGAGCCGCGCGCGATCGTCGAGCAGTCCGGCGCAGAG
>DATNGC010000044.1:0-25952 GCA_035606075.1 Elusimicrobiota bacterium
CTCAGTAGACCCGGACGGGCAGGACGACGGCCTGCACGCCGTTGAACTGGAGGCGGCGCTGGATCGCGTTGGCCGTCTCGCTGTGCAGGAACGACTGGTACCAGCGCTCCTCCTTGAAGATCAGCTTGCCGGTGAAGACGATCATGCGCGGGAACTCGCGCGAGAGGGCGATCAGCGCGTTCTCGAGCGTGGCGACCGTCTCCGTGCCGACCACGAGCCGGGAGTCGGCCTCCAGGCCGTGCTGGCGGCACCACGCGACGTAGCGGCCGAGATGGGCGCGCTTGTCCAGCTCCAGCTGTCCGACCGCCTCGCCGCCCTTGAAGTTGCCGGAGTCGACGACGCCGACCGAGACGAAGACGAAGTTCTTGAAGTAGCCGGGCAGGAGCCGCTGGATCGCGAGTATGTGATGCAGGCCGTAGCCCGAGAAGTCGGAGACCGTGAGGACCGCGGTCGGGGCCTTCGGGTCGAGGTCGCTGGGTCCGGCGTTCTCGCCGGTGAGCGGCGAAGCCTCGAGGATCTTCTCGAGGCCCTTGAGGCTGCGGCCGACCTCCCGGTAGTGGCCGCGCACCCAGAAGCAGAGCGCGATCGTCAGCAGCGTGATGACGGCCGTGATCCAGCCGCCCTCCAGGAACTTCTCGTACAGCGTGATGCCGAGGATGCTGACGCACATGACGAGGCCGGTCCCGTGGATGACGAGCTGGCTCTTCCAGCGCGGCTCGGTCGCCCGGTGCTTGATCCAGTGCCGGGACATGCCGAGCTCGGTCAGAGAGAAGGTCAGGAAGACGTTGATCGAGTACATCACCACGAGCATGGTGATGTCCCCCTTCGTGTAGAGCAGCGTCGCAATCGCGGCGGCGCCCATCAGAAAGATCCCGTTCTGCGTGACGAGGCGGTCGGAGAGCTGGGAGAAGCTGTGCGGCACCCACGAGTCCAGCGCCATGTTGGAGAGCACGCGCGGCCCGTCGAGGAAGCCGGCCTGCGCCGCGACGATGAGCAGCGCCGCCTCGGAGAACAGAGTCAGCACGATGAGCGCGCGCCCGGCGGCTCCCCAGCCGCCGTAGAGATTCTCGAGGAGGACCGCGTTCATCGTCTGGCCCGCGACGGGCGAGGCGTGGACGAGCAGGTAGCCGAGCAGGATGCCGCCGGCGGTGAAGGCGAGGGACGTCGCCATCAGGAACATGGTGCGCTTGCCGGTCTGCACGCGCGGCTCGCGCAGCATCGAGACGCCGTTGGAGACCGCCTCGATGCCCGTGTAGGTTCCGCCTCCCATCGAGTACGCGCGCAGCAGGATGAAGGCGACGGGGACGAAGCCGAGCACCCCGACCGACGACCTCGCCTCCGAGGCCGAGCTGCGAAAGACCTCGGGAAGGCCGTGGAGATGGCTGCCGATCGCGTAGAGGATCATGGCCGCGTGGCTGATCACGAAGACCATGAAGATCGGCGCCAGGAAAGTGACCGACTCCTTGACGCCGCGCAGGTTGAGCACCAGCAGCAGGAGCAGGGCCAGCGCCGCCGCCAGCAGTTTGGTCCCCGCCCAGTGCGGCGGCAGGAAGGAGTACATCGCGTCGCAGGCCGAGGCGACGGAGACGGAGATGGTCAATACGTAGTCCACGAGCAGCGCGCAGCCCGAGACGACGCCGGCTTTCTCGCCGAGCAGCTTGGTGGCGACGAGGTAGCCGCCGCCGCCGCCCGGGAAGTGCTCGATCAGGTTCGAGTAGGCGATCGAGATCACGAAGATCGTCACGGCCGTCATGAGCACGAGCAGCAGCGCCAAATGGGTGTGCGCCCCGAGCGCGCGGTAGGCCTCGTCGGGGCCGTAAGCGGACGAGGAGAGACCGTCGGCGCCGAGGCCGACCCAAGCCAGGAAGGCGGCCAGGGAGATCTTGTGGAAGACGTCCGGGTCGCGGAGGTCGCGCGGCTTGCCCAGCAGGAGCTGCTTGAGTTTGTCGGCCATGCCCCACGATACCTCCCGGGGGCGTTATGAATCCATTATCAACGGCCTCATCGCGGCGGGCGCCTACTGGTAGATGACGACCGACGGCCCCGGCGTCAGCTCGAGGGCTTCTTTCGGCGCCATCCGCGGCTTGTCGTTCTTGTAGAACAGCTTGATGCCCGCGTACTCCACCGGGTCGGCGCGGATGGCGCGGCGGTAGGCGGTGCGCTTGAACGCCGGCGGCCCGTAGCCGTCCATGACCATGACGACTTGGACGCGGGGGTCGAGCTGGACGGCCTTGGAGTTCGTGAGCATGCCCCCGGTGAAGCGGTGCACGAGCAGCAGCTTCGGCGGAAGCCGGTATTTCTCGATCATCGAGACGAGCAGCTTGATCGCCGTGTTCACGTCGCGCGCGTCCGACGTGCCGATCCTCCTTCCGGGAACGATCCCGGGCGGCATGTCGAACTCGGGATCGAGCGCGAGGTGCACGTCGGGGCGCTGGAGGAACGGCCGCAGGCGCTCGACCTCGTCCTTGACCGAGGCGTGGCCGACCTGGACGTCGAGGATCGTGAGCCAGCCCTTCGTGTGCGCCCAGCCGATCACCTTCTCGATCAGCGCGTCCGGCATGCGCGTGCGGTAGAAGCCGGAGGGTCCGGGATAGTCGGAGGCGACCGTCGCGACGAGCTCGAGCCCCGGCTTCAGGCACGTCCCCGGGTCCGCCTTCTTCCAGGCCTCGGCCTCCCGCTCCAGGCCCGCCATCATCTCGGCGGGCGGCAGCTCGCCGAGGATGCCCATCTTCTTGGACAGCGGATTGCCGTAGTAGGTGACGATCCGGCACCAGGGCAGCAGCGCTCCGTGCTGGGGCATCGGGATCGCCGGCGGATAGTAGGGCGCGGCGGCGGACGCGAAGGCCGCGAGGAGCAGCGGCGCGAAGACGGACGCGAGCGTTTTCAATCGGGTGCATTAAATAATAATCGGCGGCCCCGTCGCTTGACTTTCCCCGTCGCCGGAGGCATCCTAATGGAGTGACGCCGCATCGCGACCGCCATTCTCCCTCGGAGAGGCTGACGCGGCTGGCCTCCCGCTGGCGGACCGACCGTCAGCTCAAGCGCCTGTCGCGCCTCCCGACCGCCGGCGCCGAGCACGTGAGCTTCGCGGTGCTCGGCGACGTGGAGCCGTCGCGCTTCGCGATCTTCCGCAAGCTGTTCAACCGCGAGGGCGTGTTCGAGGCGCAGATGGAGGCGATCCAGTCCCACAAGGTCAACTTCATCGTCCAGCTCGGCGACATGGTGGAGAAGGGCGAGCCGCACCGCTACGAGCGCTTCTTCCTCCAGCTCAAGCGCGCATGGCGCGGCGGCCGGCCCTACCTGACCGTGATCGGCAACCACGACCGCTCGCGCCCCAACGGCAAATCGCACTCGACGATGTACCGCTCGCTGTTCGGCAAGTCGAACTACTGCTTCGACCACGCGCGCACGCGCTTCGTCGTGCTCGACTCCAGCGCCAAGCGCCTGACCCCGGCTCAGCTGCGCTGGCTCGACAAGGTCCTGACGACCCCTATGCGCAAGATCGTGTTCACGCACATGCCTCCGGTCCACCTCGGGCTGTGGGGCGGCCTGGGCAAGCTGCACGCGCTGGGCGGCTTCATCGGCGGCGCGCGCGAGTTCTCCGAGATCGTGTCCAAGAACGGAGTGAGCCGCGTCTACATGGGCCACGTCCACGCCTTCGGCGTCCAGGACCATCTCGGCGTGCGCTACGTGCTGACGGGCGGCGGCGGCTCGGCGCTGTTCCCCTCGGGCTCCTCCGACCGCTTCCATCACTACCTGACCGTCGAGCTCGGTCCGCGCGGCATCAAGGAGCGCGTCCACAGCATGGACGGCAAGTCTTTCCATATCCCCTCCGCGCCGGTCATCCTGCAGACTCACGAGCATCCGCACACGTGGGCCGCGTCCGCGCGCGCCTACGGCCGCAAGCTGGCGCGCGTCCTCGGCGTCTGAGACGCGCGCGCCCTTCGCCCGAACTGATAGACTTCCTGCATGAGCTTCGATCAGTTCCATTTCAACCCGCAGATCAACGCCGGCCTTCACGCGCTCGGCTTCACGACGCCCACGCCCATCCAGCAGCAGGCCATCCCGAAGGTCATGGAAGGCCGCGACGTGCTGGGCCTGGCGCAGACGGGCACGGGCAAGACCGCCGCCTTCGTCCTCCCCATCCTGCAGCGGCTGTCGGCGGGGCCGCGCGGGCGCGTCCGCGCGCTGATCGTCGCGCCGACGCGCGAGCTCGCGGAGCAGATCCAGGTCGCGATCGCGAACATGGGCCGGCAGACCGGCCTGCACAGCGTCACCGTCTACGGCGGCGTCAGCGCGCATCATCAGATCATCGCTCTCAAGAAGGTCGACATCGTCGTGGCCTGCCCGGGGCGCCTGCTCGACCTCATGCAGCAGCGCCACGCCGACCTGTCCCAGCTGGAGGTGCTCGTGCTGGACGAGGCGGACCAGATGTTCGACATGGGCTTCCTGCCGTCCATCCGCCGCATCCTCCGGGCGATCCCGCAGAAGCGGCAGACCTTGCTGTTCTCGGCGACGATGCCCGACGACATCCGCCACCTCGCGCACGAGTGCCTGAAGGACCCCGTCACGGTCTCGGTCGGCCACAACGAGGCCCTGACGTCGGTCTCCCACGCGCTGTATCCGGTCCACGAGCACCGCAAGACCGCCATGCTGCTCGAGCTGCTCAAGCCGACGGCGATGGAGACCGTGCTTGTCTTCACGCGCACGAAGCACCGCGCCAAGAAGCTCGACAAGGTCCTGGTCGACGCCGGATATGCGGCGGCTTCGCTTCAGGGCAATCTGTCGCAAAACCGCCGCAAGGCGGCGCTCGACGGCTTCCGCAGCGGCAAGTTCAACATCCTGGTGGCGACCGACATCGCCGCGCGCGGCATCGACGTCTCGCAGATCTCGCACGTGATCAACTACGACATCCCCGACACGCCCGAGGCCTACACGCACCGCATCGGCCGCACCGGCCGCGCGGCGAAGACCGGCGACGCCTTCACCCTGATCACGGGCGAGGACGAGTCCATGGTCCGCACGATCGAACGGCGCCTCGGAAAAACGATCGAACGGCGGAAGCTCGAGGGTTTCGACTACAACAAGGGGCCGGAGCAGCAGCAGCACGGACAGCACAAAGGCCAGCACCAAGGCGGGCGGCCGCAGCAGCACGGCCAACGGCACGGGACCCCGCAGGGGCAGCAGCACGGCGGCGGCCATGGTCACGGCGGCTCGCACGGCGGCCGGCGCCAGCCGCACCGGAGACGGCGATGATCGTCGAGCTCAGCGAGGTCCAAGCGCGCGTGCTGGGCTCCCTCGTCGAGAAGTCCCTGACCACGCCGGATCAATATCCCCTGTCGCTGAACTCCCTCGTCCTGGCCTGCAATCAGAAGACCAGCCGCGACCCGGTGATGGCTCTCGACGAGGCGACGGTCGGCGCGGCGCTGCATTTCCTGCTCGAGAAAAGCCTGGCCGGGCGCCTGCACGAGCCGGGCAGCCGCGTTCCCAAGTTCATGCACCACGTCGAGATGCTCCTGACCGGCGCGGACGACAAGATCATCGCGGTGATCTGCGTCCTCCTCCTGCGCGGCCCGCAGACGGCCGGCGAGCTCAAGACCCGCACCGACCGCCTGTGCCGGTTCACGGGCGCCGCGGAGGTCGAGTCGCTCCTGCAGGACTTGAGCCAGCGGGCCGAGCCGTGGGTGGCGAAGCTGCCGCGCGCGGCCGGCCAGAAGGAGACGCGTTATCGCCACCTGTTCTCCGCCGCGGCGGCGCCCGGCGCCGTGCCCGCTCCGGTCCCGTCCGTCGCGAGTCCGGCGGCCGACGACCGCTTGGCTCTGCTCGAGAAGCGCGTCGAGGCGCTCGAGGCTCTCGTGAAGACCCTCGTTGCCGGCGCGCCGGCTCCCCAGAGCTAGCGTCATGCTCGACCGGCGGCGCCACTGGGAGGCGATCTACGGCGACCGCAAGCCCGAGGAAGTCAGCTGGTTTCAGGAAAGCCCCGCTCTCTCGCTCGAATTGATCCGGGAAGCGGCTCCATCGAAAGACAGCCGCATCATCGACGTCGGCGGCGGAGCCTCGCGCCTGGTCGACTTCCTGACCGCCGATCATTTTTCCGCCGTCACCGTCCTCGACGTCTCCGGACGCGCGCTGGCTTATTCAAGCGAACGATTGGGACCGCGGGCGAAGGACGTGGCCTGGATCGAGTCGGACGTATTCTCGTTCGCTCCCTCCGCTCCGTATGAGGTCTGGCACGACCGCGCCGTCTTTCATTTCCTGACGGAGAAAGCGGAGCGCGACGCCTATCTCCAGGTCCTCCGGCGCGCGCTGAAGCCCGGCGGGGCCGTGATCCTGGCGGCCTTCGCCTCCGACGGTCCGGAGAAATGCAGCGGCCTGCCGGTCCGCCGCTACGACGCCGGACTCGTGCGCGAGGCGTTCGGCGGCGATTTCGAGTTAGTCCGAGAGACGGCGGAGACTCACGTCACGCCATGGAAGGCCGAGCAGCGTTTCTCATACTACCGGCTCATGAGGAACTGATCTATCCCCCGACTTGGTCCGGACCAAGTTTGTGGATAATTCCCGCTAGATCAGCGAGATCTCGGGCCCGCGACGCGACCACCCCGCCGCGCGGCGCGCGGAGGCGGGCTCGACGAGCAGGACGTCGCTGTCGAGGTCCGCGAAGCGGAAGAAGCCGGTGCCCAGAGCGAAGTGCACCGACGCGGCCAGGCCGCGCGCCGTCTCGGCCATGCAGCCGATCATGAGAGGGACCCCCGCCGCGCGCGCGACGGAGGCGATCTCGAGGCCGCGGGAGAGTCCCGACTTGGCGAGCTTGACGTTGATCGCGGTCGCGGCGCCGAGCTCCAGCACGCGCGCGGCCTGCGCCGGGGTCGCCACGCTCTCGTCGGCCGCGACCGGCACGGGCGAGCGCCGCGACACGAACGCCATGCCCTTCAGGTCGTCCTTGCGCACGGGCTGCTCGAGCAGGTCCACTTCCGCGCCGGTCTTGAGGACGGCCTCCACGAGCTTCAGCGAGCCGCGCGGCGTGAGGCCCTGGTTGCCGTCGAGCAGGATCCGCGCCCTGGGCGCGCCCTCGCGCGCCGCGCGCACGCGCGCGAGATCGTCGCGGAGCTCCCCTCCGACCTTGATCTTCAGGACCTTGAAGCCGTCGCGCGCGGCCTCGGCCGCCGCGGCGCGCGTGGTCTCGGCTTCCGTCCAGGCCGAAAGAGTGACGTCCGTCTCGAGCGTCCGCGAGGCGCCGCCGAACCACGAGGCGAGCGGCGCGCCCGCCTCGGCGGCCAGCGCGGAGGCGAGCGCGCACTCGAAGGCGGCCACGGCGGGGCTCAGCTCCGGGAAGCGGCGCCAGGCTCCGGCGACGAGCGCGCTCCAGTCCCGCGCGTCGCGCCCCTTCGCGCCGCGGACGAGCCCCGACAGGGCGCGCGCCAGGGCCGGGGCCGTCAGGTGCTTCATCGCCAGCGAGGTCGACGCCTCGCCGTAGCCCTCGGCTCCGCCGGACAAGCGCAGGGTCACGCCGACGTTCTCGGTGTGCGTGCGGCGGCCCAGGGCGGTCACGAAGGGGCGCTTCAGCGGCGTCGCGGCGGCGGCGACGCGCGCCCCGCGGATGACGGTTCGGCTCATTTCGCTAACCTTATCAAAAAATACGTTATAATCGGCCGATGCGACACGCTCTCCTGGCGGCGGGGTTCGTCCTCGCGGCGGCCGTCGGCGCCCGAGCCCAGTCGACGGCGACCTTGCGGGGCATCGACGTGTACCGCTCCTCCGTCCTGACGAACGAGGAGGCCCGGCGCCGCTTCGAGCCCCGCCTGCGCGAATACGTGAACCTGCGCAACTTCACGACCGCGGGCTCCCACGAGAAGGCGGAGGACCTGCGCCGCGAGATGGAGGGAGAGGCCCGCGCGATCCCGGGCGTCGCCTGGGCCGAGCTCCACGTTTCCGAGTACTTCACCTCCGTCGATCACGCGATGTACGCCGTCTTCGACGTCGTCGACCGCGCCGACCCGTCGCGCCTGGCGTTCGCGCCCGCGCCGAAGGGCGCCGTGAAGGATCCCGACGGCCTGCTCGCGGCCTGGCGGCGCTACGTCGCGGACGGGGAAGCCGTGTCGCTGCGCGGCGAGATGTCCGTCGAGAGGCCCAACTGCCCCGGCTTCTACTGCCTGTGGGGCGGCACTCCGGAGCTCGACGCCGCGCAGAAGGCTTTCGTCGAGGGGGCCGCGGCGAAGGGCGACGAGCTGCGCCGCGTCCTGCGCGTCTCGTCCGACGGAGAGTCGCGCGCGGCGGCGCTGTTCGTGCTCAGCTACTCGACGTCCGGCGCGGACGTGACCGCGCTGTGCCGCGAGGCCCTGTCGGACTCCGACGCCGCCGTCCGCGGCGCGGCCCTGCAGATCCTGGCCGACATCGCCAACCGTCATGCCGAACTGCCGATCGCGCTCGACCGCGTCCTGCCCCGCCTGGACGATCCCGTCTTCAGCGTGCGCGGAAAGGCCATGGGCCTGCTGGTGCCGCTCGCGGATCGCGACGCCTACCGCCCGGCGATGATGCCCGCGGCGCCGCGGCTGACCCAGCTTCTGCGGCTCAGCCAGCCCGAGAGCCGCGACCTCGCCTTCACGCTGCTCGGCATCCTGTCGAAGAAATCCTTCGACCGGCAGGACTACGCGTCGTGGGACGCGTGGGCCGCGAAAGCCGCCGCCGGAAGACCCTGACTTAGGGCGTCTGCGTCGCGCGGCGCTGGATCTCCTCGTGCATCTCCTCGCCGAGGTCCTCCATCTCCTTCATCTGCTTCTCGACCAGGTCCTCCGCCACGAACGGCTTGGCGGGCGTGACGATCACGGGCTTGGTCTTCGGCGCGGGCGGCAAGCTCGCGACGGGAGCCGGCGCGGGAGCCGAGTGGTCGTCCGCGCGCGGAGCGGCGGCCGCCGGCGCGGCCGCGGCCGGGGCGGTCTCGGCCGGCGCCGAGGCCGCGGGAGCCGCCGCGACGTCGGAGGGGCGGCTGTCGCCGCCCAGCCAGCGCCGCGCCACCGACGACTTGATGGAGAAGTTGACGCTCGTGATGGTGAGGCCGTCGGCCGCCTTGCGCGCCATCGACGTGTTGATGCCGATGATCGTCCCGGAGCGGTCGATGAGCGGGCCGCCGGAGTTGCCGCGGTTGATGCTGGCGTCCGTCTGGAACGCGTCCTTGCCGGGCACGCCGCCGAGGTCGGCCAGCACGGTGCTCACCACGCCCTGCGTCAGCGTCCAGAGTCCCCCCTGCTCGGGATGGCCGATCGCGACCACGGGGTCGCCGGTCTCGACGCCCGCGTCGTCGCCGAGGCTCAGCGCCGGAACGCGCGGGGCGCGGTCGAGCGTCAGCACCGCGAGGTCGAGCGCGCGGTCGTAGCGCGCGACCTTCGCGGTGATCGGATCGGCCAAGTCCGCCTTGGGATCGCCGGTGATCTTCTCCGGCTTGAGGTAGACGCGAATGCTCGGGTAGGGCTCGCCGGTCCTATCATCGACGATCACATGCGCGTTGGTCAGCACGCGGCCCTGCGTGTCGATGACGCTGCCCGTGCCCAGCTCGCCCTGGCCCGTCGGTCGGCCCGCGAGGATGAGCACGACGGACGGGGCGTCCTTGACGTAGATCTCCTTGGGCGACAGGACGGGCGCCGCCGGCGCCGCGGGAACCGCGGCGGCGGGCGCCGCCGGGGCGGCGCCCTGCTTGGAGACGATCGCCGCGATCTTCTCGTAGGACTGCCCCGCCTCGAACTGCGTCTGCGCGCGCTTGGCCGGCGTCGCGGAGCCGTCGTCGAGCGCCTTGTCGGCGGCGTCGACGGAGGCGAGGAGCGAAGCGACGGCCTTGTCGTCGTCGGTCACGAGCTTGCGCCCGCCGCGCACCGCGGCCACGGACTGCGGGATGTGCGGCGGCGGAGGCGGCGGGTCGAGCCAGCCCGTCTGCTGGATGAGGTCGGAGTCCGGCGCGGCGAGCTTCGCGTCGGCGCCGAACGCGCGGCCCGCCGTCGTGAGTCCGCCGAGAGCGGACTCGGCCTTCGGCTTGAGGACGGGATCCAGCGCGCCCCCGTCGAGCGCCGCGCGGTAGCGCAGGGCGGCCAGGCGGTTGAAGGTGAGCCCCAGGAAGGCGCTCCGGTCGAGCTTCGCCCACGGCTGATCCGCCGAGTCGGGCCGGGCGGCCATGTCGCGGTAGTCCTGATCCGAGAGGGACATCAGCTTGTCGCCGAGGCGTCTGAGCGGCGCCTCGGCGGACGCGGACGCGCGGACGGGCCCCGCGGCGAGCAGGAGAGCGGCGAGAGCGGCGGCGAGGATTTTCATCGGTTCCAGTCCTCCAGATCGTCTGTCCCCACCAGGAATCGAACCTGGATCGCCTGCTTAGAAGGCAGGAGCTCTATCCATTGAGCTATGGAGACTCGTTTGGGATTATACATCTCAAGGCCGGCCGTAACCATTCCGTAACAAAAAAATCGGCCTCGTCCGGCATAATATCTATTGAAGCAGAAGCACCTTTCCCGTCGAGGAAAGGGCCGTGCGGGTCAGACCCTCTCAGGTTCCCCCCTCGCGCCGCCGTTCCGGGCGCCAAGCCTGTTCTCCGCTTCCGCCGCACCGCTTCTACGCCGAGGAGGAGCGCTATGCACGATTCACCTTACGCCGATTCGGTCGGTCTTTTCTTGACGGAGATGGGCAAGGTCACGCTGTTGACGCGCGAGGAGGAGACGGCCCTCGCGCGAGACATCGAGACCGCGAGCCGGGAGAAGGAGGAGCTGGTGCTTGGCTCGCCTTACGCCGTGCGCCAGGTCCGCAACTGGTCCGCGCTCGTCAAATCGGGAGAGATGGACGCCAAGGAGCTGATGCCCCGCGGGACGCCCTCGCGCGCGCAGGTGGGGGCGATGCGGCGCAAGCTCATCGCGCTGGCGTCGCAGCTCCACCGCGGCGGCGCCGCGGAGACCGTCGCGAAGAAGGTCCGGGCTCTCGGCCTGCACGAGGACAAGGTCCGGCGCCTGACGAACCGGATCCAGGATCAGGCGCGCCGCCTGCGCGACGGACGGCCCACCGACCCCCTGCCGATGCCGGGCGACCGCCTGCTCGAGCTGGACGAGCGCATCGCCGCGCTGGAGCAGAAGATCGAGGCGGCCAAGATCGGCCTGCTGCGGGCCAACCTGCGCCTCGTCGTCTCCATCGCCAAGACCTTCACGTCCGACAACCTGGAGCTCGCCGACCTGATCCAGGAGGGCAGCCTCGGGCTGATCCGCGCGGTCGAGAAGTTCGACTGGACGATGGGCTACAAGTTCTCGACCTACGCCACGTGGTGGATCCGCCAGGCCGTGCGGCGCGCCATCTCCGACAAGGAGAAGACGATCCGCATCCCGGTGCACATCCAGGAGAACATCGCGCGCTACAAAAGGGAGGCCCGCGAGAACATCCAGGAGACCGGGCGCCTTTCCGGCGGCGCGCCGAGGCGGCGCGGGATGTCGGCGCGCAAGGTGCAGGACCTCCAGCTCGCGATGCAGGAGCCGGTGTCGCTCGCCCATACCACCGGCTCCGAGGAGGAGAACAGCCTCGAGGGCCTGCTCGAGGACAAGACGACCCCCGTGCCGCACGCGCGCGCCGAGGAGTCCCTGCGCCGGGACGAGATCTGGAAATGGATCAACCACCTGGACAAGCGCGAGGCCGGCGTCTTGAAGATGCGGTTCGGCCTCGACGGCGGCTCCCCCCGCTCGCTCGAGGAGGTCGGCAAGGCGCTGCACGTCACGCGCGAGCGGGCGCGGCAGATCCAGTTCCAGGCGCTCGCGAAGCTCCGCGACTCGCCGGGCTTCGAGCGCATGCGCGACTATTGGACGCAGTAGTCTTCGAGCTTCGTCAGGGCGCCGCCGGCGGCATCAGCACGGCGGCGCCCTGGAAGCGCCCGCGCCTCAGGTCGTCCAGGGCCTCGTTCGCCGCGCTGAGCGGGTAAAGCGTCGTCCGCGTCCTCACCGGGACTTTGGGCGCCAGCGCGAGGAACTCCGCGGCGTCCGCGCGCGTGAGGTTGGCCACCGAGACGAGCCTGCGCTCCCCCCACAAGAGCGAGTACGGGAAGCCCGGGATATCGCTCATGTGGATTCCCGCGCAGACGACCGTGCCGCCCGGGCGCACGGCCTTCAGGGCCGCCGGGATCAGCGCGCCCGCCGGCGCGAAGAGCAGGGCGGCGTCCAGCGGCCGCGGCGGCGCGTCCAGGGAGCTCCCGGCCCAGGCGGCCCCGAGCGTCCGCGCGAAGCGCCGGCTCTCGTCGTCGCCGGGGCGCGTGAAGGCGTAGACGCGGCGGCGCTGCCGGCGGGCGACCTGCGCGACGATGTGGGCGGCCGCGCCGAAGCCGTAGAGCCCGAGCTCGCGGGCGTCTCCCGCCGCCTTGAGCGCGCGGTAGCCGATCAGACCGGCGCACAGCAGCGGCGCCGCCTCGGCGTCGGAATAGCGCTTCGGGAGCGCGAAGCAGAAGTCCTCGTCCGCCGCCGCGAACTCGGCGTAGCCGCCGTCGAGCTGATACCCCGTGAAGCGAGCCTTGCCGCACAGGTTCTCGCGGCCTTCCCGGCAGCGGGCGCACTTCCCGCACGCCCGCCCCAGCCACGGCACCCCGACGCGCGCGCCGATCGCGAAACGCCGGGCGCGGGCCCCGCGGGCGACGACGGCGCCCACGATCTCGTGTCCCGGGACGAGGGGCCGCTTCGGCTCCGGCAACTCTCCGTCGACGACGTGCAGGTCCGTGCGGCACACGCCGCAGGCGCGCACGCGCAGGACGACCTGGCGCGGGCCGGGGACCGGGACTCGGACGTCGGCGGCGCGGAGCCGGCGGCTCCCCGCCTCGAGCAGCATGGCGAGCATGAGGCATCCTGCCTCATTTCCGCGCCCGCGGCCATTGCGGCGGATTGACGAAACGGCTACAGGCCGTACATGGGTCCTCCCGTCGACGCGGGCTACACTGGTAGTGACGTCAGGAGGGCACCATGGACACTATGCGCGCCGTGAGGGTGAGCCGCTTCGGCGGTCCGGAGACGCTCAACGTCGAGAACGTGCCGATCCCGAGGCCGGGGCCCGGCGAGGCTCTCGTGAGGATCGCCGCCACCGGGGTCAACCCCGTGGATTGGAAGTACCGCGAGGGACTGTTCAAGGAGCTCCCGCTACCGTTCACGCCAGGCGGCGACTTCTGCGGCACCATCGAGGAGCTCGGGGCCGGCGCGGACGGCTACAAGAAGGGAGACATCGTCTTCGGCTGCGCGAAAGGCAGCATCGGCGCCGAGGCGGAGTATCTGGCCGTCCCGGTCAAGAACATCCATCTCAAGCCCCGCAGCCTGGAGCCCATCGAGGCCGCGGCCGTGCCGCTGGCCGGCATGACCGCGTGGCAGGCGCTGTTCGTCCACGGGCACCTGCGCTCGGAGGACACGGTCCTGATCCTCGGCGCCTCCGGCGCGGTCGGCAGCATCGCCCTCCAGCTGGCCAAGGGCGTCGGCGCGCGCGTCATCGGCACCGGCTCCTCCGACAGCATCGAGCTCCTGCGCGAGCTCGGCTGCGACGTCCCCGTCGACTACGAGAAGACGCGCTTCGAGACGGCCGCGCGCGACGTCGACCTGTGCCTGGACCTGATCGGCGGCGACTTCCAGCGGCGCGCGTTCGAGACGATCAAGCGCGGCGGCCGCCTCGTGTCGGTCGTCGAGGCTCCGGACCAGTCCTTGGCGGGCCGGCGCGGGATCAAGGCGCAGTTCATGCGGATGCAGCCCGATTCCGCGCAGCTCTACGAGCTGGCCAACAAGATCGACGAGCGCAAGCTGCGGGTCCCCGTCGCGAAGGTCCTTCCGCTCGAGAGCGCGGCCGAGGCCGAGGAACTCAGCAAGCGCCACGAGCTGCACGGCAAGATCGTGCTCCGCGTCGGAGCCTAGCGGCCGGCGCGGGTCCGGCTCGACGCGAAGACTTCGGTATTGGACTCCGGGCCGGGCGGCGCGGGATAGGCGTCCACGTCCGGGACCGACCCGGCCAAGGCCTCGCGCGCGGCCGCGCCGGCGCGGAGACCGGCGGAGCGGAAGTCGGGCGCGAGTCCGGCCAGCCCGCAGCGCTCCGCGAGCGCGGGGGCCGGGGCGAAGAACGAGACGCCGGCCGAGCGCGCGTACTCGCACGCCGCGTCGAACACCATCGGGGTGACCAGCGCGGAGTCGGGCGCCAGCCAGAGCGAATCGACCGGCGACAGGTCGCGCAGGAGCTTGGGAACGGCGCCGGGCTCGGAGACCTCGACCGTCGTCACCGCGAGGCCGAGGCGCTTGCCGGCCTCGCGCACGGCCTCGGAGAAGCGGCGCGACGCGGGCTCCGACCAGAGGAGAGCCGCGCTCCGGGCCCCGGGCTTGAGCAGAAGCAGGCGGCGCGCGAAGTTCTCGGGCGAGAACGTCATGCGGACCCGCGCCACGGCGCCGGAGCCGGGCCGCGAGCGCGCCTCGAACCCCGGCGACAGCGCGGTGACCAGCGCGGTCCGCGCGGAATACGGCTGGCGCGCGGCGCGGCCGCCCAAGGCGATGACGACGCGGACGCCCGGCGGGACCTCGTCGCCCGCCGCGAGCACCGCCGGGCAGGAGCCGAGCGCGTCGCAGACGCCCTGCAGCGCCTCGCGGTAGGGCCCCGACGGCGACTCGGGAGCCACGACGACGACGTCCTCCGCCCGCGCGGAGGCGGCGGCGACGATGAGAACGGCGGCGAGAAGAACGAGGCGCATGTCAGTAGCGGAGCGTCATCCCCCCTTCGATCATCCTCGGGACGACGAGGCCGTCGATGTATTCGCGGCGCGAGGCGGCCAGGAGGTTCTGGCCCGCGACGAACAGCTCCAGCTTCGGCGTCGCCTGCCAGCCCAGCCGCGCGTCGAGGCGCCAGTAGGCGGGGATCACGTCCTGCGCGGTGCCGGTGTTGGAGTCGGCGAGATAGGCGTCCTTGTAGCCCGCGTTGGCGGACAGGCGCAGGCGCTCGGGCAGCGCCAGGTCGACGCCGGCGTTGAACTTGTTCTTCGGCGTGGTGTTGATGTAGAGGCTGTGGTGGTCCTGGTCCGTCACAGTCTCGCGCGTGTAGTTCGCGTACGCCGAACGCCCCGGCGCGAAGCGCCACTTCAGCGACGCCTCCATGCCGCGCAGCTCCACGGTGTTCGTGTTGTCGTAGGTCTCGGCGAACACGCTCCCCGGCAGCGCCGCGTTCGCGTCGACGTCGATATTGACGTGGTCCTGGATGTACATGTAGTAGCCGGTGAATTCGGCGGCGACCGCTCGGTCGAGGAATCGGCCGGTCCATCCGGCTTCGTAGTCGGTGAGCGGCGAGGGATTCAAGCTCGGATTGCCGGCGAGGGAGCCCGAGACGCCCCCGCCCACGGGGAAAGAGATCTGCGCGTAGCGGCTCAGCAGGCCGGGGGTCGTGTTCGCTCGCGCGTAGGAAGCGCGGAACGATTGGTCCTCGAGCGGGCTCCAGAGCGACGCGACCTGGAAGTCCTTGTGGAAGCCGCCGATGTTGTCGGTCTCCAGCGACACGCCGCCGAGGAGGCTCACCGAGTCGGTGACCTGGATCTCCTGGTGCATGAAGCCGCGCAGCGAGCGGTTCGTGACGTTCCCGGCGTCCGGGCCGAAGATCGTGTTGGAGCGCGCGGACGCGTAGCGCCATGAGGAGCCGTACGTCGTGCGCAGACGGCCGTCGGCCCAGGGGATCGAGTGAAAGGCCTCGGCGTCGTACTGCCAGTAGCGCGTGTCGGAGAGGACGCCGTTGATGTCCGGAGAGCTCGCGATGTCGTCGTCGGTCCTGGAGACGCGGGCCTCCAGCGTCGAGCCGCCGTCGAAGCCGTGCGTCGCGTGCAGCGCCTGGAAGTGATCGAGGCCTTGCGCCTGCGGATCGTTCGTCATGTTCACGCCGTGGCCTTGCTTGACGACGCCGGCGAGGGCCTCGAGGTCCGTGCGGGAACCGACGGCGAACCAGGAGCGGAAGTTCATCTTCTGCTCGCGCAGCCAGTCGTTGGCGGCGCCGGTGCCGTCGGCCTTCGGGAAGCCGTCCTGCGCGCGGTCCGAGCCGCTGAGGCGCGCGCCCCAGGACTGCTTCGCGGTCTCGACGGCCGCCTGGCCCTGGCGGAAGTCCTGGGTCCCGCCCATCCCCGTCGCGGACGCCTCGAAGTCCTTCGAGGGGCGGCGCGTGATGATGTTGATCACGCCGGTGCCCGCGTTGGAGCCGTACAGCGCCGCGTTGGGGCCGCGCACGATCTCGATGCGCTCGATGTCCTGGATCTGCACCGGCAGCTGCTCCCAGAGCACGCCGCCGTTGAGCGGACTGTAGACGCTGCGGCCGTCGATCAGGACCTGGAGCTCGGTGACCGAGTCGCGCGGGATGCCGCGCACGGAGACGACGGCGCGGTCCGCGCCGCCGTCGGAGCGGCCCTCGATCACGTCCATGCCGACCCGGAAGCGCAGGATGTCCCACACGTTCAGCGCGCCCGACGCCTTGATCTCCTCGGCCGTGATCACGTCGACGGCCAGCGGCGAGCGGTCGATGGGCGCCGCGCGGCGCAGGGCCGTCGTGGCGTTCGCCTCTTCCTGGAAGAACTTGAAGACCGGCTCGGCGCCGGAGTCGGCCGCCCGCGAGGCGGAGGAAAGGACCACGAGGAGCGCGGCGAGGGCCGCGCTCCGGCCGGTCACCATGCCGCGGGCTTGTAGTCCTTGAAGAATTTCCCGGACGCGTGAACGCCGGTGTTGAGGCCGACGAAGAGAGGGTCGAGGATGCGCGCCGCCCCGTCCACGATGTCGAGCGGCGGCTGGAAGTCGTGGACGGCCTGCTTGCGCAGGGAGTGCACGAGCGGGTCCTCGTCGGTCACCCAGCCGGTGTCGACGGCGTTCATCCAGAGGCCGTCCTTCGCGTAGTCGGGCGCCGAGGTCAGCGTCATCATGTTCAGCGCCGCCTTGGCCATGTTGGTGTGGGGGTGCTTGTCGGTCTTCGTGCCGCGCGAGAAGATCCCCTCCATCGCGGTCACGTTGACGACGTGGACCTGGCCGGTGCCGGCGCGCAGCATGAGCGGCTTGAGCTTGGAGGCGAGGACGAACGGGGCCACGGCGTTGATGAGCGTGACCTCGAGGAGCTCGGCGGTCGGCACGTCCGCCATCGTCATGCGCCACGTGTTCATGCCGCGCAGGTCCACCTGCTGCAGGTCGGCGTCGAGCCGGCCTTGAGGGAACATCTCGCGTCCCGAGGCGCGGTCGTCGTAGGTCATGCGCACCTGCGACAGGCGCGCCGACTCGCGGATGCCGACGCCGACGGAGCCGCCCTCCCACGACGTGAGAGCTCTCTGGTCCGCGTCGGGCGCCGGCGACTCGCGCTGGATGGCCGAGCGGATCTCGTAGTGGCCGGAGAGGATCGACTTCTCGGCCCCGGACAGGCCGCTCCACGGCAGCGCCTCGCGCTCCAGGAGGTGCTGATAGAACGTCACGGGCCGGCGCACGGTCTGCGCGGCGTTGTTGATCAGCGCGTCGAGGCGCGTCTCCGTCGAGCACAGGTAGCGCGCGAACATCTCGACCGAGGGCGAGTGGCGCAGGTCCAGCCCGTGCACCTTCAGGCGATCGCCCCAGGCCTTGAAGTCCGTCTCGGCGGCGAAGCGGGCCGCGCCGTCGTGCGGAAAGCGGGTGGAGACGACGACCTTGGCGCCCGCGCGCAGCAGCTTCAGCGCGGCCTGATAGCCGATCTTGAGCCGCGCGCCGGTGATGTAGGCGGTGCGGCCGCTCATGTCGGCGGTCTGGAAGCGCTTGGCGTAGTTGAGCTCCGCGCACTCGGGGCACAGGTCGTCGTAGAAGTGGTGAAGGCGCGTGTACGGCTTCTTGCACACGTAGCAGCCCTGGGCCTTGGAGAGCTCGCGGGCGGGCGCGTCGGGCGCGGGCAGGGCGAGCGCGGGAGCGGTGAACACGGCCTCGGCCCGCGCGGCGCGGATGCCGGTCAGGGCGCGCAGGTCGCGGTCGCCCTGGTTGATCTGGCGGCGGCGCTCGCTGCGCTGGCGGCGCGACTTCTTCTTGAGCTCCCACTTGGTCGGCCGCGAGAGGCGGCCGGCCGCGATCACGAGGCGCCGGTAGTCGGCGTCGGCGAGCGTGTCGCTGAGCAGCGGGTCGCCGACGACCGCCTCGAGGGTCTCCGCGGCGCGGCGGATCTCCTCGAGCGTCGGGCGAGGGCGCTTGTCCGCGGGCGCGGCCGTCGGTTCGCCGAGGCGTGCGGGAGGGTTCATCGGGTTGGAATTATACCACTTTTTAGATGTGACCCTTTTATGACGCCGGCCCCTCGGCCTCGACGACGCGGGTGCCGCAAAGCAGGTCGTGCAGGCTCAAGCCGTCGGCCCGCCAGTTCATGACGAGGGCGTCGGCGACGACCCAGACCGGGAACGCCCGGAAATACAGGCACAGCAGGTTGGGCGCCCAGGAGACCAAGGGCCGCGCGACGGCGGCGACCAGGAAGCCGGCGTTCTCCCCCGTGGCGCGTCGCGCGACGCGATGGCGCAGCAGGATCTTGCCGATGGTCTGGCCCCGCCGCGCGAGCAGCCAAGCCTGCGCCGTCATCAAGAGCAGGACCGCCGCGGCGGCCGCGACGCGCACGGGGTCGGGCGACGAGCCGCTCAGCGCGAGGAAGTACGGGGCGGCGACGAGCAGGCAATCGACGGTCGTGGCGGCGGCGCGTCGGGCGGGCGGCGTCGGGACGAGGTTCAATGGGCGAGCTCCGTGCCTTTGGTTTCCGGGAAGGTCCACACCCAGGAGGCGGTGAACAGGGCGAAAGCGAAGGCGAGGAGCAGGCCGTGGGAGACGCCGACCGTCGCGGCGAGAAGGCCCATGGCGGCCTGCGTGACGAACTGGAAGCCGCGCGCGAGGTTGTAGACCGTCCCCATCGCGGTGTTGCGCACCGAGGTCGGGAACAGCTCGGCCAAGAGCGAGCCGAAGCCGGCCGTGCAGCCGGAGCCGACGCCGACGGCGAGCATCGCGGGCCAGAACAAGCCGGGTCGCGCGAGGATCTCCGCTCCGTGCATCGACAGCGCCCACAGGCCGGCGGCCGTCAGCAAGGAATACGCGCAGAAAGCGGGCCGCCGTCCGAACCGGTCCGACACCGAGCCGAAGAGGAGCATCCCGAGGAACTGTCCGCCTTGGGCGACGAGGATGAACTTGAGGCGGATCGCGGAGAACGCGAGGGGCAGGGCGTGTCCCGCCGCGCGGGCGTTCGTCTCGAGCTCGACGAAATACTCGGGCAGCCACACGTAGGTGACCCAATAAGTGCCGAGCTTGGACGCGCCCAGCAGCCACGCCTGGACGGCGCGCGTGCGGTGATGGCGCCAGACCTCGAGGTACGGCTCGAGGAACGGACGGCGCTCGTCCCTTCTTTGGAGCCACAGCGGCGACTCGGCGACGTGGCGGCGCACGAAGAGGACGAGCAGGGCCGGCAGCGCCGAGAGGAGGAAGACGAAGCGCCAGCCGAGCCTCGGGGCGACCCACAGCCCCGCGATCACCGCGAGCGCCACGCCGAGCGGCTCCCCGGCCTGGAGCAGGGCGGAGGCGCGTCCGCGCTGGTCCGTGGGATAGATCTCCGCCATGAGCGCGTGCCCCGTGGCCCATTCGCCGCCGACGCCGAAGCCGGTCAGCGCGCGGAACGCGACCAGGCTCCAAAGTCCCCACGACAGCCCGCACAAGCCCGTGCTGACGGAGTAGATCAGGATGGTCCACGTCATGACCTTCTTTCGGCCGTAGCGGTCGGCCAGTCCGCCGAAGACGATGCCGCCGATCCCCGACGCGGCGAGCGCGATGCCGACGATCAGGCCCTTGTAGGCGTCGGCGTTCGCCCCCCACGACCACTCCCTCGCGATGGCCGCCGCCAGGTAGGCGAACAGCATCAGATCATAAAAATCGAACAGCCAGCCCGCGAGGCAGATCAGGTACGTGCGGCGCCGCTCCGCCGTCGAGACGGCCGGCAAGGCCGCGGGCGCGACGATCGTCTTCACGCGCGGCCGGCGATCGGCGGGTGGTGGATGAACTGCAGGACGTTGCCGTCCGGATCCTGCGTGTAGAAGGAGCGCGCTCCGTCGCGGTGCGTCTTGGGCTCCTTGAGGATTCGCACCGAATTTTTCTTGAGATGCTCGTGCCAGGCGTCCACGTCCTCGGCGCGGCGCAGGACGATGCCGAAGTGGTCGAGGCGGGTTTCCCCGGAGGGCGACTTCCCCTTGTGCAGCGCCAGGTTGTCCTGCCCGTTCGCCGTCAGGTAAAGGTTCTCGGCGTCGGGGCGCCACTCGACCTGGTAGCCGAGCACGCCGCAGTAGAACGCCTCCGCCTTCGCGAGGTCGGTCACGAACAGCGCGACGTGACGGATGCCGAGCGTCGCGGGCGGACGGCTCACCGCTTCAGGAAGACGAACAGGTACTGGAGGAAGTCCGAGAGATCGCCGTTGACGATCGTCAGCTCGACCTTCGAATGATTCAGGGCTCCGGACAGGGCGCCGCTTTGAGCGTCGAGGGAGAGGCTGACCGGGGCGTCGTTCGCGAAGCCATCGGCCGTGCCTTTCGAGAGGTCGAAGGACAGGTGCAGCGGGACGTCGTTGACCGTGCCGTCGACCGTGCCGGCCGTCCAATCCACCGTGTATTCGACGGGAGTCTGGTTGGCCGTGCCGCGGTAGGCCACTTTCTCGGCCGTCCAATCCTGGACGAGGTCGACCGGCGTGCCGTTCAGCGCGCCCGTGACCTTTTGCGCGGCCTGATCGATCGTGATATCCGCGCGATACCCGTTCAGCGCGCCGGTGATCTTCCAGGCGCGGCGGTCGAGGGTCAGGTCGACCGGAGAGCCGGCGATGGAGCCCGTGATGGTCGCGGCGGCGGGACGCCGGGCGATGGCCGCGGCGGCGGCGCTCGGGCGCGGCGCTGAGGCGGCCTCGAGGGCCGTCAAGGCGGCGGCGGACGCGGCCTCGAGGGACGGAGCGGCGGCGGCGAGAGAGGGAATGAGCGCGACGAACGCGGCGAGAGACAAGTTCATGGGCGGCCTCCGGAGCGGAACACGTGGGATTATAGCAACTCTCGTCTTCGACGAGACCGATCAGGCTTGGTGTTGGGGCGCTCTCGCGGCTTCGCGCCAGCTTCGCGCCACGCGTTCGGTGACATGCGTCAATTGGGCGAGGGACATCGGATCGGCTTGAAGCCGTTCGCACGCCGCTTCCCCGAGGCTGTGAACGAGGCGATCGTCGATCTTCCGCCAGTCGTCCGATCCAAAGGGGATGCCGGAGGATTTCACTGCTTCGACCCAAGCCTCCACGATGCGCACGTAGGCCATCGGCTCAGCGGGACGTGAATGCACCGCGGCCATCAGACTCCGCCGAAGATCAGGCCAGCTCATGAGAACGGTGAAGTAAGCGGTAAACTCCCGCGCATCGGAAAGCCGCTCTGAGTTCATTTGCGGGCTCGAAAGAAGCTGATGCGGAGGGTCCTTTTGGTAGATCAGCCCGAGGGACGGCGCGGATCGCTCGAGTTCCGTGCCGGGCAGGATCTGGGTGTGATTGAAGCGTATCCCGGTCGGATTTTGCTGCAGGCACCAGTCGACCGTCTCGCGAAGTCCTTCGTAGTCATCGCCCGGGAGGCCGTAAATGGCGGAGAACAGAACGGTGGCTCCGGGTGCGCGTACGCGCAGGTCGGCGAGGTTTCGCTCGACCTTCTCTCGATCAAAGGTCCGCTCGACGGTCTTAAGAACGTCCTCGCGAATCGACTGGATGCCACAGGCGAGGAAGAACTTCTGGGGCGCGCGTGAGATGACCGTCACGATCTCAGGCGCCAAGAAGACCGGATTGAGTTCGAACGAAAGAACGCACGGACTGCCGGCCGTGGCGCGCAGAAATGTCTCGAGCAAGCGGATGCACCGCGCTCGATGAACCGTGAGATCGGCGTCGGTCGACTGGATCATCCGCGCTTTCCCAGCGAGCAGGGAAAATTCCGCCTCGAGGCGGGCTTCGTCGACGTAGCGGACGGTGCGAGGTCCCCAGTCGCAGAAGGTACAAGTGAACGGGCATCCGCGAGACGTTTCGACGCAGACTTGGTCGGCGCCGGCTACATTCAGTCGCCCGGACAGGAACGGGGAGACCGTGCGCGATAAGTCGATGAGTGGCGCGTCGGCGTTCCGCTGGAAGCGGCCGTCGACCCGATAGGCCAACCCGGGCACTGCGGTGAGCGGTCCGATGCCGTTCAGCACGCAATGAGCCAGTCCGCGCAGCGTCTCCTCACCCTCGCCGGTGCAGATGTAATCCGCTTCTTTGAGCACCGCGAGTTCCTGCTCGGCGGCTCCCGAGACTTCGGGACCGCCCAATACGATCGGCGTGTTGGGAAGCAGCCGCTTGAGACGGCGGACGGTCTCGCGGTTCGCGCGGTGATTCCAGACGTAGCAACTGAACCCGACGAGCTTTGGTCGGCGCGCGGCGATTTGTCGGGCGACGAACTCGGCGCTGTCCGTCTGCTCCCATTCCGCCGTTTCGAAGACGACTTCCGCCAAGGCTGGGTCGCGCCGCGCCCACGATGCGAGAAGTTCCGGGGCCAACGCAGGAATCCGCGCGGCTCGAAGGTGGACGAGGAGAACGTCGGCGCGGGCGGCGGTCACCGGTTCACGAAGAGGCGCATGATGCCCATCGAATGGTAGGATCGATTCGTCGGATTCGAGTAGGCGAGCACGAATTCGTAACGTTTCCCGGCGGCGACGGGAATTCCTTCCGCGCTCTCATAGGTGGGAATGCTCAGCGGATAGCCCTTCGCGTCGTTCGCGACGGGGCTTTCGTACAGCGTCCGCTTGCTGGCTGCGTCGAACAACGATAATTTCTTGACGTATTCGTGGATGTGGAACTCGGCCAAGTGGATCGTTCCAGAATACGGCATCGTGAATTCATGCCGAAGCTCGTTCTCACCGGGCGGCATCGTCCAATCTTCGTCTTCGCCGTTGATGGGAATATAGAGCACTTGAAGGTCCTTGGGCGGTGCCCCGTCGTCCTCATAAGCGACCTCGAGCCGCACCTGAAACGAATAAATCCCGTCGTTCGCCGCATCCCGGCTTTGAAGCCGCGCCTCCAAGGAGTAATCGGTCGTGGAGTCTACGCGGACGCCATATCCGTCCGGGAAATGCATTTCGGTCCGGCCTTGCTCGAGGATAAGATGGAGCTTGTCGAAGTAGATTCCGTTCCCGGGCATATTGGCGGGTTCCCCTTCTCGGATCGTCGCGTGGCAAAAGATATCTCGATCGTCGGCGACTTTCCCTTTATCGTCGAGGATGTGTACGGAGTAGCCGCGCAGCCAGCCTGGATGATTGAAGCGGATGTGCAAGCGCTTGTGAGGGCCGGCCATCGGCGCGAACGTTCCGTGAAGCGCGACCGGCCCAACGTTCAGGAGAATGACGGCGCCCTGCGACGAAGGCGCGCAGAGAAGAAAGGCGACTGCGAACTCAAGGATAAGATAATACCGCATGCTCGCGATTGGAGTGCGCGCCGACCGTAAAGAGACGATAGCATGTCTGCCGCCATGCAGATCAAGAAATGCGGATCAATGCCGGTCTTCTATCGTCTCGTTGCCCGGAATGGGTGGCTCGTTTCTCGCGTCGTCGAAGAGCGCGGCCGCAAGACGATTGCTCAGAGTCCGGGCATCCTCTCCCTGGGCGTTTCCCAGGACGATTATGCAGGCATCTTCGTCCGGGTAGCGTGTGAAGTCGCTTGCAAATCCGGAAATTATCCCGCCGTGCTCCTCGTATCGGCGGCCATAGCGCGTGCCGACCCGCCAGCCATAGGCGTGCTCGCCGGCGATCTTCGTGAACATCACGCGCATCGACTCGTTTCCCAGAATCGTTCTGGATGAAAGTCCCCGGTCGAAACGGTAAAGGTCGTCCACCGTGGTTTGGAGGCCTGCCGCGGAATCCTCCCTGCAGACGACATCGTTCTTTACTTCGGCGAAACGTCCGCGGCTCCAATGATGGCCGACTGCGGTCGGGCCTATGGCGTCGAAGCCCGTATCGTGCATTTGGAGCGGAGCGAAAATCCGGCGTTTCAGATAATCTCCGTAGCTCTGCTTGGCGATGCGGGCGATGACGGCGCCGAGGATTCGAAACGCGGTGTTGTTATAGCGTTGCCCGCGGCCAGGGGCGAATTCCGGACGCGCCCGACTCAACTCTGGGAGGATCTCCGCCATCGTGCAGCTTCGAGGAAACGGCGTATCCGGGAGTCCCGACGTATGGGTCAGCAGTTCGGAGATCGTGACGCCGGAGAATTGTCGCGGCCAGCTTGGAACGTACATCGCGACATAATCTTCCAGCCGTAGCATGCCCTGCTCGCGCAGTTGAAAGATAGCCGTCGCCGTGAAAAGTTTTGTGACGGACGCCACCTCGTATCGCGTCATGACCCCGTTTGCCGCGCCGCCTGCGCGGTCCGAAAACCCGTACCCTTTTCGCAGCAGTACGTCGGAGCCGCGAGCCACGAGTACGGTTCCCATGAAGTGCTCGCGAAGAGCATAATCATGAACGATGGCGTCTAAGGAAATCGCGTCTGCGAAGGCGTTCCTTGGCGAAATCGCGCTGGCGATCAATAGAACGCCAAGTGTGACGTTCATTCCCCGTCCGCACATCCTTAAGCCGACGCAATAATCAGGGAAGCGCATAACGCACCGCCCGGCTTGATTTTAGTTTGAGAACCGACCGCAAAATACCGTGGCGGTGATGGTCGTCGAGCTCAAAGCCGAACAAGTATACGTCGTAGCAGTTGAAGTAGTTCCGCCCATCCCTACTCCTGCGCCTAGTCCGCAGGAGCCGCCGGTAACATAGGTATCGGCCGGGCATGTTGCCGTGCAGCTTGTCGCGGCCATGCAGACTGAGGAGGTGCCTCCGGGCACGAATCCGATGTGAAGTTGGCCGGATACGGTCGCCGTGGACGCAACGGTTAACTGTGAATTGCCGATAAGAGCGAGGCCGTCCCCCTTGATCGTCATGATTTCCTGGCGCGACGTCGCTCCAGCCGATGTCGCATAGAAGTCGAAGAACTCGCCGTGATTTGAAGAGGACCAATCGCCGTCAGCCGTGAAAATCACAATGGCATTGCCACTATGGAATGAACCCGACGCCCATCCTCGACCCGAGACGAATCCGAAGCCATCTCCATCGAGCGGTTCGGAAGGATTCGATATGTCGCCCTCGGCAAAATTGAAGGAGACGCCTCCCCCATTTCCGTATCCTTCGGTAGCCATGACAGGAAAGCCATTGGCGTCTTCCGAGACGAGGTGCAGTTGCCACCCGGCTGCATCAAACATGTTGTTGTACGAAAGGAACGGTGCGGTGTTTCCAAAAGTGTTAGTCGAGAACTGAGCGAGCGAGGCATCATCGGTCGTGGTGCCGACGACGACCCCGGGAGTGGTGACGATTCCGCTGACGTTGAGGTTTCCGGAGCTGTTAAACGTAGATTTGTGCAAGTTCCCGATGACGACGGGGCCGGTGCTGGTCGGATTCAAATCGAGTTCGCTGTTTGTGCCTGCGTTAACGCTAAGGGATTGTCCCCCGGCGATGCTTGGAGTTAAAAGGACGAAGAGACAAACGAGGACAATAATTTTGTTCACAATCCTCCATGACCGCCTTGTCATGAATAGAACAATAATTAATTTTGGATATGCAACGGAGATCTGGATTTCCGAAAAATGAAAAAACGAGGACGATCGGACATGCGAGCACGGCGAGCTGCGTCGACGGGAAATGATATAATCCTAAAAGTCATGATCGAATCCCCCTCCAAGCCCTCTGCCAAGTTGAAGAAGTACGTCCCCGACCTGTTCTCCTACCGCCGCCGCCGCACGCGCGAGGTGATGGTTGGCAACGTCGGCGTGGGCGGAAACAACCCCATCCGCGTCCAGTCCATGACCACCACCCCGACCACCGATGTCGAGGCTACGGTGGCCCAATCGGTCTCCCTGGTCAAAGCCGGCTGCGAGATCG
>DATNGC010000045.1:0-15701 GCA_035606075.1 Elusimicrobiota bacterium
CGCCGAGTACGGCCACCAGCGCGAGTACCAGGAGCCGAGCGCGTATTTGCGCGGCATCGGCGACGCGCCGGAGATCAGCGTCAGGTCGCGCAGCGCCGCCTTGTAGTCGTGACCGTAGCCGAACAGATACCAATCGAGGCCCGCGTCCTTCGGGCGCGCCGCGACCCAGCCGTCCTTCAGCAGCGGCCGCGCCGAGTCGTCGAGCAAGCGCCAGCCGTCGCGCGACAGCAGCCCCTGCTCCATCGGGGCCGGACCCTTGGTGCCGTCGAGATTGCGGGCGCCGCCGAGGTCGGCGTCGCTCCACATCCCGGGCTTCCATTCCGTCTCCAGGCCGCGGTCGCGGACGACGGCGCTGAGGTTCTCCGCGGAGAAAGGCTTGCCGTCGGGGCGGTACACGAGGCGGATGCGGCCCGTGTCGATCACGAGACGGCCCGGCCCGCGCTCCTCCTTGTAGTCGTCGAAGCGCACGCCGCGGTCCGCGGCGAACAGCGAAGGACTATCGATAAACCGGCCGCCGGGCCGGTACGCGAGCCGGATCAGCTCCGGGGCGACGACGGTGAAGCGCGCGGAGCCGAAGACCGTCTGAGCATGGGCCGGCGCGGCCGCGAGCGCGGCCAGCGCGGCGGCGGCGAGGAGCGGCCGGCTCCTCACTTCGAGAGCTGGGCTTCCGGCACGCCGAGGGCCAGGGCGATCTCGCGCACCTTGGCCTGGATCTTCGCCTCGTTCCGCGGCCCCATGCGCATCAGCTGCTTCTGGGCCGGGCTGAGGTTTTCAAGAGAGTCGTCGGCGTACGCGTAGACGAGCCCTTTCTCCTTCAAGGCCGCCGAAGGCGGCGCCTGCGGCGCCGTGAGCATCACGCGCGCGGCGCGCGCGAAGGCGTCCTGCACGTCGCCGTCGTTCTCGCCGAGGCCTTGGTAGGCTTCCTGGAACAGGCGCTTGTAGCGCTGGAACAGGCGCGCGGCCGCGGGGCCGTCGATCGAGCCGACCGCGCCGGCGAGCGCGTCGTAGCGCGCGTAGCTCGCGGAATCCGTATAGATGAGCACGCCCTGCTTGCGCGCCTTGAACTTCCTGCGGGGCGCCATGAAGGAGAGCGCGTCCTTCGGGACCTTGCCCGCGCCGATCATGTTGACGGCCGCGGCGAAGCGCGGCAGGAGGTCGTCGGTCTTGAGCCACGCCGCCCAGGCCGCATCGGACGAGAGCTCCGCGGCCTTCGGCCGGACGAACCCGTCGCTGTCCTCGAGTTTCGGAAGAGGCTCGCCCGCACTCTCCGCGGACTCCAGACGCCCCGCGGTCGACGCGGCCATGGGCGCGGCGGGGGACGACGTCCACACGGTCTTGTAGTAATAGAAAACGCCGCCCAGCACCAGCACGAGCATCGCCGAAGCGATGCCGACCTTCTTGTTCTCGTCTTCCACGGCTCCAGCGTATCCAAATGGACCGGGCGCGTCAAGGCGCGGCGATGAAACGATTTTTTGAGAGAACCGTGCCGGACCCGGAGACCGAGCGGGCGATCGGCGGGACTAATGCGCGGCGGCGCCGGAAGACCAGGAGGACTGCACGGCGCCCAGCAGCGGCGGGCCCTGCGGGACGCTCGCCAGGGCCTGGGCGACGCGCGGGTCCGAGACCAACTGCAGCGCCTGCGGGTTGGCCGTCGCGATCGCCATGAGTCCCGAAGGATCGCTCGCCAGCGCGCTCACCGACGGGCAGGACAAGAGGCGCGAGCCCATCTCCGAGCCCGCCAGCGCCGCGACGGTATCGGGACGGGCGAGGACGCTCGAGACCAAGCCCATCATCTGTCCGGTGTAGGAGCCGGCGCCCGGCGACGAGAGCGCGTTCCGCAGCGCGCCCGCGTCGCTGCAGTTGCGCTGGGACGTCTCGCGGTCCATCAGCGCGCTCACGACCAGCTTGTTGTCGAACAGAGCCTTCAAGATCCGGGGATGGTCGATCAGCCGCGCGATGGCGTCGGTCATCATCCGGTTGTCGCTTCCGAAGTGCTTGAGCCCCGCCGCTTCCGTCGGGAGCCCCGCGGCCGCCATCTCCTTTTGGTCCACGGGCGCCGCGGCGGGCGGAGGCGCGGCGGCGCCGGCGGTCGCGGAAGCGGACGCGTCGCCCGCGGCCGGCCGCGCGCCGGGCGCCGTCTCCGGCGCCGCGTAAGGCGAGGCGCCGGGCGTGGAGTCGAGCCGCACGGAAGAAGGCGGCGGCGCGTCGGAGCGGCTCACGAGTGACAGGCCGGTCTGCGCGGCGCGCGGATCGCGGGCGAAAGGCATGGACGCGCCGCCGGCGCCGCCCTCGCTGAAGCCGCTGGACGAGACGCTCTCCTCGTCGGTGCGGGCGAAATGCGTCCAGCCCAGGAAGAGGAGCCCGAGCGCGGCGCCGATCGCGAAGGAGATCTTCGTCGTGTCGGGGCCTTCGTCCCCCCCGCCCCAGCCGCGCCAGCCGTTCATTCCAGCCCCGTCGGCTCCTCGGTCCCGGGAGCCGGCTTGCCGCTGTCGAGCTCGTCCTCGGTCGGAAGCGGCGGAGGCTCGGCTCCGGGCGCGGGCGCCGCGGCGGGAGCGGGAGCCGTTCCCGTCGTCGCCCCGATCGAGGGCGGCAGGACGGAGCCCTCGGGATGCGGCGCCTCCTCGGCCTCGAGCTGGTCGGCGATCGACTTGGAGTGGTCCAGGTCGCAGTACTTCTTGGGCTCGGTGCCCGTCGCGAAGGCCTCGAGGAGCTTGTTCTTCTTCGGGCAGTTGGGGCCGAACAGGAGGCCGGTCTGCGAGTCGATCGTCGCGAACTGGATGCCGGGCGGGACCGGGAAGTCGCGCTTGGGCATGTCCTTGAGCACGAAGCTCATGATCTCGGTCCACCACGGAAGGACGGTCGTGCCGCCGGTCCAGTCCTTGCGCCCGAGCGAGGAGAAGTCGTCGTAGCCCATCCAAGCGCCCGCGACGACGTCGGGGGTGTAGCCGATGAACCACAGGTCGCGGTTGTCGTTGGACGTGCCGGTCTTGCCGGCGACCGGGCGTCCCAAGCGCTTGGCGCCCTGGCCGGTGCCGTTCTGGACGACGCCCTTCATCATGTCGGCGACGAGATAGGCGATCTGCGGCGTCAGGGCCACGTGCTCGGACGGCACGTGGCTCTCGAGCACGCGCCCCGCCGAATCCTCGACGCGCTCGACGGTGTAGGGAGTGACCGCGATGCCGCCGTTGGCGAAGGTCCCGAAGGCCGCCGTCATCTCCATGGGCGTCACGACGGAGGCGCCGAGTCCGAGCGCGGGAGCGGGCTCCAGGTCCGAATGGATGCCGGCGTTCCTGGCGATCTCCACGACGAGCGGCGGGCCGACCGCGGTGATCAGGTTGATCGAGGCGATGTTGCGCGAGTGCGCGAGCGCGGTGCGGATCGTGATGCGGCCCATGAACTTGCCGTCGAAGTTGTTGGGCACCCAGATCTTGAAGTCGGGCGAGGCGGCGAAGGGCTGGGTGGCGAGGTTGATCGAGTATTGGTCGGTCGCGCCTTCCAGAAGGCGCCAGTCGCGGCCGTCGAAGTAGAAGGCGAGCGGCGTGTCGTCGACGAGGCTGGCCGGGGTCATGCCCGACTCGAGCGCGGCCGCCCACACGAACGGCTTGAACGTCGAGCCGGGCTGGCGTTTGGCCTGCACGACGCGGTTGAAATGCGAGTCGCGCCCGCCGATCATCGCGCGCACGGCCCCGGTCTTCACGTCCATCAGCACGAACGCGCCCTGGACCTTGGCCAGCGGGGCCGTCGACACGTCCGGCGGCAGGGGCTCGCCGGTCGCGAGGAGCTCGGCGATCTTCTTCGCATGCTCGGTCGAGGCCTTCGCGTCGAAGTCGGAGAGCGACTTCTCCATGACCTCCTCGGCCTTCTTCTGCACGTCGAGGTCGAGGGTGGTGTAGATCTTGAGGCCGCCGCGCCAGACCGCGGCCGTCCCGTACTTCTGCTCGAGCCGCCGGCGCACGTGCTCGACGAAGAACGGCGCCTGCGTCTCCAGGCCGATCGGGCGCGAGAGCGGCAGCGGAGAGGCCGCGGCGGCGTCGCGCTCGACCGCGGTGATCATCTTCTCCTCGTACATGCGCTGGAGCACGAAGTTGCGGCGCTTGCGGGCGTTCTCGGGGTTCACGAACGGCGAGTTGGCGTGCGGCGCGCGGATCAGCCCGGCGAGCATGGCGCAGTCGGCCAGCGAGAGGTCGGAGATCTCCTTGCCGAAATAGTTGCGCGCCGCGGCCTGCGCGCCGTAGGCGCCCTCGCCGAAATAGACCTGGTTCAGGTAGAACTGCAGGATCTCCTGCTTGGAGAAGTTGCGCTCGATCTCGACGGCGAGCAGGACCTCGCGGAGCTTGCGCGAGAACTTGCGCTCGGGCTTCAGGAAGATCTGCTTGGCCAGCTGCTGCGTGATCGTCGAGGCGCCCTGCACGACGCGCCGCGCGATGAAGTTGCGGATCGCCGAGCGGATCATGCCCTTGGGCGAGATCCCCCAGTGATGCATGAACGCGTCGTCCTCGGTCGCCATCACCGCGCTCTGGAGGTCGACGGGGATCTTGGACAGCGGCAGGAGCGCGCGCTTCTCGATGGACAGCTCGGCCACGACGTTGCCCTTCACGTCGTAGACCCGCGTCGTCAGCGAGGGCTGATAGTCCTCGAGCGCGGCCATGGGCGGCAGGCCGAGCAGGAGCTTGCGCAGGGACCAGGAGCCGGCGGCCACGGCGACGAACGCCAGCGCGGCGAGCAGGTAAAAACGCGTCCTCGACATTGGAGCGATGATAACATTTCTCCCGCGGACCGGGAGGACCGTGTCCTTCGTTTTGCCGAAAATTAGTTCGACTTTTTCAGCTGAATTCATTTCTCCGCGAGATGCGAATTATGATTATTTTTTCGTCTCTTTTTTTGGCTCGAGGAGGCGCTCTCGGCGCTGCTGGACAAGATCGATCCCGAGCGGCGGCTTCGGCGGATCTTCGGAGATGCGGCGGTCGTCGGGCGCGGGATCAGACAGCCCGGCTTATTCCCGCGATGAGCCGGTGAGCGTCGGCGCCAGCTCGGTCCACAGGCCTGGGCGGCACCGCTTGGCGTCCTCGAGGACGGCGCCGCCTTTCGCCGTCAGCGCCCACGTCTTCGGGTCGAACAACATCTTCTCGGGCTCGCGCGAAACGGCCTGGACCAGGCTCGACTCCGCGAGGCGGCGCTCGAGGAGATCGCGGACGGAGGCGCACGAGACCTTGTCGGCGCCGCATTCGACCCGCAGGAAATGGCCGGCTTGCTCGGGACGACGCAGCGCCCACGTCCGTGTTCCCGGAACGAAGCGGCCGGGCAGCGCGCCCTCGACGTCCGTCTTCTTGATCGAGACGATGATGCCGAAGGCGATCTTGGCGGCCTTCCAAACGCGCTCGTCGCTGACGACCTCGCAAGGGGTCATCCCCGGCGGCGGAGCCCCGGGGGCGGAAGCGGCGGCGGCCTCGCCGGCCGCGGCGGGCCCGGCGGAAGCGAGGGGGCAGAGCGTCGCGAGGACGAGCGCCAGCAGCGGCCAAGAACGCATGGATGGATTATGGAGCCCCGCGGAGGAAGCGGCGAGGGTCCTTAGACCCAGGCTCAGGGCAGAAGCGCGGCGACGTCCGGATAGTCGTCGGCCAAAGCCAGGCTCTTGGCCGTCTCGCCGTCCACGTTGCGGACGTCGGCGCGCGCGCCTCGCGCGAGCAGGAGCTTGACCGTGTCCAGCCGCCCGCGGCGGGCCGCGAGGATGAGCGGCGTGTTTCCGTCGCTGTCGACGAAGTTGATCGAGGCCCCGCCGTCGAGCAGCGCGCCGGCGACGTCGGTCCGCCCCTGCAGCGAGGCCCACATGAGCGCGCTCCAGCCGATGTTGTCGCGTTGATTCGGCGCCAGCCCGCGGCGCAGGAGGGTCTGGACGACCTCGACCCGGTTCCATTTGGCGGCGAGCGTCAGCGGGCCCTGCTGCTCGCGGCGGGTGACGGCCTGGCGGCTCGCGCCGGCGTCGAGCAGGGCGATGACCGTGTCCTCGTTGCCGTGGGCGGCCGCCCAGAGCAGAGGCGTCCACCCGTCCTCGTCGACCGCGTCCACGTGCGCGCCCTTGGCGAGCAGCTCGTTGACCTTCCTCCGGTCGCCTTGCGTCGCCACGCGGAGCAGACGCTGATCGAGGGAGCTCCCCTGGCCGCACGCGGCGGCGAGCAGAAGGGCGGCAAGCGGCGCGAGGCGTCGTGCGGCCATGCCTTTAGCTTAGAAAATTAAAGCGAAAAGGCCTATGCCCGCCTAGGCCGTTCGCTTCTTACAAAGAATGGCCCTCCCCTCTACAATAAGCAAAGTGCTTCTCCTCCTGCTGGCCCTGACTCTGAACTCCGGCGCGCCGGCCCTCGCGGGCGAAGCCGTTCTCCCCCCGCTTCCGCCGGCCGCGGCCGTTCAGCCGGCGTCTCCGGCCCTGGTCGAGCTGACGCCGGAGCTGCTGAACCGCTGGGGCTACGACGTGCAGAAGACGCTGGCCCTGCCGCCGTCCGGGCGCGCCGAGCTGCAGGCCCAGCTCACGCGACTCGAGGCGGGGCGCGTGCGCAGGCTCGAGCTCCTGCGCCGCGCCAAGCCCGCCGCCTGGCGGGATTATGTCGACGAGCGCGAGCTCCTGACGGACGAGGGCAACCGGATCGTGGACGCGTACCTGGCGCGCCTGGCGGACAAGCCCATGCTGGTCCCCGCCGAGATCAAGGCCTTCGAGCGCGCGGACGGCAAGCCGCTCACCGCCGAGGACATGCTGCGAGCGCGGCAGATCCTGGACCGGATGTTCGAGGGCGTGTCGGAGAAGGGCGGCAAGGACCTGAGCGGCGACGTCGTGGTCGACGCGCACGTGCGCAACGAGACCGTCTACGACATGACGATCACGAGCCCGAAGACCGGCTTCGCGCTCCAGGTGGGACAGCTGTACGCGGACGACCAGCACCCGCTGGCGGAGACCAGCCCCTACGCGAACTTGACCTGGGGAAAGGACAGCAAGCCCGACAGCGGCGTCGACTACCGCATCAAGGCGAGCCTGGGCTACGTCGACCTGCGCTCGCGGTACTTCTCCGACGACACGCCCGACGCCGGCGCGGCCTCGGCGCTCAGCCTCGGCCAGCAGTTGGGCGTCCCGCGGTCCGCGCTGGACCAGATCTCGAAGTACACGGCCTACGACGATCCCTACCAGTCTCACGGCATCATCGTCTCGAGCCTGCTCGCCCAGCTGGGACGCGCCTACCATCTGGCCGGGCCGGTGGACCTCTCCTGGACGACGGGCGCGCTGATCAAGACGATGTGGGTCGCGCCGAACGCGGCGTTCGACGAGACGCTCGGCCTGCGCGTGAAGCTCAAGAACGGGATGTCGATCGGCTTCTTCGGCGGCGTCGCGCAGAACGTGTCGCCCGTGGGCGATGAGCTTCTCCAAGAGGCCATGACGAACCAGACCATCAAGCCCGGCCTCTACCTCGAGAACGACCCGCACGTCAGCGCCGCGCTGTGGGGCAAGGTCCCCGGCGCCTCCGACCTGAGCTTCTCGGTCAGCGCGAGTCAGCGCTGGACGGCGACGACGCACGTCTCGCAGGGCGACGCGTCGCTGATGACGACGTTCCTGAACCATCCGATCGCGTTCAAAGGCGAGTGGAGCCGCGAGTCCGGCCCGGGCATCGGCTTCGACCGCGAGAAGGGGCGCGCCGAGGTCGACTACGGCATCGCGCCCGATGCCCAGGCCTTCCTGGCTTATCAGCGCGACCGCATCCGGTACGGCAACGCGCAGGTCGACGCGAACTCCGTGCTCGCCGGCTTCAAGATCGAGTTCGGCCCCAAGGCGACACTGACGGTGGACCAGCTCATGGGCGGCCAGTACAAGGACACTTCCCCGCTCCACGAGCATTTCACGGAGCAGCTCGCGCAGATCCAGCGCGACCTGAACGCGGGCGTGGACGCGATGGACAAGCTCGACCAGGCCTACCGGGGCCTTCGCCCCGGCCTGAGCCCGGCCCAGCTCGACGGCGAGCTCAACAAGCTCTCTCTGGCGCTGTCGCGCCTGAACCCGTCGCAGGCCGAAGCCCTGCTCGGCCAGCTGCGCCTCACGCCGGCCCAGCAGGCGGACCTCGGCAACCTGTGGCTGAAGACGGTCTCCCCGAGCAGCCCGTACTACGCTCAGATCACGAGCCTGGTGGCGCCGGGAAGCCAAGCCCAAAAGACGCTGGGCAAGGTGGACGACTGGTCGAGATACTTCGAGCAGCATCAGGGACAGATCCGCCAGCTCATCGGCCTGCTCACCGACGAGAAGGTCTGGGACGGCGCGGTGATCGCGGCGGCGCGCGCGCAATTGCTGATGGCGATGAAGGGCATCGGCTCGGTCAACGTGCCGGTCCTCGGCGGCGACTTCGCTCTCAAGATCGACGCGCCGGCCGTCCTCGCGGCCTCGAACATCCTGCAAAGCCGGCTCTCGCCGCTGGCGCCCGTCCAGCCGGGGCAGATCGACGCCTTCCTTTTGAAGGAAGCCGGCGTCGAGCTGGGTCTCCCCGGAAATCCGACCACCCAGCAGGTCGCGGGCGCGCTGTTCGGCCTGGCCGACAAGCAGCTGAAGCAGCAGCTGGCGCAGGGCCTCGCGCCGCTGCAGGGCGAGCTCGGCTCTCTCGGCACGCCTCAGGCGCTGGCCGGCAGGATCCTGTCCTCGGTCCCGCCGAACGTGGCGAACCTGCTCAAGCAGAACTACGGTCCGAACCTGACCGGACTGATCCCGCCGGACCTCTCGGGGGCGTCGCTCAAGAGCTTCCTCGATCGCCTGCCGGACCAGATCACGAGCTTCCTGGAGAAGCGCTACGGAAATCAGCTCGCGACGGGCATCGGCCAGGCCGTGTCCTGGGCCGGAGACCTGCTCAGCCGCGAGATCAACATGACGATGATCCAGCTCCTGCTCGCTTCGGAGGAGCTCAACCGCTTGACCGCGGATCACGGGCAGAAGATCGACGAGCTGGACCTGCGCATGGCGATGCGCTCCTTCGACGAGCTCGACGCCCGCGGGCAGGAGAAGGTCGAGGACCGGCTCTCCCGCGTGAAGCGGATCGTCGCCGAGCAGACCGGCGCGGAGGACGCGCGTCTCGCGGAGAAGTTCGAGCTCCACGGCAAGACCGTGCTGCAGACGCTTCAGCTCTCGCCCTCCTGGCCGCGGGGCCTGCGCGTCGAGGTCGACGAGGACGCCTGGATGCCGCTGATGACGCTGTACGGCGACGGGCGAGTCTTCGATTTGATCCAGAAGATCAAGGCGAGATATCTCGCTTCGCCGCGTCCCGACGGGCTGATCGTCGAGCTCGGCTGGCGCGCGAACGATCCGCTCGGCACGTGGATCTCGTCCTCCAAGGATCCCGCGCGCCTCAAGATCGAGCTGGGCCGGCCGAAGGACGAGCGGGACGCCGAGTTCCGCCTCTCGAACCTCGCCGGCTACGTCGACGAGAAGAGATAGCCGCTACCGCGGCTTGCTCAGCGCGGGCAGGCGCGCGCGGGCGGCGGCGTCGGGCGGACTCGCCTGTACGGCCTCGGCGCCGTCGTCGCGCGGCGCCGGGCTCCCGTCGAACATCGTCGCCCAGCGACCGTCGGGACCGTAGGTCAGGCCCTCGCCCTGCGGGCGGCGCTCGCCCGCGGCGCGCAAGGCCGCGATGACCTTTCCGCTGCCGGGACCGGAGACGGAGCGCAGCGCGTCCGCCGCGCGGCGCCCCAGGCCGGGCTTCAGCGTCTCCAGCCCGTCCATGACCTCGCGGAACTGCTCGGGCCGCGCCAGGGAGTTGGCGATCAGGATGGCGGACGCCTTCTCGGGGGCGAGCGGCGCGCGGCCCACCTCCGCGCGCATCGCGGCGAGACTCGTCTTCCCGCCGGTCGCGGCGCTCTCCAAGTATTTCGCCGCGTCGGGCGCGGCCGGGATCGCGGCGACCGCCGTGAGCTGAGCGTGGAAGGAGTTCAAGAGCTGTGAGGCGTAAAAGGGCTGTGCGCTGATCGAAAGGGAGATGCTGCGAAGATAGTCCGCCGGGAACGCCGAAGCGGGACGGGCCTCGGCGGCCTGGAGCTGGCACGAGCCGGGAACGGCGAGCGCGAATAGGAGGACTCCGGCGAGCATGAACGGAGGATACCCCCGGTTCGGAGGAAATTCAAGCGGCTTCAGGATGGGCCCAAAGTCTCCGCGGCGGGGGACTTTCGCCCCTCCATGGAACGCAGCAAGGCGGTTAACCTGTAAAATATGAAGATCCTGATCGCCTTGGCCTTGAGCGCGGTGCCGTCGTTCGCCGCCGCGCAGGCGGCCTCCGTCCCCCTCCCGGGAGGCGGAGAAACCGCCTTCAGCGCGCCCTCCTCGACGGGCTCCGCCAAGTCCGGCAGCGCGGCCCCGGCGGGCCGGGCGCCGGCTCTCGATCTCTCGCTCTCGTCCGCCCGCGTCCAGGCCATCGTCGCCGCGTCGGCGGCGCCGCGTTTCGACGGCTCCTCCGCTTCCTCCGGCGGCGAGACCGGCCTCGTCCCGGCGTCCGGCATGGGCTCTTTCTCCTCTTCGAGCCTGACGCCGGCTCGCCAGGCGGCGGAGGGCGCGCTTCCCGACGCCCCCGTTCCGGCCGCCGCGCGTCCGGTCCCGCCCAAGCCGCGCGCGTCGGCTCTCGAGAAAAGCCTGTTTTGGTCCTCGTGGTGGGGCTATCACGCCGCCTTCGCCGCCGATTTTACGACGACGGGGATGATCCTGGGCCGCGGCGGCTACGAGACGGATCCGCTGTACACGCGGTTCGGGAACAAGAACATGACGGGCGTCATCGGCTCGGCCGTCGTGCTGCACGCCGTCGCCTCCGTCGCCTCCTACGAACTGTACAAGGAGGCCGAGAAGAAGCACGGCGTCTGGCGCGGCGTCCTCCTGGCGGCCGCCGTCGGGATCAACGCCGCCGGCATCGAGACGCACGCGCAGGCGACGGCGCACAACGCCGGCGTGCTGAGGGACTGGAGGAACTGACGCCGCTCCCGTAGGCCCTTCGGCCTACCGCGCTCTAGGCCCTGCGGCCTGGCAAATCCGCGGGAAGCGCTCTATACTCGGGTTGTGAAGACCCTCCTCGTGCTCGCGATGCTGGTTCCCCTCGCGGCCCGCGCGGCGGATCCCGAGGCCCTCGACCAGCTTCGCGGTCAAGGGGCGGCGGCTCCGGCGGCTCCCGCGGATCCCGACTCGACCGACCAGACGATCACGAAATACGCGGCCGCCGACGGGACCCAGGTCCTCAAGGACAACGACCGGGAGCCCAAGGAAGGCGACGAGGTGCTGGCCGAGCTGCGCGGCGGAGAGCAGGTCCGCGTGATCAAGCAGATCCCGGGCTGGTCCTACGCCGAGGTGAACCGGCGCGACTTCGACGAGAAGGAGGGCTGGAAGTACGTGCGCGGCTGGATCAAGCTGGGCGGCCTGACCGAAGGCTTCGCGACGGCGGCCGCGTCCATCCCCCAGCAGCACGCTTTTCCCGCGAGTCCGCAGAATCCGAGCGATCCCAAGGATCTGCTGGCGCCCGGCGCCGACGCCGGCGACTGCCGCGAGGCCTTCATCAAGAGCCTGCTGACGTTCGTGCCCCCGAAGGCGAATCCTCCGGTCCCCTACGTCTGGGGCGGGACCTCGCACCGAGGCGCCGACTGCTCCGGCCTGGTCGTCGCGGCGATGCTCGAGTCCAACTGCATCAACGCCGCCCCGCCGCGCCGGGCGCAGGACCAGCAGCGCGCCGCGAGGCCCGTCTCGCTGCAGGACATGAAGCCCGGCGACCTGGTGTTCACCGGCAATCCCGCCCACCATGTCTTCACCTACGTCGGCAACGACGCCAACGGCAACCGCCAGGTCATCGAGGCTCCGCAGACCGGCATGAACGTGTACCTGCACCCGTGGAGCCCGCGGCCCGGACAGACGTTCGGCCAACTCCTTCCCTAAGCGTCCGAAGGCCGGACGCCCCCCGCCGTGATTTCATAACATGTCCCCGATGGCCTACGATCTCGTCGTCATCGGCGCCGGCGTCACGGGCGCGGGCGTGGCCCGCGACGCGGCGCTGCGCGGCCTCAAGGTCGCGGTCGTCGAGCGCGGCGAGCCCGGCGGCGGGACGACCGCCGCCTCGACGCACCTGATCCACGGCGGCGTCCGCTATCTTCTCTACGACCGCCTGACCACCCACGCGACGTGCTGGGATTCCGGCCACATCGTGCGCACCGCGCGCGAGCTGCTCACGCGCCTGCCCATCGTCTGGCCCGTGTACAAGGGGCACAAGCGCGGCCTGGAGACCGTCGAGACGCTGTTCGAGGAGTACGACAAGTTCCAGCCCATGAAGTACGGCCTCCCCCACATGCGCCTGACGCCCGAGGCCTGCCTGCGCGTCGTGCCCGGCCTCGAGGCCGATGGCCTGCGCGGCGCGCTGGTCTTCGACGAGTGGTGGGTGGACGCCCAGCGGCTCGCCGCGCGCACGCTCGAGTCGGCGCGCGCCGCCGGGGCCGAGGTCCTGCTGCACTCGCCGGTCGACGCCGTCCTGCGCGAGGACGGCCGCGCCCTCGGCGTGCGCGCCGACGGCCGAGAGCTGCGCGCGCGCGTCACCGTCAACGCCTCGGGGCCCTGGGCGCACAAGGTCGCCCAGCTCGCGGGCGCGAGCCTGCCGCTGCGCCTGATGAAGGGCACGCACCTGATCTGGAACGACCCCAAGCGCGTCCCCGTCGGCCTCCTGCTCGAGGCCGAGGACCGCGAGCGCTACGTGTTCGTCGTCCCGTCGCCTCTCGGGACCTGGGTCGGCCCGACGGACATCCCGGGCCCGTCGGACCCCGACCAGACGAAGACCACGCCCGAGGAGACCGCGTACCTGCTCCGCTCGGTCAAGCGCTACTTCAAGGATTGGCCGGACGCTCCGGACTCGACCATCGTCGGCTCGCGCCCCATCCTGGGCCAGCCCGGCGCGGAGAAGCTGCTCTCGCGCGACTTCGAGGTCTTCGACCACGAGGCCCGCGACGGCATCGCGGGCCTGCTCACGATCGGCGGCGGCAAGATGTCCGACTATCGCGTGATGGCCGAGGCCGCGGTGGACGCCGCCTGCCGCAAGCTCGGCTCGACGGCGCGCGGGACGACGCAGACGCTGACCCTCGACGGGCGGCCGGTGGGCGCCATACCGGATTTCACGCCGCCGTCGCGCGCGCTCAAGAACTTCCTGAGGACCAAGCCGCGCCTGCGCGAGCTGCACGCGCTCGGGCACTTGGGGGCCGCCTTCGCGCTCCACGCGGTCCGCCGCGCCGCCGGGCGCTGCCCGATCGAGGACGAGGCCGCTTTCCGCCGCCGTTACGGGTGAGCGGCGCTCAGTAGATGCCGCGCATCTGGTACCACGGCACGCCCGAGCTCGAGGGCTTCAGGCAGTCGACGAAGATCACCACGCGCGTGTCGTTATAGACGTAGCCCCAGCGGCCCGTGCCCTTCAGCATCGCGCCGTCCACCTGGCCGTCGCGCAGGATGACGGGCGGGTAATTCTGGACGCTGTTGGACTCGCCGCGGCATTCGGGCACGTCCAGGGACGGGATCTCCGCCAGGTACTTCGGGACCAGCAGCTCGAGCTTGGCGGGCACCTTGTTCTCGGTCTTCACGTAGTCCGCGACCCCGGCTTCGAGAGCGCTGAGCGCCGTGCGCGTTTTGGTCTCGCGCACCTTCGCGTCGTCGGAGCTGGTCTCCTTGTCGAACTCGACGGAGGCCTCGTCCTTGCCGAAGACGCTCGCGCAGCCGGAGAGGCCGGCCGCGAAGAGCCCGAGCGCCGCGAAGAAAAAGAGCTTCTTACTCATGAGAGCCTCCGCGCAGGATCGTCCCGCCGCCCAGCACCTCGTCGCCGTCGTAGAAGACCGCGGCCTGCCCCGGCGCCGGCGCGCGCTGCGGCGCGTCGAAGGAGACGGCGACCGCGCCGTCCGCGCGGACCTCGAGAGTCGCCGGAGCCGGGACGTGGCGATGGCGCACGCGCACCTCGGCCCGGCGCGGACCGTTCGGGACGCCGCGCGTCCAGGTGACCCGTCCCGCGAGGAGAGCGGAGACGCCCGTCTCGCCTTCTCCGCCGACGACCAGGGTGTTGGTTTCCGGCTCCAGACGCACCACGTACGTCGGCTCCGGAGCCGTGACGCCGAGTCCGCGGCGCTGGCCGACCGTGTAGGACGCCAGGCCCGCGTGCTCGCCGAGCAGGCGGCCGTCCGTCGAGCGGATCGGCCCGCGCGTCAGCGCGGGAGCGCCCTCGGCCTCCGGGCGCGCCGCGACGAAGCCGCGGACGTCGCGCCCGGGGACGAAGCAGGTCTCCATGCTCTCCGGCTTGTCGGCCGTCTTGAGGCCGAGCTCGCGCGCCTTCGCGCGGACCGCCTCCTTCGAGAGGCCGCCGACCGGGAACGCCGCCTTGGCGAGCTCCTTCTGCGTGAGCGCGTACAGGAAATAGGTCTGGTCCTTGGCGCGATCGAGCGACTTGAGCAGCCGCCCGTCCTCGACGCGGGCGTAGTGGCCGGTGGCCACCGTCGCGCAGCCCCACGCGTCGGCGAGGCCCAGAAGGTGCCCGAACTTGACCGAGCGGTTGCACTCGACGCAGGGGTTGGGCGTCAGGCCGCCCAGGTACGCGTCGACGTAAGGCTTGATGACCTTGGACTCGAACATCTCGGCCATGTCCGCGGTGTAGTGCGGGATGCCGAGCTTCTCGCAGACGCGCTTGGCGTCGTCGACGTCGGCCGGCGAGCCGCAGCAGCCGAAGCCCGTCTCGGCGCGCGACAGCAGCTTCATCGTGACGCCGATCGTCTCGAAGCCGCCCTCGACGAGCAGCGCCGCGGCGACCGAGCTGTCGACGCCGCCGCTCATCGCGGCGAGCACGCGCGGGCGCGTCACGCGGCCACCGCCGCCGCGCGAAGCCGCGCCACGATCTTCGGAAGCACCGCGAGGAAGCGGTCCACGTCGGCGTCCGTCGAGCCCCAGCCGACCGACACGCGCAGCGAGCCCGTGGCCAGCGTCGCCGGGACCCCCATGGCCGTCAGGACGTGAGAGGGCGTCGAGGCGCCGGAGGAGCAGGCCGGGCCGCTCGAGACGCAGATGCCCTCGAGGTCCAGGCCCACGACGAGGTGGTGCCCGTCGAGGTCGGCGAAGCTGAAGTGCGCCGTGTTCGGCAGGCGCTTGTCGGGATGGCCGTTGAGCGTCGCGCCCTTGATGGCGAGCACGCCGGCCTCCAGGCGCCGGCGCAAGGCCAGCGCGTGCGCGGCCGCGCCGGAGAGCTCGCGCGAGGCCAGCTCGCAGGCGACGCCGAGCCCGACGATCGCGGCCACGTTCTCGGTGCCGCCGCGGCGGTTCTTCTCCTGATGGCCGGTCACGACCGGCGACAAGCGCACGCCGCGGCGCACGTAGAGGGCGCCGACGCCCTTGGGCGCGTTGAGCTTGTGGCCCGACAGCGCCAGCAGGTCGACGCCGAGCGCCTTCACGTCGAGCTTCGCCTTGCCGGCCGCCTGGACCGCGTCCGTGTGGGACAGCGCGCCCGCGGCGCGCGCCGCGGCCGCGGCCTCGGCGACGGGCTGGAGCGCGCCGGTCTCGTTGTTGGCGAACATGACGCTGACGACCGCCGTCGAGGCGTCGATCGCGGCGGCCAGACCGGCCGCGGGCGTGACGCCGTCGGCCGCGCACGAGGCCTCGACCGTCTCGAAGCCGCGGCGCTTGAGGATCGAGAGCAGGCCGCGCACGG
>DATNGC010000046.1:0-37296 GCA_035606075.1 Elusimicrobiota bacterium
GACGACGAGGCACGCGGCGCGGAACAGCCGCCGCTTGCGCGCGGCCACGCTCGCGCGCGCGACGATCTGGCCGACGATGTCCTCGTAGTACGGCGTCGCGGTGATGCCGCCTCCCAGATAGCGGTCGAGGCGGTTGATGAGCTCGCCCTGCGTGTACTTCGCGAGATCCTCGACGGCGACCAGGCAGTCGTTGACGCTGGTCTTGTGCTTGGCCTCGTCTAGGAACGCGAGGACGGCGGGCAGCCGCGCGAGCGGCGAGAACGCGAAGACGCCGAGGGGGAGCGCGGCCGTCAGCGCCAGGAGCGTCAAGAAGCCCAGCGGACCCGGAGGGGCGATGAAGTGGGCGACGGCCAGCTCGGAGGCGGCGAAGGCGGTCAACGCGCCGATCTTCTTGTCCGCCCACTCGCCCTCGTGGCGCATGTTCTCGAGGATCAGCGTCAGGCGCCGCTCGGGCTCGGGGGTCAGGTGCGCGGAGATGCTCATCGCCCCGGAGTGTAGCGGCGAAATCGGATATCCGCAACCCGGAAAAGAGCGCGCCCCCGGCGCGGACGCCGAGGGCGCGCTTGTCCTTTTATCGAGACTTACTTCGCGGGCGCCGCGGGAGCCGCCGGGGCGGAGACCGCGGGAGCGGCCTTCAGCGCGCACATCGTGCAGTGGCGGCCGGCGAAGAAGCCGATGGCGCCGCCGACGATCAGCAGGGCGAGAGCGCCGATCGCCTTCCTGCAGCAGCAGTTCTGCTTCCCGCAGGGACAGCCGCCGCAGCTCTTGCCTTCTTCCTTCTTCTCTTCGTTTTCCATGATGGTTCTCCTGTTAAATATTTCGATTTACGAAGCATCCCGCGCAAAAAAAATCACGCGAGCTTCTTCTCCGACTTGATCCGGTCCGAGATCTTCCCGAGCAGAGCCAGCAGCTCGTCCTGTTCCGCGGCGCTCAGCGTCTTCAGCGCCCCGCGGGCGAACTCCACCTGGCTTTCCATCACCGAGGAGTGAAGCTCGCGACCCTCCTCGGTCAGCCCGACCTGCACGACGCGCCGGTCCTCGGACGAGCGGTCGCGGGCGACCAGCTTCTTCGCGACGAGCCGGTCGATGAGCCCCGTCACGCCGCTCAGCGACAGGCAGATGCGCTCGGCGATCTTGCTCATGATGCAATGCTCGTGCCGGCCGAGCGTGCTCAGGACCTTGATCTCCTGGGCGCTCAAGGCTTCGCGCGCCGCGGCGTTGCGGGCGATGGCGCCGTCGGCCCCCTCCATGACGGTCTGGAGCTGGTCCACGAGGCGGCGCGCCTTGTCGTCGGTGCTCATCCTTTGATTCTCAAATACTTCAGTATTCGAAGTATATCAGGCGACGCGGGATTCGTCAATAACTAAATTAACTAAAGGCCTGACCCCAATGTCTTTCAGCGCGGGGCGGTGCGGCCGCGGGGCACCACGACGATGCCGGCCGAGTCGACGAAGTAGCGCTTGGAGTCCGCTTCCTTGTCGAAGCCGACCTCGAGCTTGGCCGGGATCTCGTTGAAGCGGTCGACGATGGCGCGCTTGAGGTGCGCGTCGGCGCTGACCTTGCAGAAGTCCATGACGATCGAGTCCTCGATCACGGCCCCGTCGTGCACGTGCACGCCGCGGCCCAGGATGGAGTTCTTGATCGTCGCGTTGCGCACGAAGCAGCCGTCGCCGATGATGCTGTTGGAGATCTTGCCCTCGAGGATCTTGGCCGGGGGGCCGTCGTAGCGGCCGGAGTGGATGTACCAGCGGCGGTTGTTGAGGTTGAGCTTGGGGCGCGCGCCGAGGATGTCCATGTTCGCGGCGTAGAAGCTCTGGATCGTGCCCACGTCGCGCCAGTAGCCCTCTTCCTCGTAGAGCTTGATGCCGGGCAGGACGTTCGTCGAGAAGTCGTAGGCGTAGAGCTTGTGCGTCTTGAGCATGGCCGGCAGGAGATTCTTGCCGAAGTCGAGGTCGCTCTCGCCCTGGTGGCGGTTGACGAGCAGATCGACGAGCACGTCGCGCGTGAACACGTAGTTGCCCATCGAGGCGAGCGCGTGCGTCGTGCTGCCGGGCATGGGGTCGGCCGTCGGCGGCTTCTCGATGAAGCCCGAGATGCGGCCCTTCGCGTCCGTCTCGACGATGCCGAAGGACGGCACGCTCTTGAGCGGGACCGGGATCGTCGAGACCGTCGCGTCGGCGCCCTTCTCGATGTGGTAGGAGATCATCTGCCCCACGTCCATCCGGTAGACGTGGTCGGCGCCGAAGACCACGACGTAGTCGGGATCGAAGTCGTGGATCAGGTTCAGGTTCTGCCGCACCGCGTCGGCGGTGCCGCGGTACCACATCGTGCCCATGCGCATCTGCGGCGGCACGACCGTGATGAACTGGTCCGGCGTGAGGCCGGCCGTGCGCCAGCTGCCGCGCAGGTACTCGATCATGCTCTGCGACATGTACTGCACGAGCACGTAGATCGACTGCAGGCCGGAGTTGACGAGGTTGGAGAGCACGAAGTCGACGATGCGGTACTTGCCGCCGAAGGGGACCGCGGGCTTGGAGCGCTCGTGCGTCATCGGGTGCAGGCGCTCGCCCTTGCCGCCCGCGAGGACGATCGCCAGGACGCGGCGCGTGGGGACCGGAAGCCGGACGTTACTGGTCGCCATAGGGATCCTCTCCTCCGTAGTCCTTGTCGTCGAGCGTCGACGGCTGCCGCTCGGGCGGCGTCTGACCGTCCGCGGCGGGCGACGCGCCGTCGGGCGCCGCGCCTTCCTTGCCCTCGGTCTCGCGCCGGCGCAGCTCGATGGCCGCGTGGTCGATGGTCCGCGCGTGCCGCGCCGCGCCGTGCAGGGCCGCGTCGTCGAGGACCAGGACCTCGCGCTTCTCCTCGATGCCCGCCGTGATCTGCGTGTATTCTTCGCCGGTGACGCCCGTGGAGACCCGCACCGGCAGATAGGTCATCCCGTCGTGCGAGATCAGCGCCGCGGTGGGGACCATGAGCACGTCGTTCTTCTGGAACGGGACGATCTCGCCCTCCCACTCGGTGCCCGGGTCGAAGTAGCGCTCGGGGGACATATCCATCGTGAACGTCGCGCCGGGGTCCACTTTCTCGCCCTGCACGTCCAGGATGAAGTTGGTGACCTTCCCGGTCAGCTTGCGCTTGGGGTCCTTGACGGACCAGAACGTCAGCGTCATGCCGTCGCGTATCATCGGCGCGTCCTCGGGACGCACGCGGCCGACCATCTTGAGCTTTCCGGCCGCCTCGAACAGCACCGCCTGCGGCTTGACCCAAGACTTCGTCCGCGCGTAGACCTTGAGCACGAAGCACGTGTCGGGGCAGCGCACCGGCGTCGGGCGATACACCCGCGACCAGCGGTCCTCGAGCACGTCCTGGTGCTGGGCGCCGCGCGCGTCGATCATCGCGGCGAGCTCCTTGTAGGCGAGCATGGCCAAGGGCTCGTCGGCGCCGCGCCAGGAGTCGCTCGAGGTGTTGACGCTCTCGACGCGTCCCTCGATCGTGGACTTGAGCCGGAACACGTCGTCGGGCACGACGGTGCCCGTCACGTGCACGCGGATGATCAGGTCTCCGCGGCGCACGGCCGCCGGCGTCGCCGCGCGAGCGGGAACCGCCGAGGCCAGCAGCAGCGCCGCGAGGAGCTTCATTTCGCCGCCGGGACCAGCGGAGGCAGCGCCGCCTTCTCGGCCGCGAACTCGGCGTTCTCGCCCTTCCAGCCATGGCGGAGATAGGCCTCGAACGTCCACGGCATGGTCTCGCGGAACGCGCGCGCGAGCGCCTCGCCGTACTGCTGGATCTCCCACTGCGCGTGCACGTCGGCCCGCAGCGAGACGAAATTCATCAGGCTGCGCGCGTTGACGGTCCAATAGAACTCGGTGAACAGGTTGACCGGCAGGACCATGCGGGCCATCTCGCGCGCCACGCCGGCCTCGATCATCTTCTTGTACGTGGCCAGGGCGGCGTCGACGTGGGTCTTGAACATCGCCTGCAGCGCGTTCTGGTCCAATTCGGCGGCGGCCGTCGAACCCTGCTTGTTCTTCTTGTCCTGGCCGCGCCACTTGGCGGGCATGTAGAACGAGTCCTTGACCTCCGTGTAGCGGAAGGAGATCTCGTTGTAGCTCGCCATGCGGTGGCGGAACCACTGCCGGGCGACGAAGATCGGCGCCTTGACATGGAACTTGAAGACGGAATGCTCGAACGGGGAGCCGTGATCGTGCGTCAGGAGGTACGCGATCAGCTTCTTGTCCGCCTCGGCCCCCTTGGAGACGCCGCCGTAGGAGACGCGGGCCGCGTCGACGACGCCCTGGTCGCCGCCCATGAAGTCGACCAGGCGCACGAAGCCCTGGTCCAGCACCTTGACCGGCTCGCGGGATGCGCTCATTTCTTGCCTCCGGAGAGTTGTCGTCCGTCAGAGAGACGCGCGGCCTTCTCGGCCGAGTCCTTGATCCAGTCGAGCAGCCGGCGATCTCCCTGGATGCCCTGCCCGTTCCAGCGGTACGCCAAGAATCCGCCCGACGCCTTCTTCAGCAGTTCGCCGACCCGCTCGGCCTCCGGCGAGAGCGGAACGACCGCGACGCGCCCCTGGCGGACCAGGCCCCGGAGGGTGTTCTGCAGAGAGGTCCGGTCGGCGTCCTGCTGGCCGGCGCGGACGCCGTCGCGCACGGCCACGGCCACGCCCTTGCGGTAGCCCGCCTTCGCGGCGACCTGGTCGGCGATCGCCTGCGCGCCGATCAGCCAGTCCTTGAGCGCCTTGTCGGAGCGCGGCCCCACGCCGGCGAGAACCAAGCTTTCCTTCGCGGGCGTCGGAGAGAGCGCCTTGGCGCGGTCGGCCAGCATGTCGACGAGCAGGGGCGACTTGTCCAGCGCCGGCGCGAGCACGAGCGGCACGTCGCTTTTCAGCGGCTTGAGGTTGGACGAGCCGCCGGCCGCGCGTCCTTCCTGCGGCAGGGACAGCAAAGATTTGCGGACCGGCTTGATCGACGGCGCGGACTTGTCCGCGAGGTCGCCGCTGTCGGAGCCCGGCACGTCGAACACCGGATCGGGACGCACGCCGAACAGGTAGCGCGTCATGCCGAGCCGCGCCGACTCCGAGACGGTCTCCAAGGGCACCGCGACGATCTTCGCCGGCCTCTGCGCGGCGAGGCGGTCGACCGCGCGCTGGACCGAGACCGCGTCGGAGGCGCTGTCGACGGTCTCGACGGGATGTCCCTTGAGCTGGCGGCTCAGGTTGGCGAGCTCCTGGCGCCACTTCACGTCGACGTCGTAGGCGAGGACCAGGATGCCGTACGATTTCGCCGGCCCCAGGGCCCTCGAGTCCTGCGCGCGGGCCGGGACGGCCAGGACGGCGGCCAGCAGCAGGGGGCTCACGGCTTCGCCTTCTTGAGCGCCGCCTCCACGCGCTCGCGCAGCTCCTGGAGGCTGACGGGCTTCGCGACGAACTCGTCGCCGCCCGACAGCGCGGCGCTGGTCTTGTCGTGAGTCGTGTCGCGCGCGGTCAGGAAGAGCACCGGCACGCGGCGCCCGGATTTTTTCTCGAGGGCCCGGATCTGCTGGCAGGCGTTGAGGCCGTTCAGGCGCGGCATCATGACGTCGAGCAGGACCAGGTCGGGCTTCTCCGTCTCGTACGCCGCGACCGCCTCGACGCCGTCGCCGGCCAGCACGACCTCGTAGCCCATCCGCGCCAGCTGGATCGAAAGGATCTCCCTGATCGAGTTCTCGTCGTCGGCGACGAGTATTTTTCGCCGGGATTCCGCCATGGGGTTAAGGGGCGAAGGTCCAGACCGAGGACTGCCCGGCGGAGCCGCGCATCGCGACCGCGATCTCCTTCTCGCCGCCGTTGTTCACGATCGCGAGGCCCTGCGCGCAGCCGGACAGGTCGGCCTTCCACTCGGTCTCGAGGCCGAGGCCGTTCCAGCGCTTGCCGACGAGCTCGCCGCGGTTGAACACGCCGAACGGGCTCGCCAAGCCCCCGAGGGCGGCCATGTTGCGGACGGCGTAGAGCGAATCGAAGCCGGAAGGGCCGTAGGCGACCGCCATCGGCGGGTTGAACTCGAGGAGATGGTCCTGCCAGCGGATGCGCAGCGGGGTCTGACCGTAGTCGTCGTCCGGCGTCGGCCACCACTCCTTGCCGAACTGCACGCGCAGCTTGTGCGTCGTCGTGTAGTAGATGACGGCGGGCTCGCCGGCGCCGATCTGCGCCGTCGTGAAGTCGTAGATCCAATCCACGCGGCGCGGCTTCAGGACGGGGCGTCCCTGGACGTACTTGCCGTCCTGATAGGCGAGAGGGTACAGCGCGCCGAACGGGAAGGACTTGTCGTCGATGACCTGCTGGGTGGCGAGCGTCTTCTTGCCGGATCCGTCCTGGTAGGCGCGCGTCAGGAACGGCAGGTCGGCGGTCTTGAGCCACTTGCCGTTCTGCAGCGAGAGCACGCGCGTCTCGAAGCGCTTGAACGCCTCGTCGTAGACGGAGACGAAGAGCTCGTCGCGGCCGTCGCCGTCGTCGAGGTCTCCCGACTCGAGCCCGACGATGCGCAGGCCGGTGCCGGGGATCAGCAGCTCGGCCAGGGGCTTCGCGTCGGTCATCGGGTAGGAGTAGAGGTAGACCGTGTTCTCGGAGGCCAGCGCGATCTGCGGCCGGCCGATCTTGTCGAAGTCGCCGACCGCCATGGCGTTGACCTCGTACGGGACCGTCGCTCCCATCGTCTTGGGCGCGCGCGACTCGGGCTCGCCGGGCCGGGCCGCGGCCTTCGGCGCGGCGGCCGCCGGCGCCGCGGCCGTGAAGCGCGCCCGCTGTCCCGCCGCGACGCCGCCCTTGCGCGAGGTGATCATGCCCGTGGAGAACTTCTCGTCGACGTCCGTGATGCGGCCCTTGGCGACCTCGGACTGCACTCGCCCCAGGCTCGCGCCGGTGACGGGATGCTTGAGCTCGGCGCCTTCCGTATAGATCTCGAACGCGCGTCCCGGGGCGGCGCCGTCGGCGGCGGTCAGGTCCAGCCAGACCGCTTCCGAGTCGACGCGCACGACGTAGCCCTTGTCGGCGGGCTGCGCCGAGGCGAGGGCGGACACGAGGAGAAGGAGGGGGGTGATCATCGGCCAGAGGTTACCAAATTTTTTATGTAGAATCGCCCGACCATGGCGCCTGCCTATCCCTCGACGCGCACCGGCACCGCCCAGGACCTGCTGCGGGTCGTGACGCGGGCCTACGAGCTGGAGCTCCAGCGCAAGGGCATCGTCCTGCCCGAGAAGAGCGAGGCGGCCCGGCGCTGGGTCGAGCCGCTCTTCCGCGGGCTCGGCGTCGCCTTCGCCAAGGCCATGGAGGCGGTCCCCGCCGACTGGACGGTCGCGTTCCACGACCGTCTCTTCAAATTCCTCTCCAAGCCGCGCTCGTATCCGTTCGACCCCCGGAATCCGCGCGTGGTCGAGGCCCGCGCGCTGGCCGGCGACCTCGAGAGGCGCACGGGCAGGCGGCCCGCGCTGCTGGCCCTGATCTCGCACCCGCCGGTGCTCGGCGACCTGGCGCACCTGAACTTCGAGCTGGTCCGCCACGCGACGCTGGCCCTGCGCGAGGCGCGCGGCCGCCCCTGCCGGCCGCGCCTCGTCGTCGCCATCGATCCGTTCGCGCTCGACACGACCTCGATCGCCGAGGAGGGCCTCTACGCGGGCTACATGGGCACGTTCCATCTCGGCATCGACCGGCTGGCGCTGGGCCGCGGCCACCCGGGGCCCTCTCTGACGCCGCTCGCCGCCTGGGCCGCGATGCCGATGCGCCTGCTGCGCTGCCTGTCCGAGGGTGGGGAGATCGGCCTGGTCCCGGCCGGCGGCGTGCCGTCGACGAGCCGCGTGCTCTACGGCGTGCGCGACTGGTCCCGCGCGGCCCGGGAGCGCAGTCCCCTGCGCGCGCGGCCCGCCGACGTCGAGAAAGCGCTGCGCGCCGACCCCGCGTTCGCGCGCTTCGAGCGTTCGGCCGCGTCCGCCGTCCCCGCCGCCGCCGCGGAGGGGCGCCCGTGGCGGCTCATCGACGCGTGGCTCATGATGGCGGCGGCCGGCTTGCTGTCCGACGAGACCGCCGAGGCCGCGGCCCTCTCCGTCCTGGCCTGCCTCGCGGTGCCGCCGGCCGAGCGGCCCGGCTTGCTCGCCGAGCTCGCGCGCGACCTGTCGCGAGAGACGCCGCGCCGCCTGCGCCTGTTCCGCCTGCTCGCCGGCCGCGTCGCGCGCCGCCGGCCGCTCGTGATGATCCCGATCGCGCACGGCGTCGACCCGCTCGGCGTCTCGATCGGCGAGGCGTGGAGCTGGGAGTGGACCGGACCCGGGCGCGTGACCGCGCGGCGCGCCGGCGACCCGCGGACCGCCCTGGAGACGACCCCCGAGGCGTTCGGCGACCGCTATATCCAGGAGAACTTCAAATGAGCGCCCGCATCTACCGCAGCATCCACGAGCTCCAGGGCTTCTCGCTGAAGAACTGCCCGTCGATGCCGGAGCCGACCGGCGTGCTCATGTGCGCTCCCGACCACTACCAGGTGCTCGCCGTCAAGAACCCCTACATGACCGCCCACGTCGGCGCGGTGAACGCCGAGAAGGCGCGGCGCCAGTGGGAGACCCTCAAGGACACCTTCGACGCGTCGGGCTGCCCTGTGTCGCTGATCGAGCCCACGCCCGGCCTCGAGGACATGGTCTTCTGCGCCAACTCGTCGCTGACGGGGACGCGTCCGGACGGCGAGAAGGTCGCGCTCATGTCCGCGATGCGCCACGTGTCGCGGCGCCGCGAGACCGAGGCGTTCGCGGTCTGGTTCAAGGACCACGGCTACCGCGTGGTCAAGCTCAAGCCGGGCGGGCACGCCACGTTCGAGGGCTCGGGCGACGCGGTGTGGCATCCCGGCAAGCGCCTTTTGTGGGGCGGCTTCGGCTTCCGCTCCGACCCGGAGATCTTCGACCAGGTCGCGAAGGCCTTCCACACGCCGGTCGTCCTGCTCAAGCTCGTCAACGAGCGCTTCTACCACCTCGACACCTGCTTCTGCCCGCTGACGCCGGAGGCGGTGCTGATCCATCCGGCGGCCTTCGACGCGGCGAGCCTGGAGCTCATCCTCAAGATCTTCCCGATCGTCGTGACGGCGACCGAGGCCGACGCCTCGGTCCGCATGGCCTGCAACGCCGCCGTCGTGCGCTCCAAGACGGCGATCTTGCAGAAGGGGGCCACCACGGTCTCCAACCACATGCACGCCCTCGGCCTCGGCGTCTGCGAGGTCGACACGTCGGAGTTCATCAAGTCGGGCGGCAGCGTCTACTGCCTGAAGCAGGTCTTGTTCTGATGATCCCCGCCGCCGCCCTGCTCGCGGCCGCGCTGTCGCCGAGCCTGCAGGGCCGGCGCCTGCTCGCCGCCGACTTCGACGTGCCCCGCCGCGAAGCCCGCGTCTCCGGCCTGCCGCTGGCGATCGACGTGCGCGGGGGCGCCTCGCCGGAGATCGTCTTCGACCTCGAGCGCGTGCCGGGCCTGCCGCCGGGAGAAGCGGCCGCCGAGTACGCGCGCGCGCTGGCCGCGGCCGAGATCGCCGCGCCGATCCCGTTGGTCGAGGCCGAACAGGCCTCGCTCCAGTGGACCTCGCAAGTCCTCGTCGAGGCCGCGCTTTCCGACGCGAAGCTCTCGAAGGCGCTGCGCGAGGCGGAACGGAAGCCCTCGCGCTCGTCCCCGATCCTCGGCGAGGCGGCCGCGTTCGCCGCGCGCTTCGAGCGCGACCCGAAGGAGGCCTACTGGGGCGTCGAGTCCGCCCAAGCGCCCGAGACCGGACGCCTGACCGACGTCGAGGATCAGTTCGCCTTGCGCGCCGCCGAGATCCGCGCCCTCCCGGAGCCGCCGTCGGGGCCGTACGGCGTGCTGTCGAGCCGCCGCTATCCCGGGGCGCTCGTGCGCGCGTGCTTTCGTCTGCGCGCGCCCGGCACGCTCGAGCGCCTGCGCGAGGCGCTCGGCGCTTACGACACGGTCGGCGTCGTCCCGTTCGCCGACTCGATCAAGCGCTGGCGCAAGTCCCTGCTGCCGCGCTAGCAGGGTGGTGAGAAACCCCTTGCGTGACCGGGAAGTCGTGCACCCGAGAACGGCGGAATAGCGTTTCCGTTAACTTCACTCGCTCCGGAGCGAGTACCTGTCCCTTTCGGGACCTAAACGGCGACCTGGAGGCCTGCTAGCCTCTTGAGGTTGAGCAGCCAGCCTATCATTAGCGCTTCCTGACGTACGCGCTCGAGTCCTCGACGTGCGAAACGCCGCAGCCCGTGTTGCTCTTTGCCCTCGCCCCACAATTCTTCGATGCGTTTACGCGCGCGCTGACTCGCCTGGTACGCCAACGTCTTCGCCATCTTCTTGACCTTGAGATGGATCGGCTGGTTGGCTCGCTCCAACGTTGCTATGTGCGGCTTGATCCCTCTCTCGTCGAGCGCGCTCATCAGCTTGCCTTCGAAGTACCCTTTGTCGCCGCCCAACGTCTTCGGCTTCAGTCCCAGCTTTCGCTTTGCTCGATCGATTAAACTCAATGCGCCTTCGCGCTCTGACGTCTGACCATGGAACACCTCCGCGCTCACGCCGACCAGGATTCGGTTGCGGTTCTCCATCACGCCGTTGACGTGATAGCTCGGCTGCGCGCCCTCTCGTCCCTTGCACGCCAGCCGGCTGTCCGGATCCGTCGTCGAGCGATGCGTTGCGTTGCTGCGCTTCTCACCTTCCCACTTCACCGTCGGGTTCTTCGGTCCGCACTCGTCGTCGCGCTTCTTCGTCCGCTCCTCACGCGTCTTGCCCGACAGTTCCTGGCGATAGGCGCCCGGCGTTTGATTCGGCACGATCGCCGTCACGCTCTTGTGGCTAGCGTTGGCCCTTACCAGCGTTCCATCGACCGACCAATGATCACTCACCAGTCCGCGCTCCTTGGCGTGACGGATCGTGTCGTCGAACAAAGTCTCGAAGATGTCAGCGCCCTCGAAGCGTTCACAGCGGTTCCGCGCGAACGTCGAGTGATCCCAAACTTTCGACCCAATATCCAGCCCGACGAACCACCGGAACGCCATGTCGCACTGCAGTTGCATCACAAGCTTGCGGTCCGAGCGGCATCCCATCAGATATCCGCCCAGCCACGCCAGGAACAACTGCTCCGGCGGAATCGACGGGCGGCCGTTGTCGGCGCAGTAGTAGTCCTTGCACAGCTCTCGAATCCGCTCCGTGTCGACCAGCGGACGAATCTTCCGCAATGGATGGTCTTGCGGGACCAGGTCCTCGAGACACACGGCGTGGAAGAACGTGCTCTGCGCTTCGGCGTCACCCATCATCTCGGCGGCCCTCCAGGAGGAAGATTCCGACGAGTGATTTTACTTACTCCGGAGTAAGTTCGGGCAGGAGTCAGGATTTTCGACGCCGCAAGGGCTTTCTCACCACCCTGCTAGCCGCAAAAGAAGAAGCCCCCGCGCGGTCTTCCGCGCGGGGGCTTCCCTTTGAGCTATGCCCGGATCAGAACGGGCAGGTGCGCCAGTAGTCCTCGTAGCGAGCCGAGCAGCTCTCGTTGCAGAACACGGCCGTCGTGTTGCACGAGGAGAGGCACTCGCTGCTGCCGGGGGCGTAGATGGAGCAGTTCGACACGCAGGCGTTCTGCTCGCCGCCGCACTCCGCGTGGCAGGTGACGCTCAGGTCGCGGTAGTAGTCCAGGCAGCTCGCGCGTCCGAAGCCGGACCAGATGACCCAGCCGAGCCACAGCGGCCGGCCGTACGGGTCCCAGCCCCAGCGGCCGTGGTAGCGGCTGCCCCAGCCGGGGTGGCCGTGCCAGCGGTTCCAGTCGCCGTCCGGACGGTGGTCCGGGCGATGCTCGGGCCAATGATGATCGGGATGCCCGGGCTGTCCGGGATGGGTGACGGGACCGCGATGGTCGCCGCCGCGGTCGCCGCCGCGATGGTCGCCGCCCCGATGATCGCCGCCGCGGCCGGGCTGCTCATGGCCGGGACCGCGATGGTCGCCGCCCTGGCGGCCGCCGCCCTGATGCCCGCCGGGGCCGCGCTGGGCCTCGATCGCGTCCTGGGCGGAGACGGCCTTCTGCGAAGGAATCTGGGAGAGGACCGCGCCGTCCTTCTTCAGCGCGTCGTTGACCGACTGGTCGAACGTCTGCGCGCCGGCGAGGCCCGCAATGAGGGCCGCGGCCGCGACGATCGCGCCGGTAAGGGTTGCTTTCATTTTGTTTCACTGCCTCCTGCCCGGGGGTGCGTCGGGGTCCGGGCGATAGTCGATTCTAGCACGAGGATTTATATTCGTAAAGTAACAATTTGATGATTTAGCGTCTTGAATTGCGGGACCCGCGGCGGCTATACTGAGACGATGAAGCCCGCTCTGTTCCTGGCCGCCGCGATCGTCTCTCTCGCGGCGCTGCTCGCGCCCGCCGCGCGCGCGCAGGACGCCGCCTCCGGCGCGGTCCCGCCCTCGGCCGAGACGCCGCGGACTCCGCCGAAGAAGGCCCCGGCCAAGCGCCGGAAGAAGGCGGCCGCCGCGAAGGCCAAGAAGAAGGCTCCGGAGTCCCGGTATAAGTCGACGGCGCTCTCCCGGAGCGTCGACGAGCACTATCTCTTCGACGAGGACGGCAACCCGATCGACAAGAAGAAGCCCGCGGCCAAGCCCATGAAGAAGGCGCCGGCCTCCGACGGCGATCCCGCCTGCGCCTCCGACGAGTCCTGCTCCGATTCGAGGACGGCTTCGGACGCCGACGCTCTCTGAGCGCGACGCTATGACGTTCCTGACGCTGCGGTGGCTGTTCCTGGCCCTGGCGCTCGCGAGCGCGGGCGCCTGCTTCCTCTTCGGCCTGACGCCCGAGCGCGCCGCCGCGGCCGCCGCGTGCGCCGCCCTCTGGGTGCTCCTGTCGCGCCGCAAGGCGCGCTCCCTCGACCGCGAGGTCCTCGGCGTGCCCCCGCGCGCCTGACCGCGCCTCCCGCGGCCGTCCTCCGCGCGAACGGGCCTTGACAAATTACTGGTCGTGCGTATAATTATGCGAGAGACCAGTTATGCCCCGCCCTTCCGCCAACCTCGACCGCAAGCTCGTGTCCGCCGCCCGGGCGATGCTGCCGGAGACCGGGTTCTCCGGCCTCGCCGTGCGCGAGGTCGCGCGCCGCGCCGGCGTCAACGCCGGCATGTTCCACTATCACTTCAAGACGAAGGACGCGTTCCTCCAGCGCGTGCTGTCGGAGTGCTACGAGGATTTCCTCCAGAGCTTCCGCGACGCCGCCGAGGGACCGGGGGACTCTCGCGCGCGCCTGCGGCGCGTGCTCGTCGCCGTCGCCCGCTTCGGGCGCGACAACCGGGTCATGTACGCGCTGATGATCCGTGAGCTGCTCAACGTCCGTCCCGAGATGATCGCCTTCGCGAAGGCCAACTTCCCGCGCCACGTCTCGGCCGTGCTGAGCCTCATGGAGGACGGACTCCGGGAGGGGACGCTCCGCCCGCTGCCGGTCCCGATGCTGTGCATGTTCGCGATGAGCACGATGGGCCTGCCCAACGTCGTCGTCGACGCCGTCGAGCGCGGCCGCGTGCGGTCGATCGGGGGCTTCCCGGCCAAGGAGTTCTCCGCGATGCTCCTGTCCGACGCGATGATCGAGCAGCGGGCCGACATGGTCCTCGCGGCGCTCGCGCCGAGGAGGCGCAAATGAACGCGCTCGCGCTGGCGGCGGTCCTCCTGGCGGCCGGGCCGGCGGCGGCCGAGGCGCCGCGCTTCGAGCTCTCGATGGCGGACGCCGAGGCCGCCGCGCGCGCGCACGCGCTCGACGTCAAGGCCGCGGCCGAGGACAGCGCGTCGGCGGGCGCCTCCGCGGACGCCGCGTTCGCGCCGCTGCTCCCGCGGCTGACGCTCGACGGGTCCTATCGCTATCAGACCGAGGTCCCCGAGCTCGCGATCGTGCCGGGCAAGCCGCCGCAGGAGTTCGGCTCCAACCGCGCGGAGTCCATCGGCCCGACGCTGACGTGGACGCTCTGGGACGAGGGCGCGCTGCGCAAGACTTGGCGCGCCCAGCAGGCGGCCGCGCGCTCGCGCGACGAGCAGCTCCGGCTGGTCCAGACGCAGGCGACCCAGGCGGCGCGGCTCGCCTACGTCCAGGTCCAGCTCGGCCGGGAGCGGGTGCGGCTGCTCGCGGACTCGGTCCTCGTGGCCTCGGCCCAGTACGCCGACATCGAGAAGCGCCGCCGCGCCGGCGCGGCGAGCCGCATCGACTCGCTCTCCTCGCATCAGACGGAGCTCCAGCGGCGCAAGGACTTCCTCTCGGCTCAATCGGACCTCGCGGCGGCGCTGCGCGAGCTGCTGCGGCTGACGGCGCTCGGCTCCGGGCTGGACGCGGCCCGGCCGATCGACGTGCGCGTCTCGACCGTGCCCGCCGGCCTTCCCGAGCCGACGATTCGCCTCGCGCTCGACAGCTTGGCCGACACGCCGTCCGCCCTGGCCGCCGCCGAGTCCGAGGCCGGCGCGGGGGACTCCCATCCGGCGGCGCTCGTCTACGCGCGCCAGGCCGACGCGGCGCGCCTGACCGCGGGGGCCGCGGCCGCCGGCGAGTGGCCGAAGGTCCAGGTCTCGGGCTCGATCTATTACGAGTACCCGAACGGGCCCGTGAACGAGTACGTGACGCAGAAGTCCGCCGGGGTCTCGGCCAGCCTGCCGTTGTTCGAGGGCCGCCAGACCGCCCGGCAGGCGGAGTCCGCGAGCCGCGCGGCGGCGGCGGCGGACCGGCGCCGCGAGCTCGTCGTCGAGCAGCTGGCTCGGGACCGCGACGACGCGCTCGCCGCGCTCGCGGCCTTGCGCGACCAGGCCGGGCTCGACGCGACGGCCGTCGTCGAGGCCGAGGAGCTCTCGCGCCTCATCTACGACTCCTATCTCGCGGGCCGCTCCACCTATCTCGAGGTCCAGTCTTATCAGCTCACCGCGCTCCAGCTGAACGTCAACGCCGCGCAGACGCGCGCGCAGATCCTGATCCAGCTCGCCGAGCTGGCCCAGCTGGGAGCAAGAGGCTAACGCACCATGAAGAAGAGAATCCCGCTCGCGGTCCTCGCCGCCGTCGTCGTCTCCCTCGTCGTCTGGCGGCTTCTCTCGCGGAAGCCGTTCCGCTACGCCGGGACCGTCGAGGCCACCGACGTCACGCTCTCGCCCCGGATCTCCTCGACGATCTCGACCGTCACCGTCCAGGAGGGCGACGTCGTCTCCCCGGGCCAGGTCCTCGTCGAGCTCGGCTGCGAGGACTTGAAGCTCGCGGCCGACATCGCGGCGCGCGACTTCGCCCGCTCCGAGCGCCTATACAAGGAAGGCTCGACCGCGTTCGAGACCTTCGACCGGGACCGCAGCCGCCGCGACGCCTCCGCCCTCAGCGTGTCGTGGTGCCGGATCGCCTCGCCCATCCACGGCACGGTGCTCGCGCGCCTGCGCGAGCCGGGGGAGTGGGCCTCGCCGGGCGTGAGCCTCCTGACGCTCGCCGACCTCGACCAGGTGTACGCCTATATCTACGTTCCGCAGAAAGTCCTCTACACCCTCAGGCCGGGCCAGGCGCTCGCGGCGTTTCTTCCCGAAGCGGGCGACCGGCCGCGCCGCGCCTCCGTGGCGTTCATCCGCCCCGAGGCGGAGTTCACCCCCAAGAACGTCCAGACCCGCGAGGAGCGCGAGCGCCTCGTCTACGGGGTCAAGGTCGCCCTCGACAACGCCGATCAGGCGCTGAAGCCGGGCATGCCGGTCGAAGTGGAGCTCCCGCGCTGAGGCGCCCATGGCCGGCATCGGCATCGACGTCGCCGGGCTGAAGAAGAAGCTCGGGCCCAATCAGGCGCTCGACGGGACGGACTTCTCCTTCGAGGGCGGTCTCCTGCACGGGCTCATCGGTCCCGACGGCGCGGGCAAGACCACTCTGCTGCGCACGCTCATGGGACTGCTGAAGCCCGACGCGGGCGCGGTCCGCTTCTCGCGCGGCGGCGCCGCGCTGGACTTCAAGGCGATCCGCGACGGCATGGCCTACATGCCCCAGCGCCAGAGCCTCTACGCGGACCAGTCGGTCGGCGAGCACATGGATTTCTTCCGCGACCTCTACGGCCTCCCCGAGGCCGTCTACGAAGATCGCCGCCGGGAGCTCCTCGGCATCACGCGCCTCGAGAAGTTCGTCGAGCGCCCGGCGGGCCAGCTCTCCGGCGGCATGTACAAGAAGCTGGGGCTCATGTGCGCCCTGCTGCAGTCGCCCAACGTGCTCCTGCTCGACGAGCCCACGAACGGCGTCGATCCGATCAGCCGGCGCGAGTTCTGGGAGCTGCTCTACCGTCTCGCCGGGGGCAGCGTCACGATCGTCGTCTCCACCGCCTACATGGACGAGGCCGAGCGCTGCGCGCGCGTGCACCTGCTCGACCGCGGCCGCGCGCTGGCCGAGGGGGAGCCGCGGGCGGTCCTCCGGAAGGAGGGCGTCGCGAGCTTCGACGAGCTCTTCCTCCGGCGCGAGGAGGCGGCGCCGTGAGCGGGGCGTGGGCCGTCGAGGCCGAGGGCCTCACCGTGCGCTTCGGCGAGTTCACCGCCGTCGACGACGTCAGCTTCCGCGTGCCGCCCGGCGAGATCTTCGGCTTCCTCGGCGCCAACGGCGCGGGCAAGACCACGACGATCCGCGTCCTCTGCGGGCTGCTCCTGCCGTCGTCGGGACGGGCGCGCGTGGCGGGGCTCGACGTCGCCTCCGGCCTGCGCGAGGTCAAGCACAAGGTCGGCTACATGTCCCAGCGCTTCACGCTCTACGACGACCTGACCGTTGAGGAGAACCTCGCCTTCGCCGCGGCCCTGCGCAAGATGCCCGCGGAGGACCTCGCGCGGCGCACGAAGGAGCTGTTCGAGGTGATCGGCTTCGACCGCCCGACGGACCAGCTCGTGCGCGACCTCCCGGGGGGGTTCAAGCAGGAGCTGTCCTTGGCCGTCGCGATGCTGCACGGCCCCGAGATCGTGTTCCTCGACGAGCCGACCGCGGGCGTCGCGCCGGGCTCGCGCGCGCGGTTCTGGGCTCTGATCCGCCGCATCGCGGCCACGGGCAAGACCGTGTTCGTGACCACGCACTACATGGACGAGGCCGAGCAGTGCGGCCGCATCGCGCTGATGCGCACCGGCAAGCTCATCGCGCTCGACTCTCCCGCGGGTCTCAAGAGGTCGGCTTTCCCCGAGCCGCTGTACGAGCTGCAGGCGGGCGCGGACGCGCCGGCGGACTGGACGCAGCGGCTCAAGTCCGACCCCAGCGTCATCGACGCCTCGCCGTACGGCCTGCGCTGGCACGCCGGCGCGCGGGACGAGGCGGGCTTCCGCGGGCTGCTGGAGCGGCTCGGGCCGTCCGTCCGGTCGCGCCGCATCCAGCCGACGCTCGAGGACGTGTTCGTCCGCCTCGTCGAGGGGAAGGACCGGTGAGCGCCGCCTTCCAGCTGAGCCGGGCGATGTCGATCGCGCGCAAGGAGGGCCGCCACATCCGGCGGGACCCGGTCACGCTCGCGGCGGCTCTCGGCTTGCCCGTGCTGCTCGTCTGCTTCTTCGGCTTCGTCATCGACCTCAACGTGCGCGAGGTCGGCCTGCTCGTCTCCGACGGCGACAACACGCGCGCCTCGCGCGAGCTGACGGACATGTTCTCCGCGTCGGGCTACTTCAAGGTCGCGCACGCGGGCTCCGCGGCCGAGGCGACGCGCGCGCTCGGCGACGAGCGCGCGAAGGCGGCGCTCCTCATCGAGCCGGAGTTCGAGCGGAACGTCCGCGCCGGCAAGCCGGCTTCGGCGCAGGTCCTTCTCGACGGCGCCGACAACGAGTACGCGGGGACGGTCGTGGCGTACCTCGCGGGGATCCAAGACGAGGCGTCGAGCCGTCTGACGCGCGCGCCGCCGCCGCCGGCGTCGCTGCGAACGCGCTTCCTCTTCAACCCCGAGCTGAACTCGAAGTGGTTCATCGTGCCCGGCATCTTCGTCATCGTCGTCGGGCTGATCGCGAGCCTGCTGACCGCGCTGACGGTGGCGCGCGAGTGGGAGAACGGCTCGATGGAGCTGCTGCTGGGCACGCCCGTCAAGCCTCTGGAGATCATCTTCGGCAAGATCGCGCCCTACCTGGTCTTGAGCCTGGCCGGCGTCGCGCTGGTCTACGCGATGGCCCGCGTCGTCTTCGGCGTGCCGTTCGTGGGCAGCCATCTGCTGTTCTTCTTGGCGACCGGGCTGTTCCTGGCCGCGACGATGGCGCAGGGCCTGGTGATCTCGGTCGTCACGCGCAATCAGCAGCTCGCGTTCCAAGCCGCGATGAACACCGGCATGCTGCCCATCCAGCTCCTGTCCGGCTTCATCTTCCCGGTCGAGAGCATGACCCCGCTCTTCCAGGCCCTCACGGCCGTCATCCCGGCCCGGTGGTACATGACGCTCACGCGCGCCTTGTTCCTGCGCGCGCCGGACCTCGTCATGATCGCGCCGTCCCTCGCGGCGCTCGCCGCCCTCGCGATCGCGTCCGTCGCGTTCGCTTGGCGGAAGTTCAAGACGGACCTGGAGCCTTGACGATGGACATCACTCTCCGCGGCTTCGTGCGCAAGGAGCTCTCGCAGGCGCTGCGCGACCCGCGCATGCGCGGCATGCTGTTCGTCATGCCCGTGCTCCAGCTCCTCCTGTTCGGCTTCGCCCTGTCGAGCGAGGTCCGCAACATCCGTCTCGCCGTCGTCTCGCGGCCCGACGACGCCTACACGCGGCGCTTGGCCGAGCGCTTCGACGAGAGCGGCTGGTTCAAGCGCGTCGCGCCCGGCCAAGGCGACCCGTTCGATTGGGTGCGTTCCGGCCGCGCCGAGGCCGTCCTGATCGCGCCGCCGCGCGGCGGGGACGTCGAGGCCGGACGCGGCTCGGCGGTCTACCAGCTGCTCGTCGACGCGACCAACGCCGAGCGCGCGCGCGGCGTGGAGCAGTACGCCCGGGCCGTCCTGACCGAGCACCTGCGGGCGGAGGCGGGAGGCGCCTCCGCGCGGGCGCCGGCGTTCTCGTTCTCGGTGCGCACGCTGTACAATCCCGAGGAGGACACGGCGACGTTCCTCGTGCCCGGGACCTTGTGCCTCCTGCTCGGGCTGACGGCGCTCACGTTCACGGGCATGTCGATGGCGCGCGAGCGCGAGATGGGCACGCTCGAGACCCTGCTGTCGGCCCCGGTGACGCCGACCGAGATCATGCTCGGCAAGACGGTGCCGTTCGTGATCCTGGGCATGATCCAGCTGCCGCTCGTGCTCCTCGTGTCCTGGCTGATGGGCGTGCCGGTCCGCGCCCCGCTGTGGGAGATCGCGGCCTGCGCGCTGGTCTTCGTCTGCTCGGCGGTCTCGATCGGCTTCCTGATCGCGTCCTTCATGAAGAACCAGCAGCAATCCATGCTGGGCACCTTCCTCATCCTGTTCCCGATGATCCAGCTGTCGGGCGTGATCTACCCCGTCGAGAACATGCCGGCCGCGATCCGCTGGATCACGAAGCTCGACCCGATGCGCTACTTCGTCGTCCTCGTGCGCCACCTGATGCTCAAGGGCGGCGAGCCGGGCGCCGTCCTGCCCAACGCCGCGGCGCTCGTCGTCATCGGCGCGATCGCCTGGTTCTGGGCGCGGCACCGGTTCCACCAGACGCTCAACTGACGCGCCGGCGCAGGAATTCCGTTACCGCGCCGCCGTGGAGCCCGGAGGCGCGGCTCGGTTAGGCTCTGGTCGAGAGCCATGAACACTCAGATCAAGCTGGGCCGCGTCTTCGGGGTCGAGATCGGGCTGCACGTGAGCTGGTTCGTCATCGCCTACCTGATCGTGATGTCCGTCGCGCAGAACTTCCGCGTCAACGATCCGGCTTGGCCGTCGTCGACCGCCTGGACGGCCGCCGTCGTCACGGCCGCGTTGTTCTTCTTCACGCTGGTCGTCCACGAAATGGCGCATTCGCTGACCGCGAAGGCTCACGGACTCCCCGTCAAGTCGATCACCTTGTTCGCCTTGGGCGGCGTGTCGAAGATCGAGAAGGAGAGCGAGAGCCCGCGGACTGAGTTCTGGATCGGCGTCTCGGGACCGGTCGCGAGCCTTCTGATCGGGTCCGGCTGCCTGCTGGCCGCCCGCGCGCTCGGCTGGAGGTCGGGCTCGCCGAGCGCGCCCGCCTTGGCGGTCCTCGGCTGGCTCGGCTACATCAACCTGGGCCTCGGTGTCTTCAATCTTCTCCCCGGCTTCCCGCTCGACGGCGGCCGGGTCCTGCGCGCGCTCATTTGGTGGCGGACCCGCGACGTCGCCCGCGCCTCCCGCCTAGCGGTCTCGATCGGTCATCTCATGGCGATCGTCCTCATCGTGCTGGGGGTCCTCCAGTTCTTCTCGGGCGCGTTCATCAACGGGCTCTGGCTGGTCTTCATCGGCTGGTTCTTGAACGAGGCCGGCGCGGCGACCGCGCAGCGCGCGGCGGTCGACTCGGCATTGAAGGACATCCGCGTCGAGGACTTGATGATGCGCGACTGTCCCGCGGTGGCGGGCGGCATGGACGTCGAGGCATTCGTGCACGACCACCTCCTGCGCAGCGGGCGGACGTGCTTCATGGTGGAGGAAGGCGGGCGCGAGGTCGGAGTGCTGACGGCGCGGGACGTCAAGCGCGCGAACAAGTCCGAGTGGGCGGACACGCCGGTCCGGAAGGTCATGCGGCCCTTGGACAAGCTCCCCTCCGTCCCGGCGGGGACCTCGGCGAAGACGGCGCTCGAGACGATGGCGCGAGAGGACCTCGGTCAGCTGGCCGTGACGACGGACGGTCGCGTCGCCGGCATCGTCTCGCGCGGACACATCCTCGAGCTCCTGCAGTCGCGGTTGGAGCTCGGCGCCTAACTGAGTATACTGCGCGGATGCTCCCCGCGCTGCTGGCCGCGCTCCTGCTCGCTCGTCCCGCCGCCGCCCAGAAATCCGGGCATGAGCTGGCTTCCTTCTCCCCGGCGCCGGACATGTCGCGTCCGCTCGCGGAACGGGTCGCGCCGATCCCGGATTGGCTTCTGAAGCTGTGGAGCGAAGAGGACAAGTCGCCGGCTTACGCGAACCACCCCTTGTCCCGGCGCGAGAGGCGCGAGTTCGAGAAGGCGCTCGCGGGCATGCCCCGGCCGATGCGCGAGGCGATGAGCGAGCGCCTCCTCGCGTTCTATTTCGTCGAGAACCTCAAAGGCAACGGGATCACCGACTGGGTCCTCGACTCCTCGAGCCGGACGTTCACGTACATGATCCTCAACCCCGCCGCTTTCAAAGAAACGCTGTCGGGCCTGCTGACCGCGCGCGAGCGCTCCGTCTACCGCGGCGCGGCCGACGTGAGCGTCGACGCCGGCGCGGGCGGCAGCGGGATCGTCTACACGCTCGCTCACGAGGGCACTCACGCGTTCGACTATGTCCGGCGGCTGACGCCGTACACGGAACCGCGGATGGCCGAGCGCCTCGGCCTGACGGCGCCCAGCCCGTGGGACGTCTGGAGGACTTACGCGCTGCCTCTTCCAGAGGACGACTTCCCGGCGCGCGCCAAGCTCCATTTCTACGGATTCGGCGCGCCGGAGCTCGATCCGTCCGAAGCGCCGGCGGTCTGCGCTCAGCTCGCGGGCTCGCCCTTCTCGTCGCTGTACGGCAGCCGCTCCTGGGCGGAGGACGCCGCCGAGCTCTTCGTCGCCTACCACCTGACGCACGACCTCGGCCGGCCGTTCCGCTTGCGCTGCGCGGGGAAGACCTTCGAGCCGATGTCCAACCCCGCGGTCGCGGAGCGCGCCGAGCGGATACTGGCGCCCATGCTCGCGGAGGCCCGGTGACGGAGCCCGTTCGGAATTTCCGGGAGGCCCGCCCCGAGGAGGCGCCCGCTCTGGCGCGCTTCCAGATCGCGCTGGCGCTGGAGACCGAGGGGCTGAAGCTCGACCCCGAAGCCTGCGGCCGCGGCGTGCGCGCGGTGTTCGACGATCCGGCGAAGGGACGCTGGTACGTCGCGACGGCCGGGCGCGACCTGGCGGGCTCGCTGCTCGTGACGCCCGAATGGAGCGATTGGTTCGACGGGTCGATCTGGTGGATCCAGAGCGTGTACGTGGTCCCGGCGCACCGCGGACGCGGGCTTTACTCGGGGCTTTACGGCTTCGTGAAGGCGCTCGCCTCGATCGAGCCCGGGGTGCGGGGGCTGCGGCTCTACGTCGACAAGCGCAACGCGAACGCGCAGAAGGTCTACGAGGCTCTCGGCATGAACGGGGAGCATTACGCGATGTACGAATGGATGAAGAAATGAGAAGCCTCAAGAAGCCCATGCTGCTCGCGGCCGCGGTGGCCGCCGCCCGGCCCGCCTCGGCCAATATCGGCTACGGCGCGTACGCCAAGCTCTACGAAAGATTGAGCTCCGGAGCGACGGCCCCGGCGCTCGAGGACGAGCTCCCGGGGCTCGCGAAGAACCTCAAAGCGGCGGAGAAGATATCCGAGACGTATTGGACCGACAGCACCATCTTCGACGAGTTGGCGAAGGATTACATCCTTCCCGACAAGGTCTTGGACGGGCTGGGCATTCGCCGCGAGAAGACCGGAGGCGTGGTCCATGTGCCGGCCGGGATGATGCACACCTACGGCTATCTCTTCTCGCAGCTCAAGACCGCGTACGGCCTCAAGGGCAAGCGCTGGATCGAGTCGCGCGTCGACGAGCGCCTCGGCCTTCCGGCGGGGATGTTCTCTCCGGTCCCGCCGAAGGGGGAGTTCGCGTCCAACGTCACGACGGTCTTCCTCTCCCTCTCGGGCGGGACCGCGTCGATCCCGACCGCCGCCAAGCTCAAGCCCAAGGCCGAGGCCGCGGGCTTCGTCGAGCAGAAGGTGGAGTGGCGGAGGCCGGACGGAAAGACGGAGAAGGCGCGCGTCTTCACGCATCTCGTCCCGCTGAAGCCGCTCGAAGGCTTCGATTCGCCGGACGCCTATCTGCTGATCTACTCCGTCGTCTCCCGCGGGCGCCGCCGCCTGGTCACGGGCTTTCCGGTCGAGGCGAAGTTCGCGGAGTCGATCATGAAGACGCCGGCCGGCGCCGCGCCGTCTTTCAATCCGCGGTTCAACTTCTACGTCGATCCAGCATGGCAGGTCGTCTCTCAGGAGACGAAGGGCTGGCAGCCGGAAAAATAGGGCTTGAAAACACGGGGACCCGGGGCTAACCTGGGCGGATGAGAGCCCCTCGCGCCGTTCGTCTCGCTATCGCGGCCGTCGCCGCTCTCGCCGCCCTCGCCGGCGCCGCCGCCGCGGACGACGTCTCCGATCTGCTCGCCAAGGCCAAGCAGCAGGCCTCCGCGGACGCGGCGGCTCCTCCTCCCGCCGCGACCCCGGCCTCGGCGCGGCGCTCGTGCACGGACGGCGTCGCCACCGCGACGGCCTCGAAGTTCTGCGGATCGGTCAAGGACTGCCAGAAGTTCTGCTCCTGCGCCTGCTCGTTCGACCCGCATAAGTGGAAGGCGGAAGGGAAGAACGACGGCTCGACGACCTGTCCCGGAGCGCCGACGACCGGTCCCGGCATGATCCCGCCGGACTCTCCCGATCTCCAGAACCTTTCGGACGCCGGCCTGCGGTACATCACGTTCGGCCGCGGCGAGCGCGCGGCGCCGACCGCGATCGACGGCCTGCGCCGCCTGGACGCCCATCTCGCCGCCTCGGCGGACCGGCGGAGATTGGGCTACAAGGTCCGCGTGGTGAGCTGCTATCGCGCCCAACTCGAGGACACCGAGCCCGAATGCGGCTACGTCCTCAAGGGCCTCTACATGCTCGCGCGCGTCCCCGAAGGGCAGAAGCCGTATTGGCAGGAGAAGTCCGATCCGAACAACCTGGGCCTGGCGTGGCCCGGGGCGACGCCGCACAGCGGCGGTTTCGCCTGCGACCTGGTCCTCGTTGACGAGCATGGCAGGGACTCCTTCGACTCGCGCGCCGGCGTGGACGGTTCGCCGACCTCGTCGATCCCCCAGCGCGACGCGTCGCGCATGCTCGACGAGGAAGTCACGAACGCCGACGTCGGCGGCAGCCGCCTGACCTTCGAGGCCTGGCACTACGAGTGGGGCGGGTCGATCACCGCCTCGCGCTGCAAGGCTCCCGACTGCGCGAACGGCCACTGGCCGGTCACGGGCAAGCCCTGACGCTGAGGAGACCCCTAGTTCGACGGGATCGGGTCGAGCAGGAACGAAGACGGGCAGTTGCCGCGGTCCCCGGTGTCCAGCAGCATGGACTTGAGCTCCGTCGCGGGCAGCGGGTTGGGCAAGTGGACGCGGACCTCGAGCAGGGCGGAGGAGCCGCGCACGCTCGCGCAGTTCATGACGAGCCTGCTTCCGCTGCCCGCGCCGAAGTCGGCCTCGAAGGCCGCGACGGCCTCCGCGGCGTCGACCGTCCGGCCGGCGTGGGCCGCGAGGAATCGGCCGAACGAGCTCGAGGCGACCTGCTGGACGAGGGCGGCCGCCGTCGCGAAGTACGCGTCGGCCGAAAGGCCGGAGCACGACCCGTGCTTGACCCACTCGTGGTGGTCGAGGCAGGAGTTGACGCCCGGCATCACCGTCAGCAGGGCGGCGTGCGTGTCGTCGGAGTAAGCGGGCTCGCGCAGGGAGCACCACGTGGGCGCGCGGTCGAGCGACTGCTGGCTCGCCGGGATGCCGCAGTAGCCGTAAGAGTGCGCCGAGTCGCCGTTCTGGTCCGGCCACAGGCCGTGCAGGGCGAGATGAGTCGCGTCGAAACGATCGGAGGTCTGCGTCTGGCACTCGTGGACGTTGGGCTTGCCTTCGCAGAACGCGGGCTCCCAGGACATCGTGAAGGTATAGGAGTCGAACTGCCCCGCGACGTGACCGCCGGAAGGGGGGCGCGCCTGGACTTGCTGCTCGATCGCCGGGGCTCCGTTCTGCCAGCTTTGGGCGGACATCGGGGCGGCGAGGAGCGCGGCGGCGGCCAGCCAGAAGGAGGGGTTCTTCATGACAGAATTGTAGTCGAAGGTCCGCCCGGAAGATAGACCCGCGAGGGCCCATGACGCGGGATATTTTTAGCGAGCCTTCGCGGCGCGGGAGGGGAGCTTCTCGACGATGAACCTCGGCCAGTTCCAGACGAACAGCGCGAGGTCGACGAGGACGGAGCGCGGCGCGATCAGGCTGCGCGGGACGGCCGGCCCCAGGGGCTCGATGGAGCCCGCTTGGTTGGGCAGAGGGTAGAGACGCGGGGCTGCGGCCTGCGCGGGAGGGTTCAGCAGGAGCAGGCGGAACGCCCGGATCGAGGAAAAGCTCGCGAAGACGCCGTCGCCGAGGGCCACGCCGGCGCGGCGCAGGAAGCGGAACGGGACCTGGTTGCAGTTGTTGAACCAGAACGAGAAGAAGCCGCCGCCCGCGGCCGCGCGCGCCGCGAACTTCGCCGCGTCGGCCTTCGGGATCGTCAGCGGCACGCCGAGGCTGAACGGCGGGATCCCCAGCGCCGGATGCCGCGCCATCTGCGCCTCGAAGTAGGGATTGTTGAACAGGAACTGGCGCGCGGAGCCGGCGCGCCAGCCTTTGCGCGTGAACTCGTAGAGCTTGTCGCCGACGCGCAGCGCGGTGTGGCCGTCGACGTAGAACGGGAAGTACAGCCACTCCACGGTCACCGGGTCGGCGGGAGCGGCCGCTTGATACGCCTTCTCGTCCTCTTTGAACAACCGGTCCGCGGCCGAGCGCCCGACCACGGAGAACGCAGGCGCCTTGCCGCCGGGCGCCGTCGCGACGATCCCGCTCGTTTTCGGGCCGCCCGCCGGAGTGAACACGCGGGGGCCTTCCCGCTCGGCGGAGATCCCCGCCTCGAATCCCGCCGCGCCGGCGGGAACCGCCGCGTCGGACGGCTTGCGCCCGTCGAGGCCCGCCGGCAGCGTGTCGAAGATCACCTGGCCGCGCGCGGTGTGGACGAGGTTCAGCGTGCGAGGCTCCTCGACGACGCGTCGGCCGGCCCGGCGCCAGGCGACGGCCTGGATCAGCTTCGGCTTGAAGCCCGCGCGGGACAGCGCGAGATTGGCGAGCAAGGCCGCCTCGCGCTCGCCGCCGCCGAGCCGGGAATAATCGCCGAGCTCGACGGCGCGGCCCTTCCGCGCGCGGTCGCGCTCCAGCGCGCGAAGGCGGAGGCCGGCCCGGGGGAGCGCGGCGGCGACCGCGGAGCGCAGCGCGGCGAGCTTGTCCTCCTCGCTCCGTCCGCTCGCTTTGACGGCGTCGGCGCGGTCGAGCAGGGGCTTGAGACCGGGATGGCTCAGCGTGACGCGCGTTGGCGCCGGACGGGCGCCTTCGACGAGCGAGCCGTCGGCCACCGTCGCGCGCGCGGCGACGAGGGCGTATTCCTGGTTCTCGCGCAGATAGCTCTCCGGCGGCGGCGCGCCGCGCGGGGCCGGGACGCTGAAGAGAAGGAACGCCAGCGCGCGCGCCGTCAGCGCGGCCGATCGCATCTTCTCCTTGGCGCGGGCCAACGCGGCGGGAGCCGGCTCCGAAGGCGGGGCGGGGGCGGCCTCCGCGGCGGGCGGCGCGGCCTCGGCCGCGGGCTCCGGGCCCGCGGCGGGCGCGGCCGAGAGCGCGGGCGCCGCGGAAAGCGCGGGCGCGGCGGAGAGAGCGATCAGCGGAGCGAGCGGGGCCGCGGCGACGGGCGAGATCGCGAGCGCGGGCGCGGGCGTCCAGCCGACCGCCGTCACGGGACGCGCCCCGAGCTCCGCGGCGACCGCCGCGAGGGCCGGCGCGGGCGCGAGAACGGACGCGAGAAATAGGGCCGTCAGCGCGCGCCGGGTCGAGTCCTTCGTCACGAGAAAAGTCTATCACGGCCGACATTTTCCGCTCTGGGCCTTCGGGGCGGGAAAAGCGGGGCCGGTCGGCCCAGCCCGCCCCGCGTCCGGCGAATGCTAGAATCCGCCTCGTGAACTGGGCCCCATTTCTCGTCTGCGACCACGACCGATTCCCGCCCGCGCCGCGGGGGATCAATACGCCCGAGGGGCTGGGCGACCGTCTGCGCGTGGCCGCCTTCGCCGAGCTTCAGGCTCGCGAGGCTTTCCGCTGGGCCGCCGACACCTTGCTCGACGCCACGCCCGGCCAGCGCGCCGCGTGGAGGCGCATCGCCGACGACGAGCACCGCCACTTGGAGCTGCTCCTCGGCCGAATGCGCGAGCTCGGGGTCGATCCCGCCGTCCGCCCGGTCTCGGACCGTCTCTGGCGCTCCCTGCGCGCCTGCAAGACCGCGCGGGAGTTCGTGCCGTACATGCGCACCGCCGAGGAGCGCGGCCGCGCCGCCGAAGAGAGCTTCCGCCGCTCGCTCGCGCAGCGCGACCCCGTCACGTCCGCGCTGTTCGGCGCGATCGCCGACGACGAGGCCGAGCACATCGCGCTGAGCCGGACGGAGCTCTAAGCCGTGCGCAGGATCGAGATACTTCCCGACGCGGCCGCCGTCGCCGCGGCGGCCGCCGAGGCCTTCGTTCTCTCCCTCGGATCGACGAGCGGCCCCTTTCGCGTCGCGCTGTCGGGCGGCCGCACGCCGCGGACGATGCTCGCTCTCCTCGCCGACGAGTCCTCCTCCTATCGGGCGCGCGTGCCCTGGAGCAGGCTGCGGATTTTCTGGAGCGACGAGCGCTGCGTGCCGCCGAACAGCATCGAAAGCAACTTCAAAATGGCCGACGACGCGCTTCTGTCTCGCGTTCCTCTGCGCGCCGAGCAAGTGCATCGAGTTTTGGGTGAACTCGAGCCCGAAGACGCGGCTCGTCGTTATGAAGAGACCATCAAGTCGGAATTCGAGGGCTCTCCGGTCTTCGACCTCATCTATCTGGGCATGGGCCCCGACGGCCATACCGCTTCTTTATTTCCTGGAACCAAGGCGGTGGCCGAGACGAGGAGGTGGGTGGTCTCGAACTACGTCGAGGAAAAAAAGACGTACCGCGTGACCTTCACTCTTCCGGTCTTGAATGCGGCGAAAGCCGTGCATTTCCTCGTCGACGGTCCCGACAAGGCCGATACGGCGCGGAAGGTCCTCACCGAGGCGCCGTCGGCCGCGAGCCCCGCGAGCTTGGTCCAGCCCGCTCACGGGAACGCCGTCTGGTTCCTGGACAGCGCCGCCGCCCGCCGTCTGACGGCCTGATTCAGCAATTTCTTGCCCCCCGAGGGCGAATTCGGTAAGCTCGGCGGATGACCACCAACACCGCTCTGGGCCGCGACGTCGTCGGGAATATCCGCCGCAAGGCGAAGGCGCTTCAGAAGAAGATCGTGCTTCCCGAGGGGGAAGAAAAGCGCACGATCAAGGCGGCGGCGATCCTCAAAAAAGAAGGGCTGTGCGTGCCGATCCTGATCGGCAACGCGGGCAAGGTGGCGGCGAACGCGGCGGCACTTGGCGCTGATATCTCCGGGGTGGAGATCGTGGACCCGATGGCGGACCCGGCGGCGGCGAAATACGCGGAGCAGTACTTCCAGCTGCGCAAGCACAAGGGGGTCTCCGAGTCCGACGCGACGATGGCGGTGCGCGATCCTCTCGTTTACGGGATCATGATGCTGCACAACGACCGCGTCGACGGGTATCTGTCCGGGGCGGATCACTCGACGGCGGACACGGTGCGGCCGGCGCTGCACGTGATCAAGCCGGCGCCGAACGTCAGGACCATTTCCTCGTTCTTCGTCATGATCTTCCCGAAGCCGGAGCTGGGCGACGACGGGCTCCTCATCATGGGCGATTGCGCGATCAACATCGATCCGGTGCCGGTGAAGCTGGCGTCGATCGGGATCTCCTCGGCGCGCATGGCCAAGGTGCTGTGCGGGATCGAGCCGCGGCTGGCGTTCCTCTCGTTCTCCACGAACGGGTCGACGGAGCACGAGCTGGTGGACGCGGTCAAGGAAGCGGTTCGCATAGCGAAAGAGAAGGCGCCGGATCTGGCGATCGACGGGGAGATGCAGGCCGACGCGGCGCTGGTGCCGGAGATCGGGCAGAGGAAATTTCCCGGGTCGAAGGTGGCGGGGAAGGCGAACGTGCTGATCTTTCCGGATCTTCAGAGCGGGAACATCGGGTACAAGCTGGTGCAGAGGCTGACGGGGGCCGAGGCGCTGGGGCCGATCATGCAGGGGTTTAATAAGCCGGTGAACGATCTCTCGCGCGGGGCGAGCGTGGATGACATCGTGAATATGGCTTGTGTCACGGCGCTGCAGACGGATCCGGCGTTGAGGGGATAGATTGGACCCGGCTTTGGGTATGAATCAAATTGTCTGATGAGCGACACGGAAGCTGATACTTGTCGTAAGTACATTCTGCCCAAGCTTTACGCTGGGGGCTGGACTGACGATCAGATCAGCGAACAGCGGACGATCACCGACGGTCGCCTAATATTAGTCGAAGGCGCCGCTATTCCGCCGCGCAAGAAAAGCAAACGCGCGGACTATCTTCTCAACTACCGTCGAGGGTTTCCAATCGCGGTCGTCGAGGCCAAGGCGTCCTACAAAAAGCCCGGGGACGGCCTCCAGCAAGCCAAAAAGTATGCCGAGTTGTTGAGCATCAAGTTCGCCTATTCCACGAACGGGAAAGGCATCGTCGAGCACGATTACCTGACCGGTCGCGTGCAGGAGTTGGCCGCGTTCCCTAGCGCTGAGGAGCTCTGGCGCCGCCTTCAGAAGACCGAAGGGCTTGAAGGGAAAGTCGGCGAGAATCTCTTGACCCCGCCTTATCACATTCCAGGAAAAGTTTCGCGTTACTACCAAGAAGTCGCGATCAACCGTGCGGTTCAAGCCGTTCTTCAGGGCAAGCGGCGGACTCTCCTCACGATGGCCACGGGAACCGGCAAGACTTTTGTGGCCTTTCAGATTATTTGGAAACTCTGGAACGCCCGGTGGAATCGGAACGGCGAGGCGAGGAAGCCGCGAGTTCTTTATCTCTCTGATCGGAACATCTTGGTCGATAAACCCAAGGACATCGAGTTCGCCCCGTTCGGAGATGCCCGGCACAAGATCGTCGGCGAGGCGATCAAGAGCCGGGAGATTTACTTTGCTATCTACCAATCTATTGCCAAGGATGAGCGGAGGCCTGGGTTGTATCGCGATTATCCGCGCGACTTCTTCGATCTCATCGTCGTCGATGAGTGTCATCGTGGAAGCGCCCGCGACGAAAGCAGTTGGCGTGAGATCCTCGAATACTTCGAGCCTGCCTATCAGCTCGGTATGACGGCGACACCCCTGCGCGTGGACAACCGGGACACCTACGCTTACTTCGGAAATCCGATCTACACCTATAGCCTGAAGCAAGGGATCGAGGATGGATTCCTCGCTCCGTATCAGGTTCACCGCGTGGTGTCGAGCGTTGACGCCGCTGGCTGGCGACCCACGCCGGGCGAGCGCGATCGTTTCGGGCGAGAGATACCCGACGCTCTCTACGAGACGCCGGACTTCGACACATTTATCGTCCTGACTCGGCGGACGGAGGCCATTGCCCGCCATCTTACCGATTACCTGAAGCGCACGGATCGCTTCGCCAAGACCATCGTCTTCTGCGCGGATCAGGAGCATGCTGAGGTCATGCGCATGGCCCTCAATAATCTCAATGCTGACCTCGTACAGAAGCATCCGGATTATGTCGCGCGCGTGGTGTCGGACGAGGGCGACATCGGCCTCGGCCACCTCGACCGCTTCACGGATATTGAGAGGCAGACGCCCGTCATCGTTACAACCTCCCGGCTGCTATCCACCGGCGTGGACGTGCCGACCTGCAAGAACATCGTAATCGCGCGGACGGTCAGTTCGATGACCGAGTTCAAGCAGATCATAGGTCGCGGCACGCGGCTCAAAGAGGACTACGGCAAGTACTTCTTCACGATTTTGGACTACACGGGGAGCGCGACCCGCCATTTCGCCGATCCAGAATTTGATGGCGAGCCGGCCCGAATCTCCGAAGAGGAAATCGGGCCCGACGGCGTTTCGCGCGCGGTCGTCGAGTTGCCTCTCTCCGAGGAAGTCCACGAGCCCCTCGAACTGCCGGACGGCCCAGGGCGGGTTGTCGAGCCTCCGGGCGGCGGTGAGCGGCGCAAGTTTTATGTGGACAGCGGCCGCGTGGAGATCGTCGCGGACGTGTGCTATCAGTTCGACGCGAGCGGCAAGCAGCTTCGCGTGGCGAAGTACACTGAGTATGCGGCTGAGAACGTGCGCTCTATCTACGCGAACGCGGCGGAGCTTCGCTCCAAGTGGACCACCATGGATGAGCGGGGCAAGATCATCGCCGCGTTGCTGGACCGCGGCATCGCGCTCGATCAGTTGATGGCTGCCGCGGGCCAGCCCGACGCCGATCCTTTCGACCTCTTATGCCATGTGGCGTACAGTATGCCGATTCGCTCGCGCCGCGAACGCGCTGAGTCGGTGCGTAAGGATAAGCCGGATTTTTTTCGTGGGTACAGCGAAGGGGCTCGCGCGGTTCTGAACGAGATTCTCGACAAGTATGTGGAGCATGGCGTCTCTGAATTCAGGATGCCGGACATCCTTCAAGTACCGCCGATTTCCGGCCATGGCAACGTCATGGAAATCGCGGAGCTTTTCGGCGGCGCCGATAAGTTGAAGGGCGCGGTGGACCGCCTTCAGGGCCTCGTTTATACACCTAATAAAACTTACACTTAGTGTAAGGTGTTTGTTTTGTCCATTGACGATTTCGGGTCATCAGCGTATACTACTTACACCCACTGTAAGGTATATGTAGATGACTGATATTCAAGAACGCGAACAGCGACTCTACGAAATCGCCGAAGGCCAAGGCGGTTACTTCACCGCCAAGCAAGCCCTCAAGGCGGGATATTCATATCGCCTCCAACACTACCACGCGGAGCGCGGGAATTGGCTGCGCGTCGATCGGGGCATTTTCCGTCTGCGGAACTATCCCAGTTCGGATCATGAAGAGCTCATCCGCTGGTCTCTATGGAGCCACAACCGGAAAGATGAGCCGCAGGTCGTGTTCTCTCATCAAACGGCTCTGGCTCTCCATGGAATCGGAGACGTGATGCCCGCCAAGGTGCACTTCTCAGTGCCTCAGACTTTCCGCAAGCCGATACCCGGCGGATGCGTAGTACACCGTGTGCTGAACCATGAGGAAGTCGAGCGCAACGACGGGTTCCTTGTGACATCTCCGCTGAGGACCCTTCTGGACGTGGCCGACGAGCAGGAACTCGACCCGGATCATCTGAAGCGCTGTTTCGCGGATGCTCTCAAGCGGGGGCTTGTGCGTATGGAGGATCTCAGAACACGGGCGCAGACGGAAGTCGCTCAGAAGATCCTCGACGCCATTCAGGCCAACATCCTTCAATCTCACGAGCTTCAGCATGGCTGAAGAAGAGGCTTACGCGACGGTCGCGGCTTTCCGCCGAGCGCTGGAGAACCGTCTGCGGAATAGGGCTCAGTCCGAAGGTCTGGACCTCACCAGGCTTTATCGGATGGTCGCCTTCGAGCGCTTTCTGGGGAGAGTCTGCGCGGATGATCCGCCGATGTGGCTCTTGAAGGGCGGCTACGCGATGGAAGTTCGGTTGAGGATGGAGGCTCGGGCGACCAAGGACGTAGACCTCTCTCTTCCAGATGGGAGCTTGATCACGACCGAGGGCCAAGCTGACGTGGATCGGCTTCTTGAGAGGCTACGCATAGTTGTAGCCAGAGATCTAAGAGATGGCTTCGTGTTCAAAATCGGCGATCCCATTCGCGACGTGATGGCCGCGCCATACGGAGGCTGGCGTTTCCAGGTCGAATCTCGGCTGGCGGACCGCCGTTTCGCTGAGTTCAAGCTCGACGTCGGCATTGGTGATGCCATTGTATCCGCGCCGGAGTGGATGCCAGGGCATGATCTCTTGTCGTTCGCGAACATCCCGCCAGTCAGAATTGCCCTGCTCCCGCGTGAACAGCATTTTGCGGAGAAGATTCACGCCTACACGGTCCCTCGGGAGGCAACCAATTCGCGCGTCCGCGATTTGGTTGATCTCGTATTGCTGATTCAGAAAGGTTTGCCGGAAACGGCAACGGTGGCGAGGGCGGTGGATGCTACTTTCATTCGTCGGAAGACGCATGCCGTCCCGGCTGTCCTGCCGGCGCCGCCGGTCGATTGGGCTGTGCCGTACCAAAAAATCGCCGATGAGGTCGGCGTGGTGCCCGCAGAGATCCGCGCGGCTTTCGAGATCGTGCGGGAATACTGGACCGGAATCAAATTTGAGGGGAAGGAGTAACAATATGGCCAAAATAAATGCCGGTGTACCTGTAGTTCCTGCTCTACCGTTGAGCGCCGTAATAAAGGCAGCTCGTGACATCATGCGCAAGGACAAGGGTCTGAACGGCGATTTGGATCGTCTGCCGATGCTTACCTGGATCATGTTCCTCAAGTTCCTCGACGATAAGGAGCAGGTTTGGGAGGCGGAGGCCAAGGTCGCGGGCAAGACTTACAAACGCCTCATCGAAGCGCCTTATCGCTGGCGCGATTGGGCGGCAAAGGATGACGGCATTACCGGGGAGGAATTGATCTCGTTCATCAACAATAACGAGGCGGTGCGCCTGGATGGCAAGCGCGTTCCCGGTCTATTCTCCTACCTCCGCAAGCTTCAGAGTAGCAACGGCGGAGATCGGCGCGACGTGATCGGAACTATATTCAAAGGAACCATCAACCGGATGACCAACGGCTATTTGCTTCGTGATGTCATCAACAAGATCAACGAATTGCATTTCACCCAGAGCAATGAAACCCATGTTCTAAGCCATCTTTACGAGTCTCTCCTAAAGGAGATGCGTGATTCTGCCGGAGACTCCGGCGAGTTCTACACGCCGCGCCCCGTGGTCCGTTTCATCGTAGAGGCGTTGGACCCCCAGGTAGGGGAAACTGTGCTGGACCCCGCCGCTGGAACGGGCGGTTTTCTGGTCGAAGCTTTCGAGCACATGATGAAGAAGTGCAAGACGACGAAAGATCGCGAGACGATTCAGAAAAGCCTCTTCGGAATTGAAGCCAAGTCCTTGCCCTATCTCCTATGTCAAATGAATCTGCTCCTCCATGGCGTCGAATTTCCGCAGATTGATTCCGGTAACGCGCTCCGCTTCCCACTCAAGGACATCGGCGACAAAGATCGCGTGGACCTGATCATGACAAACCCGCCTTTCGGAGGCGAGGAGGAGCGCGGTGTCCTTTCGAACTTCCCTGAGGACAAGCAGACCGCCGAGACAGCGATGCTCTTCCTCCAGCTCATTATGCGCAAGCTGAGACGCGTCGGTCCGGGTCGCAGTGCGGGCAGGTGTGGCATGGTTGTTCCTAATGGAACTCTATTCGCGGGGGGTGTCTGCGCGCGAATAAAAGATGAGCTGCTTCGCGAGTTTAATCTCCACACCATCGTTCGACTCCCAAATGGGGTCTTCGCACCTTATACCGCGATCCCGACCAACCTGCTTTTCTTCGACCGCTCTGGCCCTACGAAAGATATCTGGTATTACGAGCATTCATTGCCCGTGGGGAAGAAGAATTACACCAAAACGTTGCCCGTTCAATTCGAAGAGTTCATGCCCTGTCTTGATTGGTGGAGCAAGCGGAAAGAAGGAGAGCGTGCTTGGAAGGTCCCTGCGAAGGATATCCTCAACGACCCTGATCGCAATTTGGATATCAAGAACCCCAATCAGGGCGAAGACCTCGCCCACATCCCATCAGGGAAACTTGTCGAGGATATCCTCGAGAAGGAAAAACGGATCGCGATACTCGTCGAGGAGATTAAGGTCGCGCTGGCGGAGAGTGTGGCATGACGGCGGCTTGGCCCCGCGTAAAGATTGGAAATATCCTCTCCAAGTCCGATGAGTGGATTACCCCTGATCCAGATGTTACTTATCGAGAAGTAACGGTAAAGCTTTGGGGTAAGGGTGTGATTTGTCGACGAGAAGTATTGGGTGCCGAAATCGCTTCAACGAGGCGGAAACGTATTCGGGCCGGACAGCTTATCCTCTCGCGAATTGATGCTCGAAGCGGCGCTCTCGGAATCGTGCCCGAGAGTCTTGACGGCGCGTTGGTGAGCAATGATTTCCCGACATTCACGATTAATCCCGAGCTCGCGCTTGTCTCTTTCATCGGCTGGTATATAAAGACCGAGAACTTCGGTGAGTTGTGTCGGCAGGCCAGCGAAGGAACAACCAATCGCGTGAGGCTCAAAGACGATCGATTTCTTGCTTTTGAGCTTCGGCTGCCTGGCATTCCTGAACAAAGTCGGATTGTGGCTCGCATTGACTCGGTGGCAAAAAAGATCGAAGAGATCGATCGGTTGAAAGAATCCATCGAACGCGAAGCCCGTGCGCTTGTTGCGAGTGTCCTTCACGACAGCATCAAAGGTGCCCAGAGAAGCCCCATGGGGGTGATAGCCCCGATCGTGCGGCGTCCCGTCGAAATCGAGGCGTCTGTCGATTATCAAGAACTCGGCGTGCGATCATTTGGGAAAGGAACATTCCATAAGCCGAGTTCGAAGGGGATCTCCGTTGGCAACAAGCGGTTGTTCCGAATTGAGCCGGGCGACCTGATTTTCAGCAATGTGTTTGCATGGGAGGGTGGGGTCGCTGTTGCTGGGCCGCAGGATTCTGGACGAGTCGGTTCGCATCGGTTTATCGCCTGTGTCCCCAAGAAGGGTGTTGCCGTGGCTGAGTTCCTGCAGGCGTATTTCCAGACTAGAGAAGGCCTCGAAATATTGGGTGCTGCATCACCAGGCGGCGCCGGTCGGAATCGCACCCTCGGCATAGAAGCGTTGCAAAGTATAAGTGTCCCGTTGCCGAGGATCGAGCGGCAAGAATGGTTTTCGCGCCTTCATGCAAAGGTTCAACATATTCTCAGCTTGCAGCGCGAATCCAGGGAAGAACTTAAATATCTTCTCGTGTCTTTGCTCAATAAATCTATTGGCGAAGGGCATTAAGACCGTTGCCAGCTGAATACGTCAATGCGAATCCTGATTGATACGAATCTTTTCATACCGCTGGAGCGGGCGTCGCCTGAGCTCGATAAGGGCGTGGCGTCGCTTGTCCGGCTTGCTGGAGAATTCGGTCATCAAATTCTTCTTCATCCCGCTTCGATTGAAGATATCGACCGGGATCATGATGTTGCTCGAAAAGCGATCAATCTCGCCAAGATCAAGAAGTACGCGATCCTTGAGACTCCTCCGGATCCGACACCTGCGGATCTCGAAAAGCTGCAGCTTTCGGAGTCTAAGGACAATGATCGGGTCGACAACAGGATTCTTTTCGCGATTTACCGGGATGCCGCGAATATCCTCGTCACCGAGGACATCCAGATTCACCGCAAGGCTGCGAGGCTTGGGCTGTCTGCCCGGGTCCACTATACCCAGCAGGCGGTCGAAGCGCTTCAGCGAATTTACGGCCGTGAGTCGGTCGCGTTGCCCAACATCGAGGAGGTGCCGCTTCATTCGATCGACGTTACACTTCCCTTCTTTGATTCTCTTCGCGGACGCTATGATTTCGACAAATGGTTCCGAGACTCTGCTCGAAAGGGACGTAAGGCATGGGTATACCACGCCGCGGGCGGCGAACTCGGAGCAATCTGCGTTTACAAGGAAGAGAATGATGAGGTCGTCACCGACGACGGCAAGCGATTGGCCGGTCGCGTTCTAAAGCTATGCACGTTCAAGGTCGGGGAGTCCGTGCGTGGCCGCAAGGTCGGCGAGCTTATGCTCAAGGCGGCATTCCGGTATGCTTCGATGAACGAGATCGAGCAAATTTTACCTCACGATGGGCGCCGATCAGACATATCTTCAAGCCCTTTGCGGAGACTTCGGTTTTCGACATTTTGGCCAAGGCAAGGGAGATGAGGTGTATGTAAAGAGTCATCCTAAGATGCCTCCGGCCGCTGGTGGCGAGAGCGCCTTGGAGTACCATGTCCGTTTCTTCCCGCATTTTCGCGCGGCAGGCGTCGGGAAGTACCTCGTCCCAATCAGGCCAGGTTATCACCAGGTGCTGTTTTCAGATCATCCAGAAAATCAAGAGCAGTTGAGCCTCTTCACCACAGGCAACGCCATCAAACTCGCTTATCTCTGCCACTCGTCCATCGGAGGAATTCAGCCGGGGGACATTCTTCTCTTCTATCGATCTGGCGACATCAAGGGGATTACGAGTCTGGGTATCGTCGAGTCTGCGGCGCATCTTTCAGATCTGGACAAGATTGTGCAGCTTGTATCTAAAAGGACGGTCTATCCGATTTCGGAACTCACGAAAATGGCGCGAAAGCCAACGAAGGTGTTGCTCTTTCGCCTGGCAACACATCTGGCAGCGCCCGTCGGTCGTGATGTCTTGGCGCAAGGCGGCGGCGTGAAGGGAAGTGTTCAATCGATAAGGAGGATCACTGATGAGTGTTTCGAGTGGCT
>DATNGC010000047.1:0-2918 GCA_035606075.1 Elusimicrobiota bacterium
AGCGGCCGGGCCCTTTCCAGGCGTTCTCCGCCCTGCTGCTCGCGGCCGCGCCCGTCGCTCTGTGGGCCTGGCTGCGGCGGCGCGCCGACGAGGCGACGGCTCTCCTCGCCGCGTCCCTGTTCGCCTCGTGCCCGCTCGTCCTCGCTCAATCGGGCGTCGTCATGTCGGAGGCGCCTTATCTCCTGTTCTTCCTGCTGATGCTGCGCTTCGCGGAGAAGCGCCGCGCGGCCGCCGCCGGCGCGGCCGGCGCCGCCCTGCTCATGACGCGCACCGCCGGCCTCGCGGTCATGCCCGCGCTGCTGATCCCTTTCGCGCGCGCGCGGCGCTGGGGCGAGGTCGCCCGCGCGGCCGCGCTGCCGGCCGCCGCGTGGGCGCTGTGGGCGGGCTGGTCTTGGTCGCGCGGCGGCACGGTCGGCAAGTTCGACCTCCTGCCGTCCACTTACGCGGCCGGCGCTTGGTCGAAGCCTTTCCTCATCGCCGCCGGCAACGCCCGCTACTACGCCGCCGAATGGGGCGGCTGCTTCCTGCCGCCGTCCTGGGCCGACGGCGCCGCGGCCGTCGCCCTCGGAGCCGTCCTGGGCGCGGCGGCCGCGTGGGGCCTCGCGTCGGCGCTGCGCCGGCGCGCCGACGACCCCGCCGCCTGGTCCCTTCTCGGGACCGCCGCGCTGCTCGCCCTTTGGGGCTGGCAGTACGAGCGCTACATGATCCCCCTGCTCCCGCTGCTGCTGTGGGCGCTCGCCGCCGGCCTCGGGCGGAGGGCGAAGCCGGCGCTCGCCGGGCTCCTCGTCCTGCAGCTCGCGTTCCAAACCCTTCCCCGCCTCGGCCGGCCCAGCCCGTGGGCGGAGCCCGAGCTCGCGCGCACCTACGCCTGGCTCGCGTCGCGCCCCGCGCCCAACCTGCTGAGCAGCACGGAGCCCGTGCGCGACGGCTGGCTGTCGGACCTGCCGAGCGTCTCTCTTCCGGTGCCGGCCAAGGACGAGGAATTCGCGCGGGCGCTGAAGGCCGAGGGCGTGCGCTACGTCCTGCGCGCCGAAGGCCAGGACTACGGCCTGCGCGGCGACGAGTCGTCGGCCCTGCGGCGGACGGTCGAGCGCCTCGGGCGGCTGCTCGACGACCCGCGCCGCTTCCGAAAGGTCCATGAGGAGCCCGCCGAGCGGGCGGCGGTGTATGAACCGCTCTGAGCTCGCGCGCGAGCGCCGCCTGTGCGCGGCGGTGTTCGCCGCCGCGCTGCTTCTGGACCTCTCCTTCCGCTCGCAGTACTTCAATTTCGACGGCGTCGCCTGCGCCATCGCCGTCGAGCTCTCGGACTTCAAGCACCTCGTCCACGGCAACCACCTCGCCTACGGCGTGGTCGCCTGGCTGTTCGACCGGGCTTGGCGCCTGCTCGGCTACCGCGGACGCGCGATCCTGACTCTGCAGGTCCTCGACGGCGTCCTGGGCGCCGCCGGCGCCGCGGTCTTCGCCTCCCTCCTGCGGCGCTCGGGCCGCGGCGAGCGCGAGGCCGCGCTCGGGGCCGCGGCGCTCGCCGTCTCCTACGCCTGGTGGTTCTGGAGCCTCGAGGCGCAGGTGTACATGCTCGGCGCGCTGTTCGCCGCGCTCGCCGCGCGGGAGGCCCTCGCGGAGAAGCCGCGTCCCGCGCGCGCGGGCGCCTGGCTCGCCGCGGCGGTCCTCGGCCACGTGGGGCACCTGATGGCGCTGCCGGCGATCGCCTGGATGCTGTGGCGCAAGCGCGGACGCGCGGCGCTCGCCCCGTTCGCGGCGTCGCTCGCGGGGCTCGTCGCGGCGGCCTACGCCGCCGCCGGGATCCTCGCCGTGCGCCCGCGCACGCTCGACGACCTGCGGCTCTGGCTGCTCGGAAGCGCGGCGCTCGGCGTGGACCGGGCCTTCTCCTGGCACTCCGACGCATGGTCGACCGCGCTGCTCTCGTGGGGCGCGATGACGTTCGAGGTCTTCTGCGGCTTCGCCGGAAGCTCCGGAGCGGTCCGGCTCGCCGGCGCCGCCCTCGCGGCCCTGCCGCTGGCCGCCGCCGCCTTCGGCGCCGCGCGCGGCGGGCGGGAGGCCCGCTTCTGGCTGCTCTGGCTGGCCGGCTACGCCGCGCTGTTCCTGAACTGGGAGCCGGGCACGATCGTCTACCGCGTGTCCGACCTGCTCGGGCTGTGGGCGCTGGCTCTGCTCGGCCTCCAGGGGCTCACGGGGCGCGCTCGGAGCGCGGCGCTCGCGGCGTGGACCGCTGCGGCTTTCGCCTACAACCTGGCCTTCGCGATCCGTCCCGCCGCCGACCCGGCGTCCAACGCCGATCTCGTCGAGACGAATTGGACGGCGGCGCGCGTCCCGCCGGATTCCTGGATCGTCGCGACGAGCCGCGGGGCCGTGTACCTGCCGTACTTCGCCGGCCTCAAGACGGTCAACGCCCGCTACTTCGGCGACGAGGCTTCGCTGTACTCCCGCCTCGATGCCCTGGCCGCGTCGGGAGCGCGGGTCTACGCGACGGACCGGACCTTGGAGAGCGCCGGGCTCCTGCCCGAGCTCGCGCGCTACGGCCTCGAGACGGCGGCGACGGGCGAGGGCCTCACGCTGTACCGCGTCTCGCGCGCGGCCGCCCCTCGCCCCGGAAAATAAAAGACCCCCGGGAGCAAGCTCCCGGGGGTCTTTTTCGTCAGCTCCGGCTCAGTAGGACGTCCAGATGCTGCCCTTCGTGTCCGTGTGCGTGCAGTTGATCTCCATGTTGCCGATGTTGGAGTCGCCCGACACGTTGTTGTACACCCAGCCGCCCGTGTCGTCCTGCGCCGTGGACAGCACGCCGTCCTTCTCGGCGGCGGAGTCCGCGTGGTAGTTCGGCGTCTTCGCGGTCGGGATCGACGTCAGGTACTTGCCCGCGACCGTGAGGCCGGCCAGCTGCGTCGGATACTGCCCTTCCA
>DATNGC010000048.1:0-81112 GCA_035606075.1 Elusimicrobiota bacterium
TGACGCGCAGATCGCCTCGGGCAAGCTGCCCAAGCCCTCCGACGACAGCCTGTACATGATCTACTTCCCGTCGGGGGTCTCCATCGCCATCGACACCGCGCGCTCGTGCTCGAGCTTCTGCGCCTACCACGAGGGCTTCAAATCCACGAAGAACGCCGCGAACATCTACTACGGCGTGATGCCGGTGTGCGGCTTCGGCTGCGGCGTGGCGGGCTCGACCTTCGACAGCCTGAGCGTCGTGTCCTCGCACGAGTGCATCGAGGCGACGACCGATCCGTTCCCGACCCCCGGCGACAACCCGGCCTACCCGCAGGCGTGGAACGACGCGGGGGGCCAGGAGATCGGCGACCTGTGCGCCGACGGCAACTCCACGGTCACGGGCCACGGCCTGACCAGCGCCGTGCAGTGGGAGTACGACAACTCGATCCAGGGCTGCAACCAGGGGCCGTGGCAGCAGAACGCCTCGCCCGCGATCGCGAGCGTCGTGGTTCCGTCCACGCCGGCGCCGAAGCCTCTCCTGCTCGAGTCGCTGCGCAACGCGGCCGCCGCGCACGCTGTCTTCTCCGGACTCTAGATTGAACGTGAAGTCCGGGCCGCTCCTGCTGCTCGCGCTCCTGAGCGCGACGGCAGGAGCGGCCGATTTCGGGGCCGACTATCCTTATCCCCTGCCGGTGGGACTGCCGGCGCCTCAGGTGCCGGCGGACGATCCGATCACCGACGGCAAGGTCGCGCTCGGCAAGGTGCTCTTCTTCGATAAACGGTTGTCGCGCGACGCGACGATCTCCTGCGCGTCCTGCCACGATCCCGCCAAGGGCTGGACCGATCAATCGCCGGTCTCGACTGGGATCAAAGGACAGAAGGGGACGCGCTCGGCTCCGACCGTCCTCAACGCGGCGTACATGGAGTCGCAGTTCTGGGACGGACGCGCGGGAAGCCTCGAGGAGCAGGCCAAGGGCCCGATCGAGAACCCGCTCGAGATGGGCTTCACGCACCGGGAGCTGGTCGCGCGCCTGTCGGCCATCCAAGGCTATAAGCCGTTGTTCAAGGCCGCCTGGGGCGACGAGTCCGTGAGCATCGACCGCATCGCCGCGTCGATCGCGTCGTTCGAGCGCACGGTGCTGACCGGCAACTCGCCCTACGACCGCTGGGTCGCGGGCGACCGCAGCGCGATGAGCCAGGCCGCCCAGGCGGGCTATCAGCTCTTCATCGACAAGGACCGCGCCAACTGCATCGGCTGCCACTCCGGGCCCAATTTCTCGGACTCGAAGTTCCACAACACCGGAATCGGCGCCGACGAGCCGGGCCGCATGGCGGTCACGCACGACCCGAAGGACATGGGCGCCTTCAAGACCCCGACTTTGCGCAACCTCAAGAGCACGGGGCCGTACATGCACGACGGCTCGCGCAAGACCCTGATCGAGGCCATCGACCTCTACGACGACGGCGGCATCAAGAACCCCAACCTCGACGAGAAGATCAAGCCGCTCAAGCTGACCGAGATCGAGGAAGCGGCCTTAGGCTACTTCCTGCAGGCGCTCAACGGCGATCCGGTCAAGATCGAAGCGCCGGCGATGCCTCAATAAGAGTAATCCCCGAATCCGTCGCGGGACGGATCGGTGGATAACTCGCTCCGGAGCGAGTTTGCTATCCTCCCTCTCGGCCATGAGAAAACCCACTCGCGGATCGCGCCGTGCGCCCGGTTGGTTCGGGCCCTTCGGCGGCCGCTTCGTTCCTGAAACGCTCGTCGAGCCCCTGCGCGCCCTCGAGGCGGCGTATGACGAGGCGCGCCGCGATCCCGAGTTCCAAGCCCGGCTCGCGCGCGAGCTCTCGACCTACGTCGGCCGCCCCACGCCGCTGACCTTCGCGCCGCGCCTCTCCGTCGAGGCGGGCGCGCGCGTCTGGCTCAAGCGCGAGGACCTGACCCACACCGGCGCGCACAAGATCAATAACACCATCGGCCAGGTCTTGCTCGCCGTGCGCATGGGCAAGAAGCGAGTCATCGCGGAGACCGGCGCCGGCCAGCACGGAGTGGCCACCGCCGCGGCCGCCGCGCGCTTCGGCCTGCCCTGCGCCGTGTACATGGGCACCGACGACATGGCCCGCCAGGCGCCCAACGTCGGGCGCATGAAGCTGCTCGGCGCGACCGTGATCCCCGTGACGTCGGGCTCCAAGACGCTGAAGGACGCGACGAGCGAGGCCCTGCGCGCGTGGTCGGCCGACAGCCGCGACACTTTCTATGTCCTGGGCTCAGCCTTGGGCCCGCACCCCTACCCTTCGATGGTTCGGGATTTCCAATCGGTGATCGGCCGCGAAGCGAGGGCTCAAATCCTCAAGGAAGAAGGCCGTCTTCCGAGAGAAATCGTGGCCTGCGTCGGCGGCGGCTCGAACGCGATCGGCATCTTCTCGGCTTTTCTCGACGACCGTTCCGTGAAGCTGACGGGAGTGGAGGCCGGCGGTGAAGGCGTGCGAACGGGGAAGCACGCCGCCCGCTTCTCCGGCGGCAAGCCGGGCGTGCTCCACGGAACCTACACCTATCTCCTGCAGGACGAGGAAGGCCAAGTCCTGCCCACGCACTCGATCTCCGCCGGACTCGATTATCCCGCCGTCGGCCCCGAGCACGCGAACCTGCGCAGGCTCGGCCGCGCGCGCTACGTCTCGGTCACCGACCAGGAGGCGCTCGCCGCCGCCGGGGCGCTGTGCCGCCTCGAGGGCATCCTGCCCGCGCTCGAGAGCTCGCACGCGATCGCGTATCTCCTGCGCAAGAACCGCCCCAACCGCGGCGGCATCGTGATCGCCAACCTCTCGGGCCGCGGCGACAAGGACCTCTCCACGCTGCTCGAATGAAGAAGCCCACTCTCGCCGCCGTCCTCGCCGCCCGCCGCGCGTCCGCGCGCCGGCCGGGCTTCGTACCCTTCCTCGTCGCGGGCGACCCGTCTCCCGCCGCGACGGTCAAGGCCGCGCGGGCTCTCGCCGAGGCCGGCGCCGACATCCTCGAGGTCGGCGTGCCGTTCTCCGACCCCGTCGCCGACGGCCCCGTGATCCAGGCCGCCGGCCAGCGCGCGCTCGCCAAGGGCATGACTCTCACGCGGGCAGCCGCGCTCGTGAAAAGCCTGCGCCGGAGCGGCGTGCCCACGCCGGCCGTGCTGTTCACCTATCTGAACCCGATCCTGCGCCTGGGGCTTCGGGAGTTCGCGCGCCTGTGCGCGGACTCGCACGTCGCGGCGGCGCTGATCGTCGACCTTCCCGTCGAGGACGCGGCGCCCTACGCGAAGGCGCTCGCCGCGCGCGGCGTCGAGATCGTGCTCCTCGCCTCGCCGACGACGACCGACGAGCGCCTGCGCGCCATCGGCCGCGGGTCGGGCAGCCTGGTCTATTACGTGAGCCGCGAGGGCGTGACGGGCGTGCGCGCCGGGCTCGCGCCGGGGCTCGCCGAGCGCCTGGAGCGCGTGCGCCGTCTCACCGGCAAGCCGCTGATCGTGGGCTTCGGCGTCGCCGAGCCCGCGCAGGCGCGCGCGCTCGCCCCCCACGCCGAGGGCGTCGTCGTCGGCAGCGCGCTCGTCGCCGCGGCCGCCAAGGGCGGACCCGCCGCCGTGGGGCGCTTGGCGCGCCGGCTCGTGAACGCTTTGGAGGCCTCATGCTGATCTTGATGCAGTCGGATCATTCGGAGTCGGAGCTTCGCGCCGTCCTCGACAAGGTGCGCGCGCTGAAGCTCAAGCCGCACGTCATCCCGGGCAAGCAGAGCGTCGCTGTCGGCATCACCGGAAACTCGAGCGCGATCGATCCGCACCTGTTCGACTCCTTGCCCGGCGTGCGCGAGGCCGTGCGCGTCACGCGTCCCTACAAGCTCTCCGGCCGCGACTTCAAGCACGAGGACACCGTCGTCAAGATCGGACCCTACGGTCTCGGCGGGCCGGATCTGATCGTGATCGCGGGGCCCTGCGCCGTCGAGAGCGAGGCACAGCTCATCCGCATCGCCCACGCCGTGAAGAAAGCCGGCGCCCAGCTCCTGCGCGGCGGCGCGTTCAAGCCGCGCACCTCGCCGTACGCCTTCCAAGGACTCGGCAAGAAGGGCCTCCAGCTGCTCGCGAAGGCGCGAAAGGAGACCGGCATGCCCATCGTGACCGAGGTCCTCGACCAGCGCTCGCTCGACGACGTCGCCAAGTTCGCGGACGTGCTGCAAGTCGGCGCCCGCAACATGCAGAACTTCGCCCTGCTCAAGGAGATCGGCAAGCTGCGCAAGCCCGTCATGCTCAAGCGCGGATTGTCCGCGACGCTCGACGAGTGGCTGATGTCGGCGGAGTACCTGCTCAGCGAGGGCAACAAGGACGTGTTCCTGTGCGAGCGCGGCATCCGCGCCTTCTCCGATCACGCGCGCAACACGCTGGACCTCAACGTCGTCCCGGCCGTCAAGGAGATGAGCCATCTGCCCATCATCGTCGACCCGAGCCACGCCACCGGCGTGCGCTCGCGCGTGGCGCCCATGGCCCGCGCGGCCGTGGCCGCCGGCGCGCACGGAGTCATGATCGAGGTCCACGACCGGCCCGATCAGGCGCTGTGCGACGGGCCCCAGGCCCTGCACCCCGACGACTTCGCCGCGCTCATGCGCGACATCGCCGCGATCGGCGCGGCGACGGGGCGCGCGCTGGCGACGCCGGTGTACGGGAAATAATGAGCGACCGGACCGTCTCCGGCGGCGGACGCCTGCGCGGCGAGATCCGCATGCCCGGGGACAAGTCGGTCTCGCACCGCGCCTTGATCCTCGGCGCGCTCGCCGACGGCAAGACCGAGGCGAAGGGACTCGCCCCGGGCGCGGACGTGCGCAGCACGCGCGGCGTGCTGGAGGCTCTCGGCATCGGCGTCGACGGGCGCGGGGCGGACGTCACCGTCCACGGCCGCGGCTTGGGCGGCCTCGCGGCGCACGCGGGAGACCTCGACGCGGGCAACTCCGGCACGACCATGCGCCTGATGTCCGGCGTGCTCGCCGGCCACGACTTCCTGTCGCGGCTCTCCGGCGACGCGTCGCTGTGCCGCCGTCCGATGGAGCGCGTCGCGGCGCCGCTGCGTCTCATGGGAGCGTCCGTCGAGCTTTCAAAGGCGGGCACGGCGCCGATGACCATCGTCGGCGGCGAGCTCAAGGGGCGCGAGTACCGCATGCCCGTGCCGAGCGCGCAGGTCAAGTCCGCGGTCCTGCTCGCGGGCCTGCATGGGTCGGGCAGAACGACCGTGATCGAGCCGAGCCCGACCCGCGACCACACCGAGAAGATGCTCGCCCTGTTCGGCGCGCGCGCCCATCGCGAGGGCCTCGCGGTTTCGGTCGACGGCGGCACGCGCCTGACCGGCGCGCGCGTCGAGGTCCCGGGCGATCCGTCCTCGGCCGCGTTCTGGGCCGTCGCCGCCTCGCTCGCCCCGGACAGCGAGCTCGTCATCCGCGGCATCATGGCCAACCCGACGCGCACGGGCTTCCTCGACGTGCTCAAGCGCATGGGCGCCGACATTCGACGTGAAGGGTCCTCGGAACGCGCGGGAGAGGAGTGCGTCGATCTCGTCGTGCGGGCCGCCCGCCTGCGCGCGACCGACATCCCCGCGGCCGAGGTCCCCGGCCTGGTCGACGAGGTGCCCATCCTGGCTCTCGCCGCGGCTCGCGCTCAAGGAACGAGCCGCTTCCACGGCCTCGACGAGCTGCGCCACAAGGAGAGCGACCGCCTGGCCGGCATCGCGGAGCTGCTCGAGTGCTTCGGCGTGAAGGCGCGCGTCGCAGGCGACGACCTGCTCGTCGAGGGCGCGTCGAAGCTGGAAGGCGCGGCCGTGGAATCGCTCGACGACCACCGCCTGGCCATGACGGGCTTCGTCGCGGGCTTCCTCGCGCGCGGCGAGACCACGGTGCGCGGCGCGGACTGCGCGCAGATCTCCTACCCGTCGTTCTACGACGACTTCCTCGCGCGGAGGTGCGCGTGAAGCTCGGCCTCTTCGGCCGTCCGGTCGCGCACTCGCGCTCGCCGCGGCTGTTCGCGCGTCTGGCCGTCCTGCTGAAGCGGCCGGTCTCCTACGAGGCGGTGCTCGTCGCGGGGCGGCTGCAGGTCGCGGTGGTGCGGGCGCGCGCGGCGGGCTGGCGCGGCGCGAACGTGACCGTGCCGCTCAAGGAAACGGCCGCCGCGCTGGCGGACCGCCTGACTTCCGAGGCGGCGGCGCTCGGCGCGGTCAACGTCCTGCGCTTCGGCCGCTTGGTCGAGGGCCACAACACCGACGCCGACGGCCTGCGGGACGCCTTGCGCGCGGCCGGGTTCGCGGTGCGCGGCAAGCGCGCGCTCGTCTTCGGCGCGGGCGGCGCGGCGCGCGCGGCGGGCTGGGCGCTCGCGCGCGAGGGCGCGAAGTCGGTCCGCTTCAGCGCGCGCACCCCTTCCCGGGCCCGCCGCTCCGCCCACGCGCTGGCGCCGCACTTCCCGAACACGCGCTTCTCGGCCGGCGCTCCGGCGGCGGCCGAGGTCTGGGTCAACGCGACGCCGCTGGGCATGAAGGGCTTTCCCGACCGCTCGCCGGCCCCGAAGAGCCTTCCCTCGCCCGCGCTCGCCGTCGACCTGGTCTACGGGCGCCGCACGGCGTTCCAGCGGGACGCGGCGGCGCGCGGGGCGCGCGTGGCGGACGGCGCCGGCATGCTCGTCCATCAGGCCTTGCGCGCGTGGGAGTATTGGGACAAGCCGCTCGGCGCGAAGCGCCGGACGGCGCTGGCCGTTCCGCTCTTGAAGGAGGTCCTCAAATGACGCTCCGTTTCCTCACGGCCGGCGAGTCTCACGGCAAGGCGCTGGTCGGCATCCTCGAGGGGATGCCGGCGGGCCTCGCCCTGACGGGGGCCGACGTCCAGCGCGATCTCCTGCGGCGCAAGAAGGGCCACGGGCGCGGCAACCGGCAGAAGATCGAGGGCGACCAGGTCGAGCTGCTCTCCGGCGTGCGCCGGGGCAAGACGCTGGGCTCGCCGATCGCCCTGCTCGTGCCCAATTTGGATTTCGTGAATTGGCAGAACATCATGGGCGCGGAGCCCAGCGACGCCCCGTCCGCGCGCCGCGTCGACATCCCGCGCCCGGGGCACGCCGACCTCGTCGGCAAGATCAAGTACGGCTTCGAGGACATGCGCGACGTGCTCGAGCGCGCGTCGGCGCGCGAGACGGCGATGCGCGTCGCGCTCGGCGCGGTCGCGCGGAAGTTCCTTCAGGCATGCGGAGTCTCCGTGGCCAGCCGAGTCGTCATGATCGGCGGCGAGAGCGACGACTCTCAGCTCCCGTGCGCCGTCGCGGAGCTGAACGGCTTGGTCGACGGGGATCCGGTGCGGTGCTCGAACGAGGACGCCTCGGCGCGCATGGTGGCGCGCATCGACGCGGCCAAGGAGGCGGGCGACACGGTCGGCGGCGTCTTCGAGGTTCTGGCCGAGGGACTGCCGGTCGGGCTGGGCAGCTACGCGCAGTGGGACCGGCGCCTGGAGGGGCCGCTGACCGCGGCGCTGATGTCGCTCAACGCCGTCAAGGGAGTGGAAGTCGGCCATGGCTTCCGGCAGGCGGGGGTTCCCGGGTCGGTCGCGCACGACGCGTACGAGCCGAACGGAAAGAAGGTCGGCTATAGGACGAACCGCTCGGGCGGCATCGACGGCGGGATGACGACGGGGCAGACCCTCGTGCTGCGCGCGGCGATGAAGCCGATCGCGACGCTGATGAATCCACTGGACTCGGTGGATCTTCGCACGATGAAGCCGGCGAAGGCGCACGTGGAGCGCTCCGACGCCTGCGCGGTGCCGGCGGCGGCGGTGATCGGGGAATCGCTCGCGGCGCTGGTGTTGGCCGACGCGATCCTGGGGAAATTCGGGGGGGACTCGATGGGCGAGCTGCTGCCTCGGATCAAGGCGTGGGGAAAGTGACCGGAAACATTTATCTCACGGGGTTCATGGGGACGGGGAAGTCGATCGTGGGCAAGGAATTAGGACGCCGCCTGCGGCGTCGCTTCGCCGATTTGGATGCGGTGATCGTGAAATCCTCCGGGAAGAGCGTGGCGGAGATATTCGCCGAGCAGGGAGAAAAGAAGTTTCGGCGGCTGGAGAGAGCGGCTCTCGCGAAAACGGCGAAGAACAAGGGCCTTGTCGTCGCCCTCGGAGGGGGAGCCTTGATCGACAAGCGGAATTTAGCGCTCGTCGAGAAGACGGGGATTCTGGTCAAGCTGACATGTTCGCGACGGGAGCTCGTGAGACGGCTGAAGCCGTCGCGGTTCACACGGCCTATCTTGGCTCAGGGAAATCTTGATGATAGGGTGAGAGCTCTGCTGAAGGAACGGCGGAACGCTCACGGAGAAGCACGGGTGACGATTTCGACGACGAGGAGATCGACCGCCGCCGTCGCGGCGGCGATCGCGCGGAGACTAGCATGAACGATGAGAAACTCTTCGTGGGCGCAGGCATTCGCCTGCGCCCCGGCGCTTGGACGAAAGATTTATCCAAAGCCAAGCGCGTCGCGCTGGTCTCGGAAGCGGGCGCTTGGCTTCGCTTCGGGCCCAAAGTCGAACGAGCGCTGAAAAAATCGGGTCTCAGCGTTCACCGTCATCTCCTTCCTCCCGGAGAAGCCGCCAAATCGTGGGACGCGGTCGAGGAATTGATGACGACGATGCTCGAAGCGGGGTTGGGACGCGACTCCGCCATCGTGGCTTTAGGCGGGGGATCGGTGACCGACGCGGCAGGATTTGCCGCCGCGATCTATCAACGGGGGATCCCGTGGATCAGCATCCCGACGACGCTGTTGGGACAGCTGGACAGCGGATTAGGCGGCAAGACCGGAATCAATTTGGCCGGCGGAAAAAATCTCGCGGGGGCGTTCCATCGAGCGGAAGCGGTGGTCTGCGATTCGGACGTTCTGAAAAGCTTGCCTCCTCGCGAGCGGGTGTCGGGCTTCGCGGAAGCGTTGAAGTATGGGCTCGTGTTCGAGCCGCCGCTCTGGAACATGATGGTGAAGAACTGGGACGCGCTGATGGCGGGCGACCCGGCGCTGACGGCGAAAGTGGTCCGCGCGGGAGCGACGTGGAAGCGCAAGATCGTCGCGAAGGACGAGCGCGAGACGAAAGGCCCGCGCGAGCTGCTCAACTTCGGGCACACGCTGGGGCACGCGCTCGAGGCGGCGACCGGGCTCGGGGTCCTGCGCCACGGGGAGGCGGTGATCTGGGGGATGCGGGCGGCGCTTCGCCTCTCGGTCAGCCGCGCGGGCTTGGCGCCCGCGGCCGCCCTCGAGGCGGATCGCTTTCTGGCGTCCTTGCCCGTGCCGGTGCCGCGGCGCATCGAGCCGCGCCGGCTCGTCGAGCTCGCGCGCCGGGACAAGAAGGCGCGAGGAGGGCAGGCGCGCTTCGTCCTCCTGCGCGCGATCGGAAAGCCCGTCACGAAGGTCGTCGACGACGAGATCATCCTGCGCGTGGTGAGGGAGCTGCTGTGAACATATTGGTTCTGCACGGGCCGAACTTGAACCTGCTCGGCGAGCGCGAGCCGGAGACGTATGGTTCGATGACGTTGGCTCAGCTGAACGCTCGGCTGACGGCGCACGCGCGAAAACACGGGGCTTCGCTGCGCGCTCGCCAGTCCAACTCGGAGGGGAAGCTGATCGACCTCCTTCACGCGCACCGGCGGTGGGCCGACGGGATCGTGTTCAATCCGGGCGCTTTTACTCACTACAGCTACGCCTTGCGAGACGCGGTCGCGGCCGTGCGCGTGCCGACGATCGAGGTGCATCTCTCCGACGTAACCAGGCGTGAGCCGTTCCGGCGTATCTCGGTTATCGAGCCGGTCTGTAAAGGACGGCGGTACGGGAACGGAGTGCAGTCCTACATCGAGGCGCTCGACGACTTGATCGCCCTCGGGCGATTCAAGCGGTGATGCTGAGCGAACGGTCGAACTGACTCCGGAGCAAGTCCCCTTTTCGTAGAATACCCCCGTGGCGCGCCAATTCTTCGTCGTCCGCATCGACCTCGGCCTGACCGGCCTCGATCCCGCGACCTGCCTCGAGCGCCTTCTGCGGCCCGGCCTGCGCGGCTTCTTGATCGAAAAATCGGAGGACGGCCGGAAGCGAGCCTGGCTCGGCGCCGCGCCCTTCGAGATGCTGTCGGTCCAGAAGGGCCGCGCCGTGCGCGAGAACGCCGACGGTAAAACATATCTGAAGGGGAATCCGTTCGCGGCTCTCGGCAAGCGCCTTTCCCGATTCCGAGCCCGGGGCGGAGAGCCCTTCGACTGCGGCGCCGTCGGCCTGCTCGGCTACGAGATGGTGCGCCACCTCGAGCGCGTCCCGGTCAAGACCGAGCCTTACGAGGCCGTGCTCATGCTCTTCGACGAGGTCATCGTCGTCGAGGACGGCCGCGCCAGCCTGCGCGCGCTCGTGACCGGCGCGAAAGGCCGCCGCCGCGCCGCGGCGCGCGCCAAGGAGCTCAAGGAGCTCCTGCGCTGGGCCTGTCCCGTCCCCGATTATCCCAAGACCGACCGTCTGCTCCCCGCGAAGGGCCGCCGGGGCCGCGCGGAGTTCCTGCGCGGCGTCGCCAGGATCAAGGAGCGCATCAAGGCCGGCGACATCTTCCAGGCCGTGCTCTCCGACGACTTCTCCGCCCAGCTCACCGCCGGTCCCATCGCCGCCTACCGCGCCATCCGCGCCGCCAATCCGACCCCGTATCTGTTTCTCCTGATGGGCGGCGACGACGCCGTCATGGGCGCCTCGCCCGAGCGCCTCGTGCGCGTCGTGAACGGACGGGCCAGGAACTGCCCGATCGCGGGAACCCGGCCCCGCGGCAAGACGCGCAAAGATGACCTGCGCCTGGAGCGCGAGCTGCGCGCCAGCGAGAAGGAGCGCGCCGAGCACCTGATGCTCGTCGACCTCGCCCGCAACGACCTCGGCCGCGTCTGCGCGCCGGGCTCGGTCGAGGTCGAGCGCTTCATGTTCACGCGCCGCTTCTCCAACGTCATGCACCTCGTCAGCGAGGTCGAAGGCTCTCTCGACGACGGCAAGACCGCTTGGGACGCGCTCGCCGCGTCCTTCCCGGCCGGCACCGTGAGCGGCGCGCCGAAGGTGCGCGCCATGGAGATCATCGCGGGCTTGGAAAAAAAGCCGCGCGGCTTCTATGCCGGCTCCGTCGTCCAGCACGATTTCGCGGGCAATCTCGACAGCTGCCTCGCGATCCGGTCCCTCTCGCTGTCGAAGGGCGGGAGAGCCCGGCTTCAAGCCGGCGCCGGGATCGTCGCCGATTCAAACCCTATCGCCGAGTACCAGGAGGTCCAGCACAAGCTCGCCGGACTCCGGCGAGCTCTCGGAGTGATCTCGTGATCCTGCTCCTCGATAACTACGACTCGTTTACTTACAACTTGTACCAGGCCGTGCGATCATTGAAAGCCGATTGCCGCGTCGTCCGGAACGACGTGCTCACCGTGAAGGCCCTGCTCGCGCTGAAGCCTCGAGGCCTCATCCTCTCGCCAGGCCCCGGCCGCCCTGAAGACGCGGGGGTGCTCGTGGAGTTGATCAAGCGCGCCCCGGCCGCTCTCCCTATCTTAGGAGTGTGTCTCGGCCACCAGGCCACGGCGATGGCTTATGGCGGGAAAGTGGTTCGAGCGAAGCATCTGATGCACGGCAAGACGTGCGCGATCACTCACGATGGCAAGGGCGTCTACGCGGGTCTCCCGAAGAAATTGACGGTCGCCCGCTACCATAGTTTGGTCGCGGCGGAGCCTTTGCCCAAGGATTTCGTCGCGACGTCTCGCGCGGAAGACGGCTCTCTCATGGGCCTGCGGCATCGCTCCCGCCCGCTGGAGGGCGTCCAGTTCCATCCCGAGTCCGTCGCCACTCCGCTGGGGCTCAAGATGCTGAGGAACTTCCTCGCGCTGACCCGCGCGCCGCGCCCGTGACGGCGCTGTCGGGCATCGCCGCGCACGTCTCGCGCCGCATCGAGCGTTTGAAGAAGGAAGACCCCGTCGAGCTCCTCCGCGCGCGTCCGCTTTACGCGCGCGCCGCGCTGCCTTTGCCCGCGCATTTCGTCCGCGGCGGACTGGTCGCCGAGGTGCGCTTCGCCGATCCCGACCGAGGCCTGCTCGTTCCGCAGGGGAACGCGAGCCCGCGGGAGGCCGCGGCCCGCGCCGCCGCCGCGCAAAAGGACGGCGCCTCGGCCGTCGCGATCTGGGTCGAGCGCAATTTCCACGCCGGGGACTGGTCCCACCTCGAGGCCGCCCGCGCGGCCTGCCCGGACCTGGTGCTGATCGCGCGCGACATAGTCCTGGATCTGTGGCAGCTCGAGCGCGCCCGCGCGGCCGGCGCCGACGCCTTGGAGCTCGTTCCCGAGGTTCTCGGACCCGCCCTGCCGGCGACCGCCGCCGCCGTGCGTCAATTGGGGCTCACGCCTGTGACGTTCGGACCGGGCCTGATGGTCCGCCCTGCTGAGGTCGCGCGTTGAAGCCCAAAAACCCGTTCTCCGGCCGTCGTTGACAAAGGGCCTCCAGGGGCCCATACTAGAGGGGCATGTCCACGGCCAAGACTTCGGCCCCCTCCGTCCAGCCGCTGATCGACTCGGTGGCGCGCGTCTTCGTCGGCAAGCCCGACGCGGTGAAGCTCACCGTGATGACCTTGCTCGCGCGGGGTCATCTGCTCATCGAGGACGTGCCCGGCATCGGCAAGACCTTGCTCGGCGTCGCGCTCGCGCGCGCTTTCGGCGTGACCTTCCGCCGCATCCAGTTCACCAACGACCTGCTGCCCTCGGACATCCTGGGCCTGTCGGTCTTCGACCCTAAGGAAGCCTCTTTCGATTTCAAGCCGGGCCCCATCTTCAGCCACGTCCTGCTCGCCGACGAGATCAACCGCTCGACTCCGAAGACCCAATCCGCCCTGCTCGAGGCCATGAGCGAGGGCCAGGTCACCATCGACGGCAAGACTCACGCCCTGCCCGACCCCTTCCTCGTCATCGCCACCCAGAACCCCGTCGAGTACCACGGCACCTTCCCTTTGCCCGAGGCCCAGCTCGACCGCTTCCTGATGCGCGTGCGCATCGGCTACCCGTCGCACGCCGACGAGCTGCGCATCCTGCGGGAGCGCGACCGGCCCGCGACGGCCGAGGACATGAGGCCCGTGCTCTCCCGCGAGGAGGTCCTCGCCCTGCAGGCGCGCGTGGACGAGATCCGCGTCGACGAAGCGATCCTGGACTACGCGGTGCGCCTCGCCGAGGCCTCGCGCGCCGGAAAGGGCGTGCGCCTGGGCCTGTCGCCGCGCGGCACGCTCGCGCTGGCCCGCGCCGCGCGCGCCAACGCCGTGCTCGAGGGGCGCGACCATTGCGTCCCCGACGACGTGAAGACCGTCGCGGCCCCGGTCGCCGCGCACCGCCTCCTGCTCGACACGAGCCTTTACGGCGTCGCGCGCGTGGACGAGGCGGAGCAGGCCGTGATGGACCTGCTCCATACGGTCCGCGCTCCCTAGTCCCATGCGCCCGACGCGGTTGGGCGTCTTCACCGTCCTGCTCGCGGGCTTCACGCTGTTCGCCGCCGGCTCGACCGGAAACAACCTCCTGTATCTGCTGTTCGCGGCCACGGCTTCCGCGCTGGTCCTGTCCGTCGTCGCGGGCCGCCTGAACCTGCGCGGGGTGAGCGCCCGCGTCGAAGCGCCGTCCCAGGTCTTCCGCGACGCGCCGTTCAGCGCGCGCGTGTTCGTCGAGAACGCCAGCTCCTCCGCGGCCCGTCTCGTGCGCCCCGTCGGGCCCCTCGGCGCCGCGGCCGCCTTCGACGTGCCCCCGCGCGGCGCGTTCGCCGCGGACCTGCGTCTGGCGCTCCCGGCGCGCGGCCTGAACCGCCTCGAGGGCCTGCGCCTCGAGAGCCTGTACCCGTTCGGCTTCTTCACGACGCGGCGCGCCCTGCCTCCCGTCGATCTCCTCGCCCTGCCCAAAGCGGGCCCCGGCCGGGCCGCCGGGTCGCTCGAGGCCGACCCGCGGGCGCGGACTGCGGGCGGGGGCGGCAAGGCGCGAGAGGGCGAGTTCTTCGGTCCCCGGCACTACGACCGCGGCGACGACGCGCGGCTCATCCATTGGAAGCTCACGGCGAAGGCGGGACGCCCGGTCGTGGCCGAGTACGCGACCGCGCCCGAAGGCCGCGTCATGGTGCGCCTCGACGGCGTCGACGACGCCTCCATCGAGCGCGCCGCCTCCGCCTGCCGCTTCCACGTCGAGGCGGGCGCCGAGACCGGCCTCGTCGGCCCCGGCGTCGAGGTCGCTCCGGCGCGCGGCCGCAGGCAGCTCGACGCGCTCCTGCGCGCGCTCGCGCTGGCCGGCGACGGAGCGACGCCGCGCGCCGCGCCGGGGGCGCGCTCCGCCCCGGACGAGGGGGCCGCTGACTCGCGCGAGCTGCGCCGGCTCATGCTCTTCGGCGGCGCGCTCGTCTACTTGGCGCTGTTCCTGATCGACGACCTCTCGACGGCGAGCCTGCTCGCCTTCCTGCCGCTGGTCCCCCTCGGCTTCTGGCTGCACGAGCGCGGCGGCCCGTTCCCGCCGCGGTCGGTCTGGAACGCGCTCTCGCTGGCGATGCTCGGCTACCTGATGCTGTTCGACTGGCGCCGCTCCGGCGTCGCGCTGGCCAACGCCCACCTGCTCGGCTACCTCCTGATCAACCGGCTGTTCAACCCGTGGCCGCGCAAGGAATTGAGGCAGGTCGTGCTCATCCTGTACCTCGCGTTCTTCCTCGTCTCGGGGCTCACGATCAGCCCGTGGTACTTCCCGCTGTTCGTCGCCTGGCTCGTCTTCCTCGGCGCGTGGCTGGCGCTCCAGTCGGGCGCGGATCCGCGCGCCGCGCGCGACTGGGCGCCCGCTTTGGGCCGCCTGCTCGCCGCCGGCGCGGCGCTGGGGACCGTGTTGTTCCTCGTCGTGCCGCGCGTCGAAGGCCTGCGGCGCTTCAACCCGTTCGTCGCGTCCGGCATGGACAAGCTGCAGATCCGCTCCTCCGCGGTGACCGGCTTCACGGACCAGGTCACGCTCGGCAACTTCGGGACCCTGCGCCGCTCGCCGGCGCGCGCGATGCGCCTGCGCCCGGAGCCCGCTCCGGCTCCCGGGGGGGTCATCCCGGACGTGTACGTCCGCGGCGCGGCCTTCGACGTCTTCGACGGGCGCGCCTGGACCAAGGTCCCGCTCGACTTCCGCTACCGCCTCGTGGGGGGCCGGATGCTCTCGACGCGCGGCGGGCGCGCCCTGGTGCGCCGCGCGGGCGACATGATGACCTTCCCGTCGACGGGCGCGCCCGGGCCGCTCTATCAAGTCGAGCTTTATCCGATGCAGGTCTCCATCGTGTTCACGGTCGGCGCGCCGAGCGAGATCGACGGGGTGAGCGGCGCGGCCTGGTACGATCACACGGACAGCGTCTACGCGTCCGGCTCCTTCTCGGCGGGCGGGCGCTACCGGGTGGTCACGGCCCCGCCGGGCGCGGAGCCGACGGACGGGGCCGAGGGGCTGCGCGCGCGGGCTTTGGCCCGCGCGCTCATATTGCCCGACGATCCCGGTGGGAAGGAGGCCGCGCTGGTCGCGCGCTGGACCAAGGGCCTGACCGAGCCGAAGGCGAAGGCGGACGCGATCGCCTCGCGCCTGCGCCGCGAGTACGCCTACTCGCTGCGCTCAGACGGGATGCACACCTCCTTGACGGACTTCCTGTTCACGACCCGGCGCGGCAACTGCGAGTATTTCGCGACGGCGGCCGCGATCTTGATGCGCCGGGCGGGCATCCCGACGCGGCTCGTGACGGGCTTTCGCGCCTCGGACTGGAACGAGTGGGGCCGCTTCTACGACGTCCGGCAGAGCGAGGCTCACGCGTGGACCGAGGCCTGGCTGCCGGAGCGCGGCTGGACGCTCTACGACGCGACGCCCTCCGAGTCGGGGCTGTCGGCCGCGGCCGACGAGTTCTCCCGACGCCTCGACCGCTGGGCGGACATGCTGCAGACGCGCTGGTACAGCAGCGTGATCGGCTACGACCAGTACTCCCAGCGCGACGCGTTCCTGCGGCTGAGCTTCGCGCGCTTCTTCGAGCGCCTGCGCCTCCTGCTCGAGAGCGGCCTGGGCGGGGCGCTGCCCTGGGTGCTCGGGGCCGGCCTGCTCGGCTGGGGGCTGCGCGCCGCGCCCGCGGCCTTCAAGAAGACCGACGAGTACGAGCGCGCGGAGCGCGCGCTGGCCCGCGCCGGGCTCAAGCGCCGCCCGTGGCAGACGCCGCGCGAGTTCGCCGGCGACGTCGCGCGCGAGCGGCCGGAGCTCGCGGCGCTGACCGACCTCGCCGAGGCGCACTACCGCCGCCGCTACTCCGGCGCCGTTGCGGACGCGGACGAGCGGCGGCGCGCCGCGGCGCTCCTCGCCCAGCTCAAGTCGCGGCTTTAGTAGAATCGCCGCATGACCGCGCATTGGCTGATGAAGTCCGAGCCCGACGTTTTCTCCATCGACGACCTCGCGAAGAAGGGGGTCGCGGGCTGGGACGGCGTGCGCAACTACCAAGCGCGCAACTTCATGAAGTCCATGAAGCTCGGCGACAAGGTCTTCTTCTATCACTCCAACGCCCTGCCGCCGGGCGTCGCGGGCGTCGCCGAGGTGGCCAAGCTCGCTTATCCCGATCCCTCGCAGTTCGATCCGAAGAGCCATTACCACGATCCCAAGTCGCGGCCGGACGCGCCGACTTGGTTCCAGGTCGACCTGCGCTTCGTGAGGAAGTTTCCGCGCCTTCTGTCTCTCGACGAGCTGCGCGGCGTGCCCGCGCTCGCGGACATGCCGTTGTTCAACCGCTCGCGCCTGTCCGTCCAGCCGGTGACGCCGTCGCAATGGAAGACGATCGTCTCACTGGCCGGAAAGGCCCCGTGAACGGCCGCTCCGTCACCCGCGTCCTGGTCGGCATCAACGTCTTCTTCTTCGTCGCGATGACTTTGACCGGGGTCTCGCCGCTGGCGCCGACGCCGCAGGACCTCCTGCGCTGGGGCGGCAACTTCGGCGCGCTGTCGCTGGGGCCCCAGCCTTGGCGCCTGCTGATCTCCAACTACCTGCACGTCGGGATCATCCACATCGGGTTCAACATGTGGTGCCTGTGGAACCTGGGCTTCCTCGCCGAGCGGATCTTCCGGCCGCGCACGTACGTTCTGGTCTACACCCTATGCGGCCTGGCGGGCAGCGTCGCGAGCGCGTGGATGCATCCCCACGTCGTCGGCGTGGGCGCTTCCGGCGCGATCTTCGGCCTTGCGGGCGCGCTGATCACGGCGCTTACGTGGGGCCGCTTCACCGTCCCGCAGGAGGCCATCCGCGCGACGCGGCGAAGCCTGATCTCCTTCGCGGGCTACAACCTGCTCTTCGGCGCCGTGATCCCCGGCATCGACAACATGGCGCACGTCGGCGGCCTGCTCACGGGGCTCGCGCTGGGCGCGTTCTTCGCGCGGCGGTAGTTATCCACTTCTACCCGGCTACCCGGGTAGAGTCTTGTGGACAACACTACGCCAGCCGCTCGATGTCGCCGCGCAGCGCCCACAGCGCCGCGGCCTGCAGCACGAGCAGCCCCACGATTACGTACGTGAACGGCCGCAGGCTTTCGGCATGGATGAGCAGGGGAAACGCCAGCGCGGCGCCCGCGATGCGTCCGCACTGCATGACGGTCAGGCCCGCGGAGTAGAAAAGCCCGGCCTTCTCGTGGCCTGGGGTCATGCGCATGAGCGTGTACTGCGCCACCGCGCCGAGCGCCAGCTCGCCGAGCGTGATCAGGAACATCCCCGTGAAGACCCAGAGCTGGTTCGCCATGCCCCAGCAGCCGACGAGCACGCCCAGGCCGGTCATGATCATGCCGCCGCTGATCGCGTTCCAAGAGCGGCGGAAGAAGCGCGTGGCATGCACGGCGAAGGCGGTGCAGATCACGGTGTTGAGGATCATCATCGTCGAGAAGCGCCGCAGTCCCTCGCCGGGGTGCAGGACCTCCAAGCGGCCGGATCCCCCTTCTAAAAACAGCTCGTAGCAGAAAGACCAGCCCATCAGCGCGATCGCGCAGCCGAAGAACGAGAGCTTCGAGGCGTATTGGCCGTCCTTGCCGGACGTCAAGCCGCGGTCGCGCACGCCCTCGGGCGGCCGGTGCGGCAGGATCTTGCGGCCCAGGCCGAAGGCGGAGGCCGACGTGACCGCGTCGAAGATCATGAGGGGCGCCACCCCGAGTCGCGAGGCGGCGGCGGCGATCGAGAAGCTGAAGATCTGCGCGAAGTTGGAGACCATGCGCATCCAGCCCAGCGCCTCTTTCTGATGCCCGACGTCGACCTGGTCCATGAGCAGGATGCGCTGGACGACCCCGAGCAGGGAGTCGGCGAACTGCGCCAGGATGCCGAAGGCGAGGATGGCGAGGATCGTCTTCTGGAACGGCAGGAAGCCCAAACCCGCCGCGGACATGAGCAGGCCCGCGAGCGTGAGCGTGCGCGAGCTGAACCGGTCCGTGAGCGCGCCGCTGGCCAAGGTGCCGACGATGATGGTGGCCTTGAGCGTGCCCAGCACCAAAGTGCCCTGCCCCGTCGACACGCCGCGGTGCACGAGCAGGATCGAGACCAGGCTCAGCCCGATCGAGCCCACCTTGTTCGTGAAGGCGGTCAGCAGGACCGGCCGGCTCTGCCGGAACGCGGCGGCCTCGAAGAAGGACGCGACGGGGGACGATTCCGCCCGGGGACTCGTCCCGGGCGGCGAATTAAGCGTCGTTCGCCGCGGCGTAATCCGGCACCGCGGCCAGCAGCCGCCAGAACTCGGCGGGCGATTGAAGTCGCTTCTCGGCGTCCGGCTCGAGACACCGGTCGATCAGCTCGTCCAGCTCCAGCGGCATGCCCGGCAGGCGCGTCGAGGCCCGGATGTAGCTCTTGGCGAGCTTGGCCTGGTGCGCGCCCTCGTACGGGCGCACGCCGGTCAGCATCTCGTAGAGCACCGCGCCCAGCGAGAACACGTCGTTCTCCTTCTGGACGATCCCGTACTCCTGCTCGGGGGCCATGTAGTGCGGCGTGCCGGTCACCGTCTGCGTCGTGTTGGCCTTGCCGGCCCGCGCCGCGTGGCGCGAGATGCCGAAGTCCAGGACCTTCACCCCGTCCTGGGTCAGCATCACGTTGGACGGCTTGAGGTCGCGGTGAACCACGTCGTGTCCGTGCGCGTAGATCAGCGCGTCGCAGACGGGCTTGAGCACGTCCTTGACCTCGCGCAGGGTCAGGCGCTTGCGCTCGCTCAGCACCACGTCCAGCGTCTTGCCCTGCAGGCGCTCGAAGATCAGGTACAGCCCGCGCTCGTCCTCGATGATGTTGTGGATGTCGACGATGGCGGGGTGGTGCAGCTCGGCCACCGTGCGCGCTTCCTCCATGAACGCCTTCTTGGCGGACTCGTCGATCTTGAACTCGTCGCGCAGCATCTTGATCGCCACGGGCCGTTTGAGCTTCTTGTCATAGGCCTCGTAGACGATGCCCATGCCGCCCTGGCCCAGCGCCTTGCCCAGAGCGTAGTCGGCCTCGATGCCGGTCGCGGGCGGCTTGGCCGCGGCGGGCGCCGCCGTCTTGGCGGTGCCGGTCACGTGCAGGATGCCCAGCGCCACGAGCATGCCGCCCAGCAAGGACGACAGGAAGATCACGAAGAAGGAGCGCTCGTGTCGATGACGCTTCGCGTCCAGCTCGGAGACTGTCTTGTCGCGCTTGGACGGCGGCTGGGGGGTGAGGCCGTGACGGCGCGCGGCGTCCTCATAGGTCGGCTCGAACTGGGCGTTGAGCGCGGCCGCGGCCTTGTAGTCCTCGGCCATCGACTCGTAGTCGCCGCGCTGCTCGTCGGCGTAGGCGCGGTTGGCCAGCGCGTAGCCGTCCTTCGGATCGGCCTCGAGAGCCGCGTGCGCGTCGGCGATCGCGTCGACGAAGCGGCCCATGCGGTTGTACGCCCAGGCCCGCGCGTCGTGCAGCGGCGCGTCGTTGGGCTGCATGGCCAGGCCGCGCGTGGCGTCGCGCGAGGCCTCGCCGTACTCGCCGATGAGGTTGTGAGCGGCGGCGCGATAGTACAGGGCGCGCGTGTTGTTGGGATCGACGGCCAGCGCCTTGTCGGCGTCCTCGACGGCGCCGTAGTAGTCCTTCACCGTGAGCTTGGCCCCGGCCGAGGAGACCATGCGGGCGACGTTGGGCGAGGCGAGCTCCTCGAGGGGAGCGTCGCGCCGCTCCTGGACCTGGTTGAGCTGCTCGGTCATGCCGTGGTATTCGCGCTCGACGGTGTCGGCGAGCTGGGGCGCGGCGGTCCTTTCAAAATCGGGGACCTTTTTCGTGCGGCCCTCGGAGAGCTTCATGATCTGGAAGGCGGTCTTGTCCTCGGGGGCGAGCGCGAGCGCGCGCTTGGCGTCCTCGGCGGCCTGCAGATAGTTGCCGAGGCCGTAGGCGGCCGCGGCGCGGGCAGTGAAGCCGGCGGCGTCGGGCGAGAGCTGGAGGGCGCGCTCGGCGTCGGCGTAGCCGTGCGCGAAGTCCGCGAGGCCGGTGTTGGCCTGGGAGCGGCTGATCAAGGTCTCGCGGTCGTCGGGATCGAAGGCCAGGGCCTTCTCGGCGAACTCCAGGGAGTCCTGCCAGCGCTCGGAGCGGGCGTTGAGCTTGGCGGCCGCGCGGTCGGCTTTCTGGAGCAGCGGCGCGGGGGTCCCCTTCGGCAGCGTGCGCAGGACCTCGTTGAAGTTCCCGAGGTGGCCGTCGATCCATGCCTGCGAGACGTCGGGTACGGCCTGAGCGGCGCCGGACTCCAAGTCGCTCAAGGCTCCGAGCAGGTCCGTCTTGGCCTTGCCGTCGGCCTCCTCGGCGAGCCCCTCGCGGACGGCTCTCAGGAGCGCGATCGAGTCCTGCGAATGAACGAGCGGCGGCCGGGCCGCGGGAGCCTGCGGGGCGCGCCAGGCGATGATGGCGGGCGACGCGGTGCCGACGGGGGCGTCCTTGTCGGCGTCGTCCTGCGCGCGCGCGGAAAGCGCGGCGGCGACGAGTCCAAGCAGCAGAAGAGGGGTCGATAGTCGGCGCATATAAAGCGGACGGGGCCCAGCCAGTGTAAAGGAGCGCCCCTTCGCCCGTCAAGGGCCCTCCGGTAGGATTTCTGGGACCAAACCGTGCCTTTCGGCGGCTCGAATGTCGTTTTGCTAAAATAAAAAAGATAACATGGGCACCAAGCTTTTCTGCGTCGACGGCACGAATTTGGTGCGCACGGCCTACGGTTACGGCGGGCCGGCGCACGCGGCGCAGGAGCAGTCGGATTCCGAGCATTTGGCTGCGGTCTTCGCCGAAGTCTGCGAGGCCGCGGGCTCGGGAGTGGAGGTGGAGCTGTTCTTCGACGGACCTTTCCGGGCGATGCCCGGCGGTCCCGCGAACTTCAGCGTCAGCTTCACGCGCGAGGTCGCGGCCGACGAGCTGATCCTGGACCGGGTCCGGGCGAAGGCGTGGGGCAAGACGGGCTCGGTGACGGTGGTGACGGCGGACGGCGACCTCGGTCGGTCGGCCGAGTCGGAAGGCGGGAGATGGCTGCGCGTGGCTCACGGCTCGTCGCCGGAGAGCGTCGCGCGGCGGATCGGGGGGCGTTTCTCGAGATGAGCGTCAAGAATTCGGTGGTCGTCGTCGGCGGCGGGATCATGGGGGTGCAGGCGGCTTGGCACCTGTCCGCGCTGGGCCAGACGGTGACGGTGCTCGACCAGTTCGACGTGCCCAACCAATGGGCGGCCTCCGGCGATCACCTGCGGGTGTTCCGCATGACGTACGGCAAGGACGCCTTCTACACCGAGATGGCGATGAAGTCCCTGCCTCTCTGGCTCGAGCTCAACACCTTGTCCGAAGAGCTGTGCCTCCAGCAGAACGGCGTGCTCGAGCTCGCCTCCAAGGAGAACGGCTACGAGTCCCAGAGCCTCGCCGTCCTCAAGGACCTGCACGTGAAGGTCGAGCGGCTGGAGCGCGAGCAGATCAAGAAGATGTACCCGATGTACAACGTGAAGGCCTTCAAGTGGGCGCTGTTCCACCCGGAGGGCGGGATGATCTGGGCCAACCGCGCGGTCGCGGCCACGGCCTCCATCGCCCAGCGCAAGACGGTCCGGATCCGCTCGAACGTGAAGGTCGTCTCCATCCAGAAGGACAAGAACGGGGTGAAGTCGGTCAAGGACGCGGCGGGCAAGGTCTGGGAAGCCGAGAAGTTCCTCTTCGCCGGCGGCTACTGGACGGGCGAGCTGCTCAAGAACTACGGCCTGCCGATCAAGGTCACGCGGCAGGAGCAGATGTTCCTGCGGCCTCTGGCCAACCGCGGGCGCTACCGCCCGGAGCACTTCCCGGTCTTCGCGAGCAAGGACCAAGGGTTCTACGGCTTTCCGGTGCATCTGCACGGCTTCATCAAGATCGGCGACCATCGCAAGGGCCAGACGGTCAAGAAGGCCGATCCGGAGCAGCTGCGGGAGCTGACGCCGAAGTTCGAGAAGGCGTCGCGCAAGTTCCTGCAGCGCTTCCTGCCCGAGCTCGCGAAGTTCACGGAGTTCGAGGGGCACACGTGCTGGTACGACAACACGCCCGACGACGACTTCATCGTCGACCGCCTGCCCGACGCGCCGAACGCGTACGTGGCGGCGGGGTTCTCGGGACACGGGTTCAAGTTCGCGCCGATCGTGGGCAAGTCGATGGCGGAGCTCATGGTGGCGGGCAAGTCGGACCTGAACCTGCACCGCTTCCGGCTCGCGCGGTTCAAGCTGCGCAAGTGAGCAGGCCGCTCGGCTTCCTCCTTCTCGCCGCGGCCGCGCTGGCGGCGTGCTCGTCGGCGAACGTCTCGCTCAACAAGGGCTTCGACTACTCGAAGATCCATCGCGTGGCGGTCGTCACCTTCAAGGACGCGCCGCGCGGCGGCGGGACGGGCGCGGCGGTGACGTCGGCCTTCGAGCAGTCGCTCCTGGCCGCGGGCTACGACGTGCTCGATTCCGCGACGGTCTCGTCCGCGCTCGGCGGGCGCAAGGGGCCGCTCGACGCGAGGGCCGCCAAGGACGTCGCGGGCAAGCTGGGAGTCGACGCGCTCGTGATGGGGCAGATCACCGCGTTCGCCAACGCGAAGGCGACGACGGTCAAGGTCGACGTGCTCGAGAACTACAACGACCCCGTCTATCAGACGCAGGTCATCCACACCGTCGATCAAAACGGCGTGCCGATGGACGTCGTGCAGAAGACGATCGTGGGCCGTCGGCGCGGGCAGCGCTACCGCAAGGAGCCGCGCTCCTACACTCAACCGGGCAAACTTGCGATCTCCGCGAAGATGGTCTATCCGGCGACGGGGGCGATGGTATGGTCCGGATCGGACGCGACGGACACGGACTATCCGGACGCGGCTCGCGCGGTGGCGGACGACGTCCTGAAGGCGGTTAAGGCGACTTGGCCTAAAAAATAAGGAGCCCCCCGTTTCCGGAGGGCTCCCGTTTTCGAGACTCTTTTCTTCGTCTTACTTCACGCCGTGGCAGCACGCATGAGCGCCGTGACAGCAGGCGGCTCCCGCGATGCAGCAATCCGCGGCGTACGCGGCGCCGGCGGCGGCGAAGATCATGACGGCGAGCAGCAGATTCTTCATATTCGATTCCTCTCTGAGTTTAGATTTGATGCGGGTTGACGGACGCTTGAGACGTCGTCAGGCGAGAGGCGGAGCGCGAGCGGGTCCCGTCGTTCGATGAAGCGAGGCTCCGGGCGGGGCCGTCGGGACGGGCGCGAACGAGAGCTCGAGCCGGGGCGCGGGGAGGCTGGGGGCAGAGGGGAGAATCTCCGCGACGACGAAGACGGGCGCGAGGCGAGGGGAGATCGTGGCCGCCGCGTCGGGGCAGCACTGCTCCATGACCGGCGCGGTGCGGCCTTTGGGCGCCTGGCAGCAAGCGTGAGCGCTCGCCGTGGGCGAGGCCCAGGCGGCGACGCGCCCGACGCAGAGCGTCAGGGCCAGGACGGACAGGACCGCAAACAGGCGGCGGCGCATAACGCCAGTATACCCCCTCGAAGTTCGTCGACGCAATGGGTCGGCTATCTCTATTTCGCGAACACCACCGTCGCGGGCCCCGGCGTCGGCATGAGCTCGATCGACGTGAAGCCCGCCTCCGTCAGCCACTTCCGGTAGTCCGCCTGGCGCCACGCGGCGCCCTCCTTGGAGACCAACAGCATCTGCGAGGAGAACATCATCGCGAAAGGATGCCCGGTCCGCTCGTCTGAGAGCACGAAGTCGTTGACCAGCAGCGTTCCGCCCGGTTTCAAGGCCTTACGGAACTTCTTGAAGATCTCGACGTTGCTTTTCGGGGACTCCTGGTGGGCGATGTGAGCGTAGATCGCGTAGTCGTACCCGATCCCGAAGCCCGTCGTGTGGAAGTCTCCGTCGATGGTGTTGAAGCGGTCCGCGACTCCGAAGCCCCCGACGTAGTCCTTGGCGAGTTTGTTCACGGACGGCCAATCGAGCTGCGTGCCCCTGGCCTGCTTGTTCGCGCCGAGCCACACCGCCGACCAGACGCCCGAGCCGCCGCCCACGTCGAGCCAGCGCGCCGGTCCCGCCTTCGCGAGGCCGAGCTTGTCCGCCGCCATCCGCGCCACGGGCAGAGACATCGTCGCGATGGCCGGCACCAGGACCTTCCAGAACTCGTTGTCCGGCACGGCCGCCGTGGCGGAGCCCGTCGGGCTTCCGGTCTTCACCGCCGCGGGCAGCGTGGACCAGTCGACGAGAGAAGCCGTCATCACCTCGGCCATGCCGCCGAGATAGGACGGCTTTCCTTTCACGAGGAACTGCGCGGACTCGGGCGTGTTGGAGTAGCGCCCGTTCGAGAGTGAGAGCAAGCCGAGGCCCGTGAGCCCGTCGAGCACGGCTTGCGCTCCGCGCGCTGAGATCCCGGTTTTCTTGGCCACGCCCGCCGCGTCTTCGCCGCCGTCGTCCAGCGCGTTGAAGACGCCGTTCTTCGCGGCCGCGCCCAAGATCGCGGCGGCCCAGCCGCCGGAGATGAGCTGCATCACCTTCTCAGGCGAAGGACCGTTCTTATTCAAGGTGAACTCCATTTATAGTTATCCACGAACTCGGTCAGGACGAAGCCGGCGGATAAACTCGATTTCGCGAGCCGAGCGGCCGTCGCGCCGGTGCGCGGGAACGCCGGCGCGGCGACTGCGTCCTTCTCGGCCTTCGGCCGCGGCTGCCAGCCATTCCAGAGATTCAGCAGCGCGTCGTACTTGGCCTGGACGCGCGGATCGCCGTCCTTGAGGTTCTCGCCGTCGTCGGCGAGCACCTGGCCGTCCTGGGTCTCGACGAGCGTGATGTGCGCGCGCGCGCCGACCGAGCCGTCCATGCCGAGGCGGAACAGCCACTGGTCGACGTGCCAGTTGCCGTCGGCGGGGATCGTCCATTGCTCGGACACCAGCGTCACCTCGCCGGGCTGGAACTCGCCGCGGGAGTCCGTGAAGCCCCACTCGTTGACGTAGTCGGCGACGTGGGCCGCGTCCTTGGGGCCGCGCACGTCGGCGAGGCCGTAGGTGTCGGGGATGTTCCCGTCGGTCGGCGTGAAAGTCCCGAGCGCGCGGACCTTGGCGATGAGCTCCAGCCAATGCGCCGGCGAGACGGGCGCGGCGGCGCGCACGAGGCCGCGCGAGGCCGCGAAGGCGGACGACAGCTCGGCCTCGCCGAACGAGGCGGCGGCGAACGAAGAAAGGGGGACGAGCGCGAGGACGGCGGCGGCGAGCATGGATCGATTCATGAGGGTCTCCGATGATGCGTCGTTGGCCAGATTATCGACATTTTCGCTCGGCGCAGGCAATGGACGCGGCGTTACAAATGAGAAGGGCCGCTCTTTCGAGCGGCCCTTCTTTCATAAACGTCCTCGGCGACTTAAGCGGCGACCGGAGTCTTCCCCGAGCCCGCCAGCATCTGGCCCAGCACGTAGCGCAGGACGCCGCCGTAGCGGTAGTACTCGAGCTCGATGGGCGTGTCGATGCGGCAGACGACCCCGAACTCTTTGGTCTTGCCGGAGTCGTCGACGGCCCGCACCGTCAACGAGCCGCGCGGCTTGACCGCGGAGAGACCGACGATGCTGTAAGTCTCGTATCCCGTGAGCCCCAGCGACTGCGCCGACTCGCCGGCCGAGAACTGCAGCGGCAGGACGCCCATGCCGACGAGGTTGGAGCGATGGATGCGCTCGAAGCTCTGCGCGATGACCGCCTTCACGCCCTGGAGCGCCGGCCCCTTCGCCGCCCAGTCGCGCGAGGAGCCCGTGCCGTACTCCTTGCCCGCGAGGACGATCGTCGGGATCTTCGCGGCGGAGTACTTCATCGCCGCGTCGAAGATCGACAGCTGCTCCTTGGAGGGGACGTGCATCGTGTAGCCGCCGGTGACGTCCTTGAGCATCAGGTTCTTGATGCGGATGTTCGCGAACGTGCCGCGCATCATGACCTCGTGGTTGCCGCGGCGCGCGCCGTAGCTGTTGAAGTCCGCCGGCTTCACGCCCTGCTCCTGGAGATACTTGCCCGCCGGCGAATCCTTCGCGATGTTGCCGGCCGGGGAGATGTGGTCCGTCGTCACCGAGTCCCCGAACAGCGCCAGCGCCCGCGCGCCCTTGATGTCGTTGAGGGCGCGCGGCTTGAGCGAGAGGTCCTCGAAGTAAGGCGGAAGCCGCACGTACGTGGACTTCGGCTCCCACGCGTAGGACTCGCTCGCCTTGACCGAGATGCCCTGCCAATTCGCGTCGCCCTTGAAGACGTCCTTGTACTGCTTGATGAAGCCGTCGCGCGTGACGCTCTTCGCCACGGCGGCGGAGACCTCTTCGTTCGTCGGCCAGATGTCCTTGAGGTACACCGGCTTGCCGTCCTTGCCCTTGCCGATCGCGTCCTTGGAGAGGTCGAGGTCGACGGTGCCGGCCAGCGCATACGCGACCACGAGCGGGGGCGACGCGAGATAATTAGCCTTCACCAGCGGGTTGACCCGGCCCTCGAAGTTCCGGTTGCCGGAGAGCACGGCCGCGACGACGAGGTTTTTCTCGGAGACGGCGTGAGCGATGTCGGGAGGAAGAGGCCCTGAATTGCCGATGCAAGTCGTGCAGCCGAAGCCCACGAGGTGGAACTTGAGGGCCTCGAGCGGCTTGATCAAATCCGCGGCCTTGAGATAATCCATGACGACTTTCGAGCCCGGGGCGAGCGACGTCTTGACCCACGGCTTCACGGAGAGACCCTTTTCTTGAGCCTTCTTCGCGACGAGACCGGCGGCAATGAGCACAGAAGGATTGGAGGTATTCGTACAAGAGGTAATAGCCGCGATGGTCACGGCGCCATGACCCAGTTTGAAGTCCTTGACCGCGACCTCGGTGCCTTTCGGAGCGGGCGTGTTGCCCTTCTTATCCTTCTCGGCGAGGAAGCCGGGGAGATCCTTGGCCTCCCACTGCTTCTTCACGCGGCCGAGCTCGATGCGGTCCTGCGGGCGCTTGGGGCCCGCGAGGGAAGGAACGACTTTCCCGAGGTCCAACGACAGAGTATCGGCGAACGACGGCTCGGCTTTTTCATCGCGGAACAAACCCTGAGCCTTGCAGTAAGCCTCGACGAGCGCGATCTCGTCCTCGGGGCGGCCGGACAGGCGGAGGTAGTCGAGAGTGCGGTTGTCGACGGGGAAGAACCCGACGGTGGCGCCGTACTCCGGCGCCATGTTCGCGATCGTGGCGCGGTCGGCGAGCGAGAGATGGGAGAGACCGGGGCCATAGAATTCCACGAACTTGCCGACCACGCCCTTCTTGCGCAGCTGTTCCGTCACGGTGAGCACGGCATCTGTCGCCGTGGCGCCTTCGGGCAATTGGCCTGTCAGACGGAATCCCACGACCTCCGGTATGAGCATCGGCATCGCCTGGCCGAGCATCGCGGCCTCGGCCTCGATGCCGCCGACGCCCCAGCCGATCACGCCCAGGCCGTTGATCATCGTCGTGTGCGAGTCGGTGCCGATCACGGTGTCGGGGTAGGCGGCGCCGTCCTTGGTCCACACCACCTTGGCCAAGTACTCGAGGTTCACCTGGTGCACGATGCCCGTCTCGGGCGGCACCGCGCGGAAGTTCGCGAAGGCCTTCTGGCCCCACTTGAGGAAGGAGTAGCGCTCCTGATTGCGCTGGAACTCGATCTCCGAATTCTTTTCGAAAGCGTCGGAGGAGCCGAAGTGGTCCACCTGCACCGAGTGGTCGATGACCAGGTCGACGGGCTGGAACGGGTTGATGCGCTTGGCGTCGCCGCCGAGCTTCTGGATCGCGTCGCGCATCGCGGCGAGGTCGACGATCGCGGGCACGCCGGTGAAGTCCTGCATCACGACGCGGGCGGGCATGAAGAACACCTCGCGCTCCGCGGGGAGGACGCCGACGGTCCGGGCCACGGCCTCGATGTCGGCCTTCCCAACGACACGTCCATCTTCGTGGCGCAGGAGGTTCTCGAGGAAGATCTTCATCGAGATCGGCATCTTCGAGAGGTCGAAGCCCTTCTCGGCGAGCGCGGCGAGGCTGAAGTACTCGTACTTCTTGGAGCCGACGCTCAGCGTGCGGCGGGAGGAAAAGCTGTCCGGGCGGGAGATTGTCATAGGAATGCTCCTTTATAAAGAACGCGATTGTAATTTATCATATCGCCGTGAGCCTGGAATTGACGGTTTTGGGAAGCGGAGGTTACGCTCCTGGGTACGGAAAAGAGGTCCGCAATCCCGCGGGTTTCGCCGTGCGCGCCGGGGACGACGTCGTGCTGCTGGACCTCGGCTTCGGCAACGTGCGCCAGCTCGCGCGCGCCGGCATCCCGGTCGAGGACGTCTCGGACGTGTTCCTGACCCACCTCCATCCCGACCACTGCGGCGACCTGCCGGCCCTGCTCCACGTCCTGCACGGCGAGACCGTCCCGCGCGCCAAGCGCCTGCGCGTCTGGGGGCCGACCGGCACGCGCGCGCTCGTCGCCGCGCTGTGCAAGGCGTGGGCGCCGTGGATCGACCCGCGCGGCTACGCGCTCGAGGTCCGCGAGCTCGCCGACGGCGGCGAGGCGCTCGGCATCGGCTGGGTCGTCGAGGCGCGCTCGGTGCCGCACTCCTCGCCCGCGCTGGCCTACCGCCTGAGCCGCGGCTCGGCGAATCTCGTCTACTCCGGCGACATGGAGCACGAGCCCGGCTTCGCGCGCTTCGCCGCGTCCTGCGACCTCCTGCTCATCGAGTGCACGTCCGACGCCGACGACGCGAAGGCCGGCCATCTCTCGGCCGCGCAGGCGATCGAGCTGTCGCGCGCCTCCAGCGCGGGCAAGACCCTGCTCACGCACCTCTCCGACGCGTCGGCCGCGGCGGCGGAGCGCCTGATCGCCGGCGACCCGTGCGTGGAGCTCGCCAAGGACTTGATGCGGCGGAAGATCAAGGCGTGAGAAGACGGGCCCCGCTGCTGCCGCTCGCCGCGGTCCTGCTCACGGCCTGCGCGGGCGCCAAGCTCCGGGCGCAAAAAGACCAGATCGCGGACCTGCAGTCCAAGAACGCCGCGCTGACCTCCGCGCTCTCGCAGCGCTCGGCCGAGCTCGACGCCGCGAAGACCGCGGGAGCCGCCGCGCAGGCCAAGGCTTCCGAAGCGGAAGCCAAGCTCGCCGACGCCGAGGGCAAGCTCGCGATCGCCGGAGGCCGCGTCGACACGCTCACCAAGTCGAACAAGGACCTGACCGACGCCGCCGGCGCGAGCTCGACCGAGCTCGGCGGCAAGCTCGACGCCGCGATCGCGGAGAAGGACGAGCTCGCCAAGAAGCTGGCCGAGGCCCAGCAGAAGGAGCTCGCCGCGTCGCGCCTCAAGAGCATCTACCGCTCCGCGCGCGACAAGGCGGCCGCGGACCTCGCCTCGTGCGAAAGCCGGCGCGCCGAGCTCGAGACGCGCGTGCAGGGCTTCGAGGCCGCGCGCTCCTCGGAGACGGCGCGCGCGGCGGCGCTGAAGGCCAAGCTGCACGACGACATGGGCTCCGTCGCCGACGTGATCCTGCCGGACATCCAGGCGGGCCGCGCGTTCGCGGCGGTGGCGGGAAACGCCGTCGTGATCAAGCTCTCCGACGCCCTTCTGTTCGACGGAGACACGGCCAAGCTCACCGACGCGGGCGCGGCCGCGCTCGAGAAGGTCGGCCGCGCGCTCAAGTCGCTCGGGCCGCGCCTGATCCGCGTCGAGGCGCACAACGACGCGGCGCCGCTCAAGCGCGGACTGCTCGGCGGATATGAAGATCACTGGGAGCTCTCCGCGGCGCAGGCGGCGTCCGCGGCGCGAGCCCTGAGCGAGCGCGGACGCGTGGAGCCGGCGCGCATGAGCGCCGTCGCCGACGCGCAGTATCATCCTTTCCCGACGGGAGACGACGGATGCGCCGACAACCGCTGCGTCGTCATTTCCGCCGAGCAGGTCTTGACGGAATAAACCGCGCGCTATAAACTGACGGCATGGCCAAAACGAAGTCCGCGACGAAAGTCGCGAAGCCCAAGAAGACGGCGAAGAAGGGCGGCGAGGATCACGAGGACGCCCGCGAGCGGCACACCGCGGAGACGGTGATGCAGACGGTGCTCACGGAGGCGCGGGTCGAGGCGGAGAAAGTCCGGCTGGATCAGTGGGTCCCCATCGAGTGCCCGCATTGCGGCGAGGGCACGGAGCTCCACGTGATCGCGGAGATGGACGGACAGTCGATCGACCAGGACTGCACGGTCTGCTGCCGCCCGTTCGTCGCCCACATCGAGATCGAGGAAGAGGACGTCCACGTCGGCGTGGAGGCGTCCTAGCCCGATGACGGACGGGGCGTCCTGCCGCGTGGGCGGCGGAGCCTCGCCCGACGACGTCGTCGCCGCCGTCCTCAAGCTCAAGACCATCGCCGTCGTCGGCTGCTCGCCCAATCCCGCCCGGCCGTCGCATTACGTGTCGGCGTACATGCAGGGAAAGGGCTATAAGATCGTGCCGGTCAACCCCGGCCACAAGGAGCTTCTCGGCGAGAAGTGCTACCCGAGCGTGGCCGACATTCCGTTCCCCGTCGACGTGGTCAACGTCTTCCGCCGTCCCGAGGAGGCGCTCACGCCGATCCTCGAGGCGATCGCCGCGAAGGCGAAGGCCATCTGGCTGCAGGACGGCATCACGCACCCGGAAGGCGAAGAAATGGCGCGCAAGGCGGGCCTGCTCGTCGTCTCCGACGACTGCCTCATGCGCCGGCGGATGCGCGCGGGAGAGTGACGAACCCGGCGCGCCTCGCGGTCCTGCTCGTCCTCGCCGCGGCCGCGCCGCGCGCTCGGGCCGACGGCGAGATCGGGTTGCACGCCGGAAAGTTGTCCCTCGCCCTCGGCCGCGCGGCCTCCGGCACGGGAGCGTCGACGGTGAGCGGCGCCGCGTACGGCGTCGATTACATCCATCAAGCGGGCATCAACGTCGGCTTGGGGCTGTCCTTGGATTACTTGAAGCCGGCGGACAAGACCAGCGGCAGCCTGATCAAGAACGCCCAGGCGTCGACGTCGATCGACTCGGCGTCCTTCCTCGGCGTGATCCGCGTCGGCTCCACGGAGGACGCCTTCCAGCCGAACGTCGTGTTCGGGCTGGGGGTCCACTACACCTCCCTCAAGGTCGACGCCGCCCCGCAGACGGGATTCGGCTGGAAGGATACCGGAACGAACGAGCGGCGGACCCTGGTCGACGGCGCGGGCTGGGGACCGGCGATCAAGTTCCAGGGGGGCGCGGACTACGCGCTCACCGACAACTTCATCGCCGGAGCGTTCCTCGCGATCAACTACCTGGGGACCGCGAGCTACCAGGCCACGGACCAAGCGAAGAGCCTGGGCGTGAACTCCGTGAGCGGCAGCATGATCGGGATCACGTTCGGCGTGAACGCGATCGCGCGGTTCTAGCGCTTCTTGCCGGCGGGCGCCGGAGCCGCGGGCGCCTCGGGCTTGACGATCTCGAGCAGCTCGATCTCGAAGACCAGCGTCGAGCCGCCGGGGATCACGGGCGGGTGGCCCTGGTCGCCGTACGCGGAATCGGACGGGCAGACGAGCTTGGCCTTGCCGCCGACCTTCATCATCGCCACGCCGTTGGTCCAGCAGGGGATGACGTTCTTGAGGGGGAAGGTCGCGGGCTCGTTGCGCTTATAGGAGCTGTCGAACTCGGTGCCGTCGGTCAAGGTGCCGCGGTAGTTGACCTTGACGGTGTCGTCGGCGGTGGGCATGGGGCCGGTGCCCTCGGTCTCGATCTTGATGAAGCCGCCCATGGGGATGGGCTTGACGCCCGCTTCCTTGGAGAACTTCTCGGCGAATTCCGCGCCCTTCTTCTTCGTGATCTCGGCCTTGGCGGCGAGGCGCTTCTGGGCCATCTCGCCGACCTTGGGCAGGTACACGGCCATGTTGACGGCCTCGGGCTTGCCGGTGATGGCGTCCTTGAGGCCCTGCGCGATCGCGTTGGCCTCGGCGGCGGTCGGGGTGGTGGTGGCGAGGTTCTGGCCGACGCGATAGCCGTAGGCGTAGAAGGTGCGCTCGTCCTCGGTCTTGAAGTTGTCGCCGGAGGCGGCCTTCTTGGCGGCCTTGGGCTTGGCGGCGGGCTTCGCGGCCGGCGCGGCGGCGGCCGGCGCGTCGGCGGCCATCACGGGGGCGGCGCACAGCGCGAGGGCGACGGACGCGGCGAGAACTTTCTGCATGATCTTCCTCCTAAATGTGCCAAATCATAGCACACAGGACGGGCCCAAAAGACCCCTGGCGCGAGAGGCGGGGGGCGTTTATACTCGGGGTATGCGCATTCCGGCCCCTCTGGCGCTCGTCGCGCTCCTCCTCTGCGGACCCGTTCGGGCGCAGACGCGCGTCGGCGCCGTCGACGTCGTTCCCTCGGCGCCCGCGCCCGTCGCCGCGGCCCCGACCGTCAGCCTCGCTCCCTCGCTTTCGCTCGGCTCGCCGCTGGCGGCTCCGTCGCTGGGTCAGCCCGCGCTGGCGGCGGGCCCGGTCGCGCTCTCGGCGGCCTCCTTGGCCCCGTCGCCGGTCGCCGCGGCCGCTGTTCCGGCGGCTCCGGCGGCCGCTGCGGCGCTTCTTCAAGGCAAGACTTCGGCCGCGGCGGACGGCCCCAAGGCGGCGTCTTCCGGGGCGAGCGCCGAGTCCTCGAGCGGGGAAGGCCGGGCGCTCTTCGATCAAGCGGCGAGCGCTCCGGCGCGGCCCCTCGACGACATCGTCGACGCGAACGCGTCGCGGCCCCTGCGCGGGACGTTCATCCAGCAGGAGCACGAGGGGAATCTCTTCCACTCCGACGCCAAGGATTCCTCGGGCGACGTGTTCCGCTACTACGGGCCGGTGGAGATGCGTCCGGCGCTGGCGGCGGACGTGGAATCGGGCATGACGGGGTTCTCGAAGCTCTCGTATAAGTTGCGGCGCGCGCTGCAGTTCTCCGGCCGCTCGGCGCCCGACGCGGCGTGGCGCGCGTGGCCGCTCTCCGCCAAGCTCGACTACCTGGACCGGCTCGAGAAGGCGGTGACCGCCGAGCGCGGGCCGGAGGCGGCGTGGGATGGGAAGGTGAGCCTGCTCCTCGAGCGAAAACCCTCGGCTCCGGGCTTCGTCACTCAGAATCCGCACATGGAGGCGCCGCCGGACGGGCTGAGCCATGTCGCGGGGGCGCGCTTCATCCAGCCGGAGATCGTGACCGACAAGAACCATCCGGCCGCGTCGGTGAGCGAGGCGCTGGGGCGCGCCCAGCGGATCATCGGCGACACGGCGCACGCGGGGGTGCAGTTCCACGTTTTCGTAAAAGCAGAGCCGAAGGTCCTGCTGGCGCAGATGGACAGCCTCGACGGGGCGCTGCAGCTCGTCAACGACGTGCTTTTCGCCAAGGCGGCCGAGGGCAGCGACCGGAACATCACGCACAATTCGCTGATGCCGTGGCATCGCGGGCGCTCCGAGCGCGTGCGCGAACTGCTGACCAGGGCCGAGAAAAATCCGCACACGCCCGCCGCCGGGGACGCCGACAGCGAGAAGCACGCCTTCGTGGGCTTCCGCTATTGGGGCATGGAGGGCGACAAGGCGGTCGTCTCCCTGGAGTTCCGCGGGACCGACATCCCCTGGAAGCGCAAGACCTCGAGCATGGTCCAAGGGATGGACAGTCCGGATCTTCCCAAGCGCGACTACAGCCAGGCGCGCGCTTATCTCACTTTCCTGTCGCTGTACGCCGAGGCTCTCGCGCGCGGCGACGCGCCGAAGCTGACGCTCGAATCGACGATCGTGGACGAGGCGGCGGCGGAGGCGTCCTTGCGCGCTCGCGCCGCGGAGATGGGCATGCCGGAGTCGGCCTATGACGGGCTGGGCGCGCTCGCGCGGCGGCTGACGGACGCGAAGACGACCCCGATGGGCTACTTGTTCCCGTTCGGGGCGTCCGCACCCGGCTCGCCGGAGCTCAGGGCGTTCGAGAACGAGGTCCTGCTGATCGCGGCGCGCGCGAAGGCCGCGGAGGAGGCGGGGCATCCTGAGCAGCGGGCGCACCTGCGCTTCGTGTTCTGGAACGCCTACCAGGATTGGGCGCGCCGCTTCGGCGCGCGGCAGGACGCGCGGCTGGCGCAATTGATCCGGGCCGTCGCGCCTTAAACGAACTCGCTCCGGAGCGAGTCGTCAGGGATCGATCGCCGCGATCTCGTACGGCCACTTGAGCGGGCCGGTGATCGTCACCATGCCGCCCTCGACCGGGGTCGTCGAGAACTGGGAGGCGGGTACGACGCAGAACACGTAGTGGCTCCCCGCGTTTCCCTTCTTATCGCGCTCGTAAAGACTGAGCTTGATGACCGGGACGACCTGGCCGTTGTACTTGCGCGTCTCGGAGCGGATGTACTTCGCGATGCCCGTGATCGCGACCTCGCCGTTGCCGACGTAGGCCTTGGGGTTGCCGCGCAGCTGCTCGACGGTGAGCACCGTCTGGGCGCGCACCGCGTTCAGCGCGAGGAAGGTGACGACGCCCGCCAGCGCGCCGACCACGACGGTCTTGAGGGACGAGAGATGACGCTCGATCATGCGGCCTCCCCGGAATGAGATGAGAACCTCAGGAAGTATAGCCGCGCGCGGAAACGGCGCAAGGGGGAGCTAGCGGCGGCTGCCGCGCCGGCTCGAGTGCGGGCGGTGGTAGGACTCCTTGCGCTTCTTGCCTTTACGCGGCTTGTCGCTGCGCCGCACGATCTGTTCCGGCGCCGTTGCGAGATCGCGCATGCGCGACGGCGCCGGCCCCGCGCGCAGCGCGTCGGCGCCGATGCGATCGGCGAGACCCGCGTCGTCGACGAATGGATTCCGGTTGCCCTGGAAGGCCTGCACCTGGTCGTTTCGCGTCCGCTCTTCGACGGTCGGCGGGAAACGCCGGTTCCAATCCAGCAAAGTCTCGATCTGCGGGTCCCAGAAGGCGGCGACGTGAGGATCGAAAAAGCCCTCGTCTTTGTATCGAGCGTAGAAGTACAGCATCGCCCGAGCCACGCGCCCCTTCGTGAAGTCCGGCGGCTCGAACACCCGCCCGTCGCTCTTGGCCCCCGCGTCGTTGCGATAGTGGAGCGGCGCGCCCTTGGGCACGACGCCGAAAGGCAGGTTCCCGCGCATCCCGTTGGGATGCTCGAACGTCGCCATGAGATGATGCAGGTCCGAGCGCATCGGCAGCTTCTGCCCGAACAAAGACTGAGGGAACACGTGCTCGACGTTCATCCCCTGCTTGCGCGACCAGCCGTCGTGCGCCGGGTCGCCCGTCTCGGAATAGTCCGCGCCCGCCGCGCTCGTGCCCGGGATGAACACTCCCGAGTACGCGTCGGCCACTCCGTGCACTCCGTTGATCGCGTGGTTGTCGGCGGTGGCGAAGAGATAATGCGAGGCCTCGTGATAGTCGTGCCCGTGGTGCCCTTTGGCCGCGATCTGGCCCACCCGGTCGAGGAGCGCCGAGCCGGAAAGCCCCTGCGTGTCGGGAACAGGCTTGACCGCGGCCGCGGGCGCGGGCTTGACCCGGACGAAGGTGACCCCGCCCCGGACCGCGGGATGCGCGGTGCGCGAAGGCGCGAAGACCGAGCCGGAGCGCGTCTTGAGATCGCTCGAGCCGTCGAAGAGCCTGTCGCCCGACGCGATGTCCGCCTCGGGGGCGGCGGCGCCCGGAACCGGAGCCCCGCCGCGCTTCGGCCCATCGGCGGCGGCCGGGGCAACGGACGCGAGCGCGGCGGCCGCAGCCGGGACTTCGGCGGCGGCGGGAGCGACCGCCGCCGCGGCGGGGATCGCGGCGACGGGCAGAGACGGCATGGGAGCCGACACGAGCGACGGCGCGGACAGGAACGGGGAGGGCGCCAGCGTCGGCGCCATGACCGCGGCCGGCGCCCGGGAGAGCGGGACGACGGAGATCGCGCCGGGTACGACGCCGATCGCGGTCAGCGAGGGCGCCGTCACGCGCGCGACCTGCGCGTTCAGCGGGACGGCGGCGAGCAGGAGCGCCGCGAGGAGTCGCCGGGACGGGAGCATTGGGGGAAGTGTATTCCGATCGGAGCCCGCGGACCTGGGTCGTCGGGCCTACCGCGAGCGCGTGAAAAGGCCTATAGAGCGGATGGCCTCGCGGATTGCTATACTTTCAGCGAAGCCAATGCCATTCACCCGCCTGGGGCTGCGCCCCGAACTGCTCGAAGCCGTCAAAGCCCTCGGCTACGCCGCGCCGACTCCCATCCAGGAGAAGTCCCTCCCGGAAACGATGCAGGGCAAGGACGTCATCGGCTCCGCCATGACCGGCAGCGGCAAGACCATGGCCTTCGTCCTGCCCATGCTCCAGAAGCTCCTGGACGACCGGGCCAACGATCCCCACAAGGGCGGCCATCGCGTGCGCGCCCTCGTGCTCGTCCCCACGCGCGAGCTCGCGACCCAGGTGGAAAAGGCCGTGGGCGAGCTGGCCAAGTTCTCGCCGGTCAAGTGCGCCCTGATCATCGGCGGCGCGAGCTTCACCACCCAGCGCGACGCGCTGAAGAAAGGAGCCGAGGTCGTCTGCGCCACGCCCGGCCGCCTGCTCGATCTCCTGCGCGGCGGCGACCTGCACCTGCGCGACGTGAAGGTCGCCGTGCTCGACGAGGCGGACCGCATGCTCGACATGGGCTTCATGCCCGACGTGCGCCGCATCATGCAGCTGCTCCCCAAGGAGCGCCAGACCTTGATGTTCTCGGCCACCATCCCGCCCGAGGTCGAGCGCGTCGTCAACGAGTTCATGCGCCAGCCCGTGCGCGTCGAGGTCGACCGCCCGCGCTCGACGGCGACCACCGTCAAGCAGTGGATCTATCCCGTCACCGAGGGCCAGAAGGGCGAGCTCCTCGCCGCCATCGTCAAGAGCGACGGCGTCGACTCCGTCATCGTCTTCACCCGCACCAAAGCCCGCGCCGACTACGTCGCGCACTGCCTCAACCGCAAGAACATCCAATGCGGCGTCCTGCACTCGGACCTCTCGCAGAGCCTGCGCGACCGCGCCATGCAGGACTTCCGCGACGGCAAGATCACGATCCTCGTGGCGACCGACTTGGCCGCCCGCGGCCTCGACGTCCCCGAGGTCTCGCACGTGATCAACTACGACGTCCCCGAGCACGCCGACGACTACGTGCACCGCATCGGCCGCACCGGCCGCGCGATGACGGAAGGGGACGCCGTGACGCTGGTCAACTTCGAGGAGGAGCGCATGCTCCCCGGCATCGAGGCCTTCATCGGCCAGGAGATCCCGCGCAAGGCGCTCGACGGCTTCCAGTACATCGTCCCGCCGCGCCTGCACGCCTACAAGGCGCCGCTGTCCTCGAAGTTCCGCATCCGCCGCAGCATCCCGCGCGGCGGCGGCTCGCGCTTCAAGCGCTGACGCCCGCCCGCCGTCACCCGGCGGCCATACCTTCGCCCGCCCGAAAGGGGTATAAGGCGGGATGGGACACAAAGCGGAGAAGATCGCGGCCCGCATCGCGGAGCTGGAGGAGGAGCTCGAGCGCCAGTTCGCGGAGCAGCTCGCCGAGAAGCGGAGGCAGTTCCGCTACGGGATCGAGAAGGGGCGCGTCGCCTTCGACGCCGAGGTCGCGGCCGTGCAGGGAAAGCTGCGCCAAGGCTCCTGGCGCTTCCTGTGGGAGTCGCCGCGCGCCAGCCTGCTCGTGGCTCCGGTGATCTATTCGCTGTTCCTTCCGCTGCTCCTGCTCGACCTTTGGCTGTGGGTCTATCAGGCCCTCTGCTTCCGCGTCTACGGCATCGCGCGCGTGGAGCGCGCGCGCTACATCGTCCTCGACCGCCGTAGCCTGCCCTACCTCAACGCGATCCAGCGCTTCAACTGCGACTACTGCGGCTACGCCAACGGCCTGATCGCCTACGCCCGCGAGGTGGCCTCGCGGACGGAGCAATACTTCTGCCCCATCAAGCACGCCTCGCGCTGCGCGGGCGCGCACCTGCGCTATCACGACTTCGCCGACTTCGGCGACGCGGAAGCCTACCGTTCCAGTTGGAAGAAGCTGCGCGACGATTTGAAGCCCTAGATTTCGCGCGAGGCGATGCCGACTTGCGCGCCGTCGTCGAGGAAATTCCGACGCTTTCCGTCCTCGAAGTCGACGTCAGCGGCCGGGCGTGAGCTCGCGCCGGTCCACCCAGCGCCATTTCCCCGGCTCCAGGCCCTGGAGCGTGATGCTGCCGATCGCGGCGCGCACCAGGCGCAGGGTCGGATGCCCGACGGCCGCCGTCATGCGGCGCACCTGACGGTTGCGGCCTTCGGTCAGGGTGAGCTCGAGCCAGCAAGTCGGCACGTTGAGGCGCACGCGGATCGGAGGCTCGCGCGGCGGCAGCTCCGGCTCCGCATCCAAGACGCGCACCTTCGCGGGACGGGTCTTCCCGTCGGCGAGAGCGACCCCGCTCCGGAGCGTCCTCAGCGCTTCTTCGCCCGGGACGCGCTCGACTTGGACCCAATACGTGCGCGGATGCCCGTGCTTGGGGTCCGTCAGACGGTGGCTGATCCCGCCGTCGTCGGTGAGCAGGAGCAGGCCCTCGCTGTCGTGGTCGAGGCGGCCCGCCGGATAGAGGCCGGCGGGCAGGCTGAACTTGTTGAGCGTGACCTTGCCTTCCGACGGCGTGAACTGCGACATGACGCCGTACGGCTTATGGAAAAGGACGATGCGCGCCTTCGACACGGATCAGCCGGTCTTGCGCGCGCCGCTGAACGTGAAGCGCTGCGTGCGGCCGTCGCGGCCCCGGACCACGACCGAGCCGGCGATGTGCGCGCCCTCGACGCGGCCCGACCACTCGACCGCGTCGCGGCCGTCGCCGTCGAGCGTCACCGAGAAGGCCGTGGCGCCGTCCTCGGCCTTGGCCTCATAGAGGACGGGCGAGTAACCCTTCGCGATCTCCCCGGCGATCGTCGCCTTTCCGGAGGAGAAGACGAGCGTGTCGCTCTGCGAGGACCAGTGGAAGAACCCGTCCTGCTTGACCTTCACGTCCCAGGCGGTGCCGTCGATGGGGCCGCCGAACATCGCGGCGTAGACCATGTTCACGGCGGCGAAGAAGATGCCCGCGAAGATCTTCATGCGTCACGGTTATAACAGGAGAAGCTTGCGGCGTCAAGCCCCCGGGGCTTGACAGGAAATGAGAAGGGCTCGGGGTGCCGATTCCCCGAGCCCTTCTTGAGAAGCCGCTGAGCGCCGAGTTCTCAGCGGCTTCGTTTCCAGTGTAACATCCGAAGAGTCAGGCCGCCACCAAACATCCCCTGAACGATTCGCGGCGGCCTCCCGGCGCGTGACGGGCGGGTCAGGGGGATATTTGGTTCAATGTCATCGGCGGCGTCTTTCCGACACTCACCGTCGAAGGTCGGCACGAGGAGATCTCATGGACAAGAGAACGACGTTGACGGCCGCGGCCCTGGCCGCCCTTTCGATGGCGGCGGCGGGCTGCGCCTCCGGAAACAAGAGCGCGAAGAGCTCGAGCGGCTCGAGCGTGGCGACGGCCGGTTCCAGCGCGGCGACCGGCGAGTGCTACGGCGTGAACTCCTGCAAGGGCACCGGCGAGTGCGGCGGCCCCGGCCACTCGTGCGCGGGGCAGAACTCCTGCAAGGGCCAGGGCTGGATCACTTTGACGCAGGCGGCCTGCGAGGGCAAGCACGGAACCTTCAAGAAGGGCTGAGGGCGGCGCCTTCGTCGGCGTCGGGCTGAGATCGGTCCATTTCCCGCATCTCCTGACCCGGCCGCGCCTTGCCGTTGAATGGTTCGAGGCTCTCACCGAGAACTATCTCGATTCGGAGGGCCGTCCTCTCGAGGCGCTCCTCAAGGTGCGGGAGGATTATCCTATCGCGCTGCACGGAGTCTCTCTTTCCATCGGGGGGGTGGAAGGTCCGCGCCCCGGCTATCTCCAAAAATTAAAGTCTCTTGCCGCGCGCGTGGATCCGTTTCTGATCACCGATCATCTGTGCTTCACGGGAACGCACGCCAGCAACACGCACGATTTGCTTCCTTTGCCCTACACCGAGGACGCGATCGCGACCGTGTCCCGCAACGTGGCGATCGCTCAAGACGTTCTGGGCCGCCAGATAGCCCTGGAGAACGTCTCGAGCTACCTCTCCTATCGCGAATCGGCGATGACCGAATGGGAATTCCTGATCGCGGTGGCGCGGCGCTCCGGCTGCAGGATTCTTTTAGACGTGAATAACGCCTATGTCAGCGCGATCAACCATCGCTTCTCGCCCGAGACGTACGTGGACGCGGTTCCCCGCGATCTCGTCGCCCAGCTGCACCTCGGCGGCTACACCGACGCCGGCAAGTTCCTCTTCGATACCCACTCTCGCGCGCCGACCGGCCCGGTCTGGGAGCTGTACCGGCGCGTGATCCGGCGCATGCCCGACAAGCCCGTGCTGATCGAGTGGGACGAGGAGGTGCCCGAGTGGAGCGGCCTCGAAGCGCAGGCGGTCCGGGCGGCGGAGATCCAGAGGGAGGAACGTGAGCGCCAGCCCGCTTGAGGCCCTTCAGCGCCGCTTCACGCGCTCGGTCACCTTCATGGCCGATCCGGAGCTCGTCGCCTCGGTGACGGGCGGCGGCCGGCTGACGGCCGCGGAGGCCGTCGACGTCTACCGGGGCGGCTACCCGGCGCGCCTGACCGGAGCCCTGGGGGAGACGTATGAGACGTGCTGGCGCGTGCTCGGCGACGACGGCTTCTTCGCCGCCGCGCGCGGGTTCATCGCGCGCTTTCCCTCGCGCAGCCATGACCTCTCCGACTACGGCGCGGCGTTCCCCGAGTTCCTCGAGTCCCTGCCGGTCGCGAAGGACGCGCCGTATCTCGGCGACCTCGCGCGCTTCGCCTGGACGTTCAAGGAGCTGTTCCACGCGAAGCCGCACGCCGGTCTGGAGCCCGCGCTCCTCGCCGCGCAGGCGCGGCCGGAGGCCGTGCTTCGCCTCGGCGGAGCCGTGCGGCTGCTCTGCTTGAGACATCGCGTCTACTCCCTCTTCCGCCGCGACGAGAAGGACGAGACGCCGGTCCAAGAGGCGGAATGGAAGGGCGAGCAGCGCCTGATCCTCTATAAGAAGGAAGGCAATCCGATCTTCGTGCGCGAGCTGACGGCGCCCGAGCACGCCGCGCTCACGGCTCTCGCCGCGGGCCTGCCGCTCGCGGACGCGTTGGCCGCCGCCGAGGGCCTCGACGAGGCCGGGGCGCGGGAGCTGTTCGCCTTCGTGTCGGCCGCCGGCCTCGTGACCCATATCGAATGACGACCGATCCGGCGACCTGGGTCGACGCGCACGGCGACCGCCTCTTCCGCTACGCGCTGTCGCGCATCCGCGACGAGCGCGCCGCCGAGGACCTGATCCAGGAGACGCTTCTCGCGGCGTTCCGGGGGCGCGACCGGTTCAAAGGCGAGTCGTCGGAGCTCACGTGGATGACCGGCATCCTGCGCAACAAGATCTTCGAGCACCTGCGCCGCCAGGCGCGCGAGGTCCCGCTGGCCGCGCCGGCGGAGGACGACGAGCGCGAGGAGGCCCTTTTCGACGGCACCGGCCATTGGAAGGAGGCCGTCGCGCCCGCCGACTGGGGCGGCGAGCCGCAGAAGAAGGCCGAGAGCGCCGAGTTCGCCGCCGCGCTGAAAGACTGCCTCGACGCCCTGACGCCGAACGTCGCGCGCGCCTTCGTGCTCCGGGAGATGGAGGGCGTCGAGCACCGCGCCTGCGCCGACGCGCTGGGCGTGCCGCCGGGACGACTCGCCGTCCTGCTCTACCGCGCGCGCCTGCGCCTGCGGCGCTGCCTCGAGCGCGGGCTGTTCGCGCCGGAGGCCGCCTGAGCCTCCTGCTTCCGGACTGCCGCGGCATGTCGCGGCGGCTCTCCGAGGAGCGCGACGGCCGCGCGCTGGGCGTCCGCGAGCGGCTTCACCTGTGGCTGTGCGACGTCTGCTCGCGCCTGCGCGTCCAGCTCGGCGTCCTCGGACGCGCGGCGGGGGCGTCTCGCGGCGGAGGGAGCGCGCTGTCCCCGGAGGCCAAGGCGCGGCTGCGCCGGGCGCTCGAGCGCGGCGCGGACTAGAGCGCGCCGAGCTTCAAGGGCAAGGTGATGCCGTGCTGCGCCGCGGCCTCGGACGCCTGCTGGGCCGCGATGCGCGCCTCGGGCAGGCGTCCCTCGCGCTCATAGACGTGCGCGAGCGTGTCGAGCACGTAGGGGCGCAGCGCGCCGTTCTGGCGCAGGGCCGCCTTCGCGAGTAGCTCCGCCTCCTTGAGCTTCTTGTTCTGCGCGAGATAGACGAGCGCCAGGTTGTTCTGCGCGCCGGCGTGGTAGGGCGAGCGGTCCAGCGCGCGCTGGTACTCGTCCTCCGCCGCGGCGTAGTCGCCTTGCCGGAACTTCAGGTTGCCCAGCGCCACCCAGACCTCCGCGTTGGAGGGATTGAGCTTGGCCGCGCGCTGGTAGTGCTTCAGCGCGTCGTTGGGAAGGCCGTGGGCCTCGAAGGCCGCGGCCAGGCGGAAATGATCGTCGGCGGTCAGCGGATCGGCGGGGGCGAAGTTCTTCTTGACGCTCGCGCAGGCGCACAGCGCGGCCGACAGCGTCAGGACCAGGAGCTTGTTCACGGCTTCTTCCCTGCTTCGAGGACCGGGGCTTTGTTCATGCCCTTGTAGGAGGCGAGCAAAGTCACCAGCCCGTCGCGGACCCCGCAGAGCTTGTCCACGTTGTCCGCCGTCGGGTCCTTGAAGTCGGCGCTGTCGCCGTCCGGCTTGAACCCGAGGGCGATCGTGCATTTCTCGATGTTGGGCTGGAGCTTGCCGCCCTTCCAATTCTCGCCGAAGTAGCGCTCCACGCGCTCGAGCTTGTAGTACGGGCCCTTGTAGCCGGACTCATTCTCGGCGTAGGTGCGCCGCGGACTGCCGGACGTCTCGTACTCCGCGTTGAGCTTGTCGATCGCCCGCGTGATGCCGTCGGCGTAGACCGTGCGGATCTCGGCGTTCAGCGCGTCGCGCGTCGACTGCAGGTCCGCGGCGATCTTGGCGGCGTCGACGTAGGAGTGCGCCGCCCGGGAGTCGTCGATGATCTTGCGCCGCGCCTCGTCCGCCTGGGCCGCGACCTTCGCGTCGAGCGCCGCCGCCAAGCTCTTGCGGCGCTCGGCGACGAGCTCCGGCGAGTCGTCGGGGTCCGCCCCGATCGCGGCGATCTTGCGCCGCTCGTCGTCGGCGCGCGAGCGCGCGGCGTCGGCCGCGGCGTTGGCGGCCTGCTCGATCGACTCGCGCTGCGCGGTCAGGACGCGCGCCGTGGCGTTGGCCTTCTCGAGGACTTTCTCGTAGTAGCGCGCGATCTCCTGGGTGCCGGTGAACTCGTTGCCGATGGCCGACCACGCGTGCGGATCGACCGGCCCCAGCACGGGCGCCTTGGGATTGTCGCGCATGCCCGTGTCGTCCCCGCGCTCCTCCGCGCCGGCGGCGGCGCAGAGCGCCCCGCACATGAGCAAGCCTAGACACGATTTCAGCGCCGTTCTCATCTTCCCTCCATCCGGGCCTGGTCCGGCCGCGCCGACAGTATAGGGACGCCTGGCGGACGCGCGCGATGGAGAGGGCGCAATTCTATTTTGAAGGAATCTGGACCGAGGGCTATTTGGCGACGGCGAAGCTCTGGTACGCCGTCGACGAATCGCGCGCGACGATCTTCGCCAGGTAGACGCCGGCCGTGACCACGCGCCCGGAGCCGTCCTTGCAGTCCCAGACGACCGGCGAGCCCGGGCCGCTCGAGGTCCCGTGGAAGACCTTGTGTCCCCGGATGTCGAAGATCGTGACCTCCCGGGCGCCGGGGCCGAAGACGGCCTGATCGTTGACCCCGTCGGCCGTCGCGGGCGTGAGGAATTTCTGGGGCGCCTTGACGACGCTCAGGTCGGGCCCCGCGGCCGGCACGGTGATCCCGGGGGCCGCCGACGACGTGGAGCCGGCCGTGGTGAACGTCTGGTCGTCCGAGACCGCCAGGACGCCGGCGGCGTCGCGCGATTTGGCGACGTAGTGGTATTGCGTGCCCGGGATCAGACCCCGCAGCGCGACGCCGTGGCCCGTGCTCTGCGCCGGATTGACGGGCGTCGAGGCGCCGTAGAGCGTCGACGTGCCGAAAGAGACCGCGGAGTCCGCGCGCTGGTCCGTCGTCCAGAGGACGTCGGCGCGGTCGCCGCCCAAGCCGCTGACGGCGATCCCCGAGATCACGGGAGGGGCGTTGGCGACGGTCACGGTCACGACGGCGGTCGCGGAGACGCCCGCGGCGTCGACCGCGATCGCGCTGAGCGCGTGCTGGCCGTCGGGGACCGACGCCGTGTTCCAGGAGAACACGAACGGGGCCGCGGTCACCGGCGGCCCGAGCTCCGTGCCGTCGGCCATGAACTGCACCGACGCGACGGGAGAGGAGCCGGCGGCGTTGGCCGAGACGCTGATCGTCCCGGACACGAGCGCGCCGGGCGCGGGGTTCATGATGGCGACCGCCGGAGGGGCGCCGCCGGTGGAGACGGCCGGCGTGGCGAAGGAGCCGTCCTCGGACTCCACGCGGGGCCTCGAGCCGGCCTCGGCGGCCGCGCGGAAATGATAGGTCGTGCCGGGCGTCAGGCCGGTCAAGACGGCGGAGTGGGAGGCGGACTCTCCGCTCTCGAGCACGGTCGACGCGCCGTACGCCGTCGTCGGACCGTACTCGACCTGCCCCTCCGCGGGCTTGCTCGTCGTAAAGGAGATCGTCGCGCCGGCGGCGGAGATCCCGCTCACGGCCACGCCGCCGATGAGCACGGGCTGATTGTCCACGACGACCGGGACCGCGTCCGAGGAGGAGGTTCTCCCGTCGCGGCCGAAGACCTCGGCCGTCAGAAGATGCGTCCCGTCGGGCGTGCCGGCCGTGTTCCAGAGCGCCGTGAACGGCCGGGAGCTGATGCGCGGCCCGAGGTCCGCGCCGTCGAGCTGGAACTGCACGCCGTCGGCTTGTCCGGGCGGGGCCGCGGCGGCGCTGAGGGCCACGGTCCCCGCGAGGCGCGCGCCCGCCGCCGGCGCCGCGATCGAGACCGTCGGCGGCGGCGGCGCCGCCGGAGCCGCCGGCGCCGACGCGGCGGAGGCCGCGCGCGAGAGAGTCAGGGCGGCGAGCAGCCGTAGGCGTTTCATGGGTCCGGCGAGAAAGAGCTAGCGGTCCGCGCCGCCCGGCGTCATGTAGCGGCTGTTGTCGACGTCGAAGCGGAGGTCGCGGCGGTAAGGGGAGGACTTGCCGGCCGCGGCGAGGACCGTCGTCCTCATGAAGAAGGCGCGCGCGCTCGCGACGGTGCGCTTGCCGGTCACGATCTCGTCCGCCAGGTTCAGGGCCAGCAGGTTGGTGGCCTCCCGGTCCGACGTGAAGGTCATCTCGCCGGCCGTCTGGCTCACCTCGAGGCGCTTGTCGAACTTCTTGAGCGCGGCGACCTTGTCGGCCGGGACGATGTAGCCGACGGTCTGCTGGAGGAACTGCTTGTCGCGGTTCGGGCCGGGGATCGGGCCGACGCGGTAGACGATCGTCCTTTTCCAGATCCCGTTGTTGAACCACGCCAGCGCGTGGCTGTCGTACTGCTCCGGGCGCCCGTACTTCTCGATCAAGGCGCGGGCCGTGGCGCGGTGGGACTCGGGCCAGATGCCGACGACGACCTCCGGGGACGCGGCCGCGCCCGCGCGCGCCTCGCGCGCCGCGCCGAGAGCGGGCGAAAGGAGCAGCGCGAGCCCCGCGGCGAGGCCCCGGACCCGGCTTGCACCGTTGATCATCATGACTCCTCCAGACGGACTGGGGCCATGATAATACGACGCCCCGGCTCGGGCCATCGCCGGGGCGTCATCCTTTCGTGAACGCCGCGTGGCGCGCCGGCTCTACGTGGCGCTCAGCGACAGGCAGACCTCTTCCTTGTTGGGCAGCACGACGCGCATCTCGCCCATCGAGGAGGACGCCGCCGCGGCGCCGGCCGTGCAGCTCACGCGCGTGAAGACCCACTGGGACGTCTTCGCCGGGTCGATGCCGAGCTTGGGGTCGAGCATCTTGGGCAGGACGGTGTGGTGCGACTCGAGCGCCGGCAGCTCCAGGACGCGGAAGTAATCCCACGTCGCCGTGGACGGGTACTCATGGCGCTGGTAGCGCGCGGCGTTCTCGACGCGGCCGTCGCTCACCCATTGGATCCAGTTCCGCGCGCCGGGGTCGATGTAGCCGAAGTCGCTGCCCGGGCGATGGTCGCCGGCGAGCTCCTGGGTGTGATACAGGATCGCGACCAGCTTCGACCGGCCGTCGAAGAGGAGGTGGCCGTGGTCGAAGTCGCGCTCGTCGCCGAGATGGCGGAAGCCCTTGAGATACTCCTGGCTCACGAACGACTGCAGGAGCCCTTGAAACGCCGCGCGGCTCAGCGGAGGCTGGGCCGCAGCGGCGGTCTGCGCCGAGGCCGTGAGCGGAAGGGCCGCGGCGATGAGGCACGCGAAGAGTCTGATCGTGTTCTTCAGGTTGTCGGTTCTCCGGTTATCGGGCTCCGGGGCCCGGGCTTCCCGCCTGGGGAGGGCGGGAGGTCACAACTGGCGCACATCGACGTCACAACCGGGACATCCACCAGTATAACAGGAGAGTCGCAAGACCGCAACCTCGACGACACAACTATTTCAACCTCCGGGCGCGGCCGTCCCCGTCGAGGAATTCAGCTTTTTCGGGGAAGCGGGCCGCGCGCGGCCCGCGGCGCTACAGGATGCTCGACGGAGGCAGGTAGCCGGTGTCGAGGACGGGGGAAGCGGGCTCGGAGTCGAGCTCGTCGATCTCGACCTGGCTCTCGGGCTGCTGCCGGACCGCCTCGGACCACGGCTTCAGGACGAACTTCAGCGCGCTCTCGCCCTTGTCGTTGAAGACGCGGTAGGCCGCGGGACCCTCGGAGAGCGGCACCCGGTGCGTGACGAGGTCCTCCGCGGTGATGCGCCCCGCGACGGTCATGTCGAGAAGCTTGTCGATGCAGGCCTGGACCGGCGCCTGGCCGGAGCGCAGGCGCAGGCCCTTCTCGAAGATCTCGCCCAGCGGAAAATCCGGGGCGGGCGCGCCGTAAACGCCGATGACGCTGACCGTGCCGCCGCGGCGCGCGGCCTTGATCGCGGCGCGCAGGGCGTTGATAGTGCCGACCTGCAGGTGCAGCACGTTCGAGACCGACTCCATGAAGCCGTGCCCGGCCTCAAGTCCCACCGCGTCGATGCACGCGTCGGCGCCGCGGCCCGCGGTGAGCTCGCGGACGGCCTCCACGGGATCGCCGGCCTCGGGATCGATCGGTTCGGCGTCGGCGACGCGGCGCGCGGCGTCGCGCCGATAGGCGACGGGATCGATCGCGAGCACGCGTCCCGCCCCCTGCAGGCGCGCGGATTTCATCGCCATCAAGCCGACGGGGCCGCAGCCGAAGACGGCGACGGTCTCGCCGCCCTTGAGCTCGCACCACTCGGCCGCCGTCCAGCCGGTCGGGATGATGTCGCTCAGGAACAGCACGCGCTCGTCGGGCAGGCCGTCGGGCACCTTGCGCGGGCCGACGTCCGCGTACGGCACGCGCACGTACTGCGCCTGTCCCCCCTCGTAGGGGCCGTATTCGTCGGTGTAGCCGAACAGGCCGCCGCCGCGGTCCTTCGCGCCGTCCGGGCCGTAATGCGCGGGATTGGTCCGCTCGCATTGGCCGGGCAGGCCGCGCGAGCAGAAGAAGCAGTCGCCGCAGGCGATCGGAAAGGGGACGACCACGCGGTCACCCTTGCGGAGATTGCGCACGCGGGGGCCGACCTCGGCCACGACGCCCATGAACTCGTGCCCGAGGATCATCGCGGAGCGCTGCGCGAAGTAGCCGTTGTAGATGTGCAGGTCGGAGCCGCAGATGGACGTCGAGGTGACCCTCAGGATCACGTCGCGCGCGTTCTCGATGCGGGGATCGGGAACGGTCTCGAACCGGACGTCCTTGGGCGAGTGAAAAACGAGGGCTTTCATAAGAGCACCTCCAGTCATCCTCAGTATAGACCCCGCCCTCCGTCGACGGCGATCAACAAGTTGTCAGGATTTTGTCCACGACGTCTCTTCGTCATCGCCCCGGCCTTGACGTCCTCCGACGGGGCTGTTACACTCAAAAGGTCGGACGTACGCAAGTCTGTCTGACGGTGGGACTTTAAGGTTCAACTTGGCCCCGGCCTCAACGGGACCTAAAGCGGATGGCTCGCTTGAACGCGTTGACCCTGGTCCCGCTCGGACCGGGGTCGCGTTCTTTCAGGGCGCGATCCGGGGCGGTCTCCAAAGGCGGATGAGGACGCATGGAGGGGACATGTCCATTCAATCGAGCGAGGAATACGAAAAGCAGGGCCTCCGTCTGCTCCAAGACGAGCGGCCGGCGGACGCGCTGGAGCTGTTCGAGGAGGGCATGCGCCGCTTCCCCGGCGACGCGGACTTGACGATGGGGACGGCGATGGCGCACCTGCGGCTCGGGGACTTCGCGCGGTCGTGCGAGATCCTCGAGGACCTGCGGCGCTCGCAGCCGCGCTCGGGCGAGACCCTGCAGGCGCTGGCCGAGGCGTACCTGTCGCGCGGGATGACGGCCGAGGCCGTGCGCGCGGCTCAAGAAGCAGTCGAGGGCGGGCGGGACGACGCGCGCCTGCTCAGTCGTTTGGGACGGGCTTTTTATTCGCGCCGGAAGTACGCGGAGGCGCTGCCCTTGTACGAGTTGGCGGCGGAGGCGTCTCCGGACTGGAGCGAGGCGTGGTTCGGGCTGGGCGCGTGCCAGTGGGCGCTGAGGCAGTCGGCGAGCGCCGAGGCGGCGCTGCGGCGCGCGGTCGAGCTGGAACCGAAGGACTGGCAGGCGCGGCAGTTCCTCGGCTGCGTGCTGTGCGACGTGGGGCGCAAGAAAGAAGCGCGGGAGATGCTCGAGTCCGTCCCTCTCGACGCGGCGTGGCAGAAGCCGGCGCTGGAGCGCATGATCGCGATGTCGTGGTGGCCGTCGGACGCGAAGCGCAGCGCGCAGATGGAGGCGCTGTGGCAGAAGGTGATGGGCCACGCCGCCCCGCGCGGGGCGCTGGACGCGATGGAGGAGGCCAGCCGCAGGATGGACGAGTCGCCGTCTTAAGAACGGGTCCTTAGAACCGGACGGGGCCGCCCCGGCGCGGGGCGGCCCCCTCTTTTTGGCATAATCCCGCCGTGGACCGGCGCGCGCTGCTCAAGAGACGGATCGAGAAGTTCTCCCGCGAGCGGAAGTGGGGGAAGTACCACACCCCCAAGAACCTCGCGATGGCGATGGTGAAGGAGGCCGCCGAGGTCGTCGAGATCTTCCAATGGCTGACCCCGGCGCAGGCCGCGCGCCTGACCGCGGCGCAGCGCGCGCACCTGTCGGAGGAGCTCGCGGATACCTTCGTCTACCTCACGAAGATCGCCGGCCTCTTCGACATCGACCTCGTCGAGGCCGCGCTCGCCAAGATGGACAAGAACGAGCTCAAGTATCCCGCCGCGCTCAACCAGGGCCGCATCCGCAAGATCCGCCGCTGAGCGTCAGCGGCCGTCCCGCGGGACGAAGCCGGCCGGCAGGAGCTCGGCTTCCCAGCGCCCGTCGTCGGGGAGCGGATCGTCCAGGCGCTGGAACAGATCGATGTGATCGTCGGTCTCGCAGCTCGAGCAGTCGTCGTGGATGCGGCGCTCGCCGGCGGGGGCGCCGTCCTTGTAGAGCCGCACCCAGCGGCCGCGCGGGAAAAGGCGGTCGCCGGGGCGCACGGCGGCCGAGACGCCGGCGACGAGAGGCGCGCCGTCTCCCGCGACGGGCGTTCGCGTCAAGATGAACTCCGCCTTCCGGCGCGCGGGGTCCCAGTTCTCGAGCGTCAGCACCCGGAAGCCCGACGCCAGCGCCGCCCTCAGAGGGACGTCGCCGCGGTGGAGACGGGGCGAGATCCAGCCGCCGCCTTCCATGGCCACGCCCCGGATGCCGGGATGCTTCGGATCGCGGGCGTCGCGCGACGCGAAGCCGGGCGCGAAAAGGCTCCGATGGACCTCTCGGGAGCCGTCCAAGCGCCACCAGGCCGGCTCGGTGGCGCGCGCGCCGAAGTCGCTCTCCAGAGGAGCCGCGTACCAGGTGGCCGTGATCGGCCGTCGCGGGGAGGCGGGCCCGGGGAGGCCGAAAGCGGCGAGCGCCGCGGCGGCGAGCAGCACGAAGGGGAGCGTTCTCTTCACGGTCCCCGTATTATAAGTCGCGGCGACCGGAGCGTCCATCGCCCTTCGCGTCTGTCGTTTCCTGACAATCGCTGACACTTTCTGACAACCGCCCGCTGGCCGCCGGCTCGCCGTCCGGCTACAGTGAATGAAGCCGTCGATGATTGGAGACATCGCATGCCGAGCGAGACCGAGAGGCGCGTCAACGCGTTGATGATCGATGACGATCCCGAGGCGATCCTGCTGATGGGCGCCCGGCTGAAGCAGGCGTTCGGAGCCGAGGCGCACTTCGTCCTGGTGGGCGCGGAGAGCTTGAAGGAGGGGCTCGAGAAGCTCGAAATCGGGGATTTCGACGTCCTGCTCCTCGACCTCGGCCTGCCCGACAGCGTCGGGCTCGACACCGTGGTCTCGGCGAAGCGCAAGGCGGGCGCGACGCCGATCGTGGTGCTGACCGGCTTCTCCGACGAGGCCATGGGCCTGGAGGCCGTCGCGCTGGGAGCGCAGGACTACCTGGTCAAGGACCGCGTGAACATGACGCTGCTGGCGCGGGCCGTGCGCTTCGCGATCGAGCGCTCCGCCCTGCTGCGCCAGGTCCGCGAGCTCGAGCGCCTGCGCAGCGAGGTCCGCGAGCGGCAGAAGTCCGACCAGTTCAAGGACCGGCTGCTGGGCGCCATCTCGCACGACCTGCGCGGGCCGCTGACCGTCGCGCAGGCGGCCGTCGCCAGCCTCGCCGACGGCCTTGCCGGATCCATGAACCCGGGCCAGGCGGAGCTCGTCGCGATGGCGCGGCGAAACCTCGACCGCCTCGGCCGGCTCGTCATGAACGCGCTCGACTTCTCGCGGCTGGAGTCGGGCCGCGCCAAGCTCTCGTTCCGCCAGGTGCACACGCGGCGCTTCCTGGTGGAGCTCACCACGGACTGGCGGAGGACCTTGACGCGGCCGCTGCGCTTCGAGGTCGACTTCCCCCACGAGCTGCCGCCGGTGAGGGCCGACGTCGACCACTTCGCGCAGGCGATGTTCAACCTGCTCGACAACGCCGGACGCCACGCGTCGCGCTGGGTCAGGGTCTCGGCGCGGTCGTGGGACGGCCGCGTGCGCGTCACCGTCGAGGACGACGGCCCGGGCGTGCCGCCCGAGCGCGCGGAGGAGATCTTCCTGCCGTACGCGCAGTTGACGCGCCCCATGGGTCCCGGCTATAAGGGGACCGGGCTGGGCCTGGCCATCTGCCGCGAGATCGCGAGCTTGAGCGAGGGCCGGGTCTGGCTGGACCTGGCCTGCCAGCGCGGCGCGCGGTTTCATCTGGAGCTTCCGCGGTGGGCGCCCGCGACGTCGTCCTTCGCCCAAGGATAAGACCATGATCCGCGTTCTCAGCGTCGAAGACGACGTGGACTTGCAGCGCCTGCTGGCCCTCTCCCTGGCCGACGAGGATCTCGAGCTCCACTACGCGTTCACGGGACAGGAGGGCTTCGAGAAGGCCCTCGCGGTCCGCCCGCACGTCATCCTGTGCGACCTCATGCTTCCCGTCTTTACCGGCCGGGAGCTTATCGCCAAGCTGAAGGCCGACCCCGCCACGCGCGACGCGCCCATCATCGTGATCACCGCGTATTACGATTCGGCGACCTTCGTCGAGGAGGAGGTCCGCAAGCTCGGCGTCATCGAGTACCTGCGCAAGCCCGTGCGCACGGAGGACTTGGTGCGCGTCATCCGGCGCGTCGCCGCGCCGCCCCGGCCGGAGTCTCAGCCGCCGCGGCCGCTGCGCTAGGCCGCGAGAGCGTCGAGGCCGTCGCGGATCATCGCCAGGCGCTCCGGGACGCCCAGCGCCGCCGGCAGCGGCTGGATCTTCAAGCCCGCGTAGACGAGCGTGCCCGCTTCCTTCAGCGCGGCCTTCGCCGCGGCGGGGGTCAGGATCGACGACGGGCGCGACGTCGAGAAAGGCGCGTGCGCGTCGCGCCACTCGCCGTAGTCGGGATCGGCGGGCGCCGCCCCCGAGAAGAACAATCCCGCGAGCAGGCCGGCCTGGCGCGCGCGGCGCACGTGCGCGAGAGGCCCGTCCGCGGAGCGCGTCTCGATCGCCGAGCGGCCCCAGTTGATCAGGACGCGGGCGGGCGTCGCTCCCGACGAGAGCTTGAGCGCGGCGCACTCGTCCTCGAGGCGCAGGAATCCCTTGTCGGGCGCGCGGCCGGGGATGGGCGCGTCGCAATGCTCGACGAGCAGCTCGGCGCCGCCCCAGTCGCGGCCGCGCAGCTCGGTCAGCGAGCCGGCGAACGACTCCAGCGAGGAGCGCGCGCCTCCGCCCAGGCGCGGCGCGGAATGGACCTCGACGGCGGCGACGGCCTCGCGCCCCAGATGCGCGTTGAGCCTCTCGACCGCGCGGCGCGCCGTCTCGGCGAAGTCGAGCGCGCGGCGCCGGCCGTCCGCGTCCGCGGAGGCGAGACCGAAGTTCGGGTCCTCTTTTAATCGGTTCATCGTTCCCGGCAGCGGCGTCAGGAGGAAGCGCCAGTCCGGGCGCAGCTGTGCGATCAGCCAGGCGTCGTCATGAGCGTGCAGTCGGCCCGTGAAGGGAAGCTCGAGCCCGGCGAGGCCGAGGCCGGCCAGCCCGTCGAAGAGCGCGCCTTCCTCGCCGCGGTCCCAAGGCTCGCGGGGGGAGGCCAAGGCGTACGAGGAGACGAAGGCCTTCACGCGCGCATCCTATCATAAGAACGAGTTATCCACCGGCTTAGCCCGGGCTAAATATGCGGATAATTACGAGCAGATCGCCTAGGCCATTTGCCGAGCGCATCAGAGGGCCCTTCGGGCCATCCGGAAGCGTCACGGACGGGCTAAACTCAAGGCATGAAATCCCGCTTCCTGCGCGTTTCCCTCTCGCTCGGCCTGACGTTGTCCCTCCAGGCGCCGGTCCTGGCGCAGGTGCGGCCCATCCTTCTGCCCTCGATGACGGCGATTCCGGGAGTCGCCGGCGCGGCCTCGATTTCAGCGGCGTTCCATCTCGGAGCGGCCCCTTCGCTCCTGGCCGCACCGGCTCTGGCCCCCGCTCTCAACGCTCCGTCGCTCGCGATTTCGCCCGCCCTCGCCGCGATGCCGTCCGCCCTCGCCGCCGCCGCTCCCGCGCTTTCCGCCGCCCCGGCGGCGGCCTCCGCCAAGTCCTCGCTGTCCGAGATGGCCGCCGCTCCCGCCGCCGCTCCGGCGGGCGCGCCCGCGCTCGCGGGCTTCAGCGAAGGCCGCCGGACGTTCGACGGCGCCGCCCTCGAGGGGCCCGCGCCGGCCCCGGCCGACGCGCCGGCGCCCGCGCCGCGCGGCGACAGCGTCGCCTTCAACGGCCAGACGCTGCCCACGCGCATGTTCTCCGACACGACCCAGATCAGCTCGCACCTGATCCGAGCCATCGACGCGACGAAGAAGACGCTCGACATCGCGATCTACGAGCTGGCCATCCGCGAGGTCCGCGACGCGCTCGCGCGCGCCAAGCAGCGCGGCGTGAAGGTCCGCATCGTGATGGACCAGGGCCACCTGTTTCCGGAAAAATCCACGGGCAAGCGCACGCCCGAGGTGCAGAGCCTCGTCGACGGAGGCTTTGAATTGAAGATGCTCCGCGGCGGCGACGCCTACGGCATCATGCACAACAAGTTCGCCGTGTTCGACGGCGCCCTGCTCGAGACCGGCTCCTACAACTGGACCCGCGCCGCCGACGTCCAGCACTTCGAGAACGCGCTGTTCGAGAACGACGCGACGCGCATCGCCTCGTATCAGAACTACTGGAACTGGCTGTGGTCGAGCGCGAAGGTCGTCGACGACAAGAACCCGCCGGTCCGGCCGGTCCTCGACGAGCACGGCCACAGCGCCCCGCTGCCGCCGGCGCCGCAGGACGCGGCGCGCTCGGTCCGCTTCAACGGCGTCGCGCTGCCGCGCGAGGCCTACACGCCGCGCGGCACCGCCGCCGAGATCGTCAAGGCCATCGACGCCGCGAAGACGAGCCTGGTGGTCGCCAACTTCTCCTTCACGCACGCGGACTTGATCGAGGCGCTCAAGCGCGCCAAGGACCGCGGCGTGGACATCCGCATCGTCTTCGACCGCTACCAGTACGGCTTCCTGAAGGAGATGGCCGAGATGGCGGACCTCGGCTTCGACGTGCGCCTCTCCAACGGCAAGGACGGACAGAAGGGCGTCATGCACAACAAGTTCGTCGTCCTCGACGGCAAGCTCGTCGAGACCGGCTCGTTCAACTGGACGTTCAACGGCGAGCTCAACAACTACGAGAACGCCGTGTTCCTCGACGCGCCCGACGACGCCGCCGCGTGGAGCGCCTACTTCGAGCGCATCTGGAAGCAGGGCCGCGCGCCGACGGCGGACGACCACCACGGACGCCACGACGCCGGCGAAGGCCTCGACCCGTAGCGCCGGCCGCGCCCTTGACGGCTCCTCGCGGCGGTGCTATACTTGATATAGTTCAACATCGAACTATTAAATATGGGCTCACGACACCGAGGTCCGAAAGAGGAGGTCCGGGCGCTGAACGCCTTCATCGCGCTGTCGCGCGCGGCGGACTCCGTGGAGAGCCGGACCCACGCGGTGATGGCGGAGGAGGGGCTCACCGAGAGCCAGTTCGGCGTGCTCGAGGCGCTGCACCACCTCGGGCCGCTGTGCGCGGCGGAGCTGGCGAAGAAGGTGCTGCGCAGCAAGGGGAACCTGACCTTGGTGATCGCGAACCTGGAGCGGGACGGCCTGGCGAGGCGCACGACGCGCGAGGAGGACCGGCGCTACCGGACCGTGGAGCTGACGCGAAAGGGGCGGACGCTGATGGAAAAGACGTTCCCGCGGCACGCGCGGCTCGTCGCGAAGACGATGGGCGCGCTCGAGCCCGGAGAGCAGGACGAGCTGAGGCGATTGTGCCGCAAGCTCGGCAAGGCGGCGGCGGGCTGATTTTTTTAGAGAGATAGTTCAACATCGAACGAATGGAGGCGTTATGACGAACAAGAACGAGGGCTTCATCCGGGCTGTCCGCGGCGAGGACCGCTTCCGCACGAAGATCGACTGGCTCGACGGCCGGCACAGCTTCAGCTTCGGCTCCCACTGGGACCCGACGAACACCCACCACGGGCTCCTGCTCGTCAACAACGAGGACCGCGTGCGCGCGGCGTCGGGCTTCTCGACGCACCCGCACCGCGACATGGAGATCGTGACCTGGATGATCTCGGGCGAGCTCGAGCACAAGGACTCGATGGGCCACAAAGGGATCATCTACCCGGGGCTGGCCCAGCGCATGAGCGCGGGCTCGGGCATCTTCCACTCCGAGATCAACAACTCGAAGAAGGAGGAGGCGCACCTCGTCCAGATGTGGGTCGTGCCCGACGCGGACTCGATCAAGCCCGGCTACGAGCAGCTCGACATCAACGCCGAGCTGGCCAAGGGCGAGCTCGTGCCCGTCGCGAGCGGCCGCGAGGACCTGGCCGCGATCCACATCCGGCAGAAGGACGCCACGCTGTGGGCGGGGCGGCTGGCCGTCGGCAAGACGGTCAAGGTCCCGGAGGCCTCGCACGTGCACCTGTTCGTGGCCAAGGGCTCGGGCACGCTCGCGGGAGCGGGCGAGTTCAAGCAGGGCGACGCCGCTCGGCTCGTGCGCGCCGGCAGCCCGGCGTGGACCGCGGGGCCGGAGGGCTCGGAGATCCTCGTCTGGCAGACGGAGCACCGCGAATAAGTGCGATAATGGCTCGTGGCGCGACGCGGCGAAAATCTCATCGAAGGCAAGATCCAGCATCGCGGTCACTTCGCGTTCCTGATCGCCGAGAAGGAGAGCGATAAGGACGTCTATCTGAGCGGGCCGACGCTCAAGCTCGCGATGGACGGCGACCGCGTCGCCGCGCGCGTCACGGGCAATCGCAACGGCAAGGTCTCGGGCGAGATCGTCCGCGTGATCACGCGCGGCCGCACGACGATGGTCGGCGCCCTGCGCCGGGCCGGCAAGTTCTGGGGCTTGATCCCCGAGGGCGGCTCCGTCGAGGAAGCCCTCGAGGTGACGGGGGCGGACAAGGGCGTCGAGCTCGTCGAGGGGCTGGTCGCCGCGCTGCGCATCGAGCGCTGGCCCACCGAGCAGCGCAACGCGGGCGGCGTGGTCTTCGAGATCCTGGGCTCGCCCGACGACCCGAAGACGCGGGTCAAGGCCGTCGTCGCCTCCAAGGACATCCCGACCGAGTTTCCTCAAGAAGTCCTCGACGCCGCCGAGTCCATGCCCAACGACCCGGAGCCGTCGAGCTGGGAGGGGCGCAAGGTCCTGTTCGATCTCCCGACCTTCACCATCGACGGCGCCGACGCGAAGGACTTCGACGACGCCGTCTCGCTCGAGGAGCTCGGCGGGGGCAAGGTCCGCCTCGGCGTGCACATCGCCGACGTCGCGAACTACGTGACGCGCGACTCGACGATCGACAAGGAAGCGGTCAACCGCGGGACCAGCGTCTACCTGCCCGGGCGCGTGATCCCGATGCTGCCGCCCAAGCTGTCCGACCACCTCTGCTCCCTGCGGCCCGACGTGCCGCGCCTGACGCTCACGTGCTGGATGGACATGACGACCGACGGCGCGGTCCACGGCGCGAAGGTCGAGGAGACGGTGATCCGCTCCTGGCGCCGCTTCACCTACGAGGAGGTCCAGGACGTGCTCGACGGCAAGCCCGTCGACCGCGTGGTCCCCGAAGTCCTCAAGGCGGTCAAGCGCATGGGCCCGCTGGCCAAGGCGCTCACCGCCTGGCGCATGAAGCGCGGCGCGCTCGACTTCATGACGACCGAATACTCCGTGCGCTGCAGCGTGGACGGCACGCCGATCGAGATCGTCAAGCGTCCGCGCCTGGACAGCCACCGCCTCGTCGAGGAGTTCATGGTCGCGGCCAACGAGGCGGTCGCGCGCCACCTGACGAAGGCGCGGGTCCCCTTCCTGCGCCGCCTGCACGACACGCCCGATCCGGAGCGCCTGGATATGCTGCAGAAGGAGATGGGCCAGCTGGGCATCCGCGCGTCGACCTCGCTCGTCGCCAACCCGGTGCGCGGCCTGCAGAGCCTGCTCAAGGCCGCGGTGGGGCACCCGTTCGAGGAGACGGCCAACATCCAGGTGATCCGCAGCCTGAAGCTCGCGGTGTACTCGCCGGATCACGGCGGACATTTCGGCCTGGCCTCGTCCGACTATTGCCACTTCACCTCGCCGATCCGCCGCTATCCCGACTTGTTCGTGCACCGCGCGCTCAAGGGGATCATGCACGGCAGGCCGCGCGCGCACGCCGACGGCATCTCCGTCGAGGGCCTCGCGACGCGCTGCTCCGAGCGCGAGCGCGCCGCGTCCGAGGCCGAGCGCAAGGCCGTGGACCTCGCGCGCGCCGAGCTGCTCAACCGCAGCGTCGGCCAGGAGTTCGTCGGGGTCGTGGTCAACTCGACCGCCGCAGGACTGTTCATCGCCCTGCCGGAGTCCGGAGCGGTGGGCCTGCTGCGCGGCGCGAGCGGCACGCTTGGCACGCGCATGAAGGTGCGGCTCAAGAGCGTCGACGCAGCCGCGGGCCGGCTCGACTTCGAGCAGGTCAAGGACGAGCTTCCCGGCCAGGTGCGGACGTCTCCCTGGAGCCGCAATCCCAAAAAACGACGCTGATTCGCGAGCTTCCTCGTTCGCTATTTGTTGGGTCGCGTCCGACGAGAAATCCGGCTACGCTTTTGATGTCTCCCCCGTAATACGGCTGTAACGGGCCCCCGGTAAACTCAAACCAGTCGCCATTGCGACGAAGGAGTATCCGAGATGAACATCATGATTGCCGCGGTCGGTGTCGATCCGGGTTTCGCCGCCGGGGGCGGCAGCGCGCAGGAAGCCATCATCGGCTTCGCCATCGTGGGGCTCATCCTTCTCTTCGCCGCCGGGCGCCTGTGCCGCCAGGGACACGCCCACCGCCGAGCGCATCACGTCTCGCACTACGTCTCCCGCTTCTAAGGGCCTCCCTCAACCCCGCGCTTTGGGCAGCTCGTCCCAGCTCGTCGTCCAGCGCGGAGAGCGCCGCTCGCTCAGCGCCCCCCAGCCCTTCGCCGCCTGCTCGCCCCCGTAGCGTAAAGTCCCTTCCCCCAAGGACGCGTTGACGCGGTCGACGGTCTTCATGAGCCGCGAGGCTCGCTCCGAGCGACCGTCGTCGAAGAACTCGGCCTGGTGAGTGTCGGCGCTCCGCATGTCCCCGAGCACGACGCCCGCCTTCCGGTAGGCCCGGCCCTCGACGAACAGGCGCCCCAGGAGCTCCTTGGCGGCCCGCGTGAGGGCCGTGGTGTCGTTGGTGGGCGCGAGCTTGAGCACGCCGTCTCCGCCCGCGAGCTGGCCGTCCTCGCGCCAGCCCAGGAACACGCGCAGGGCGCCGGCCTTGAGCTCGTGCCGGCGCGCGCGCTCCGCGGCGCGCGCCGCGAAGGAGGCGACGGCGGACTCGAGCGAGGCCAGGCTCGCGACGGTCCGCCCGAAGGAGCGGGAAACGGTCACCGACTGCCGCTCCGGCGCGGCGGGGGCCAGGTTCAGGCAGGAGATCCCGCGCAGCTCGTGGGCCAGGCGCAGGCCGCCGACGCCGAGAGTCTTCAAGATCACCGCGTCCCCCAGTCCGGCGAAGTCCGCGGCCGTGACGGCGCCGTGCGCCGCGAGCTTGGCCGCGGAGGCCTTGGCGATCCCCCAGACGTGCTCGACGGGGGTGGCGGCGAGCGTCTTGTCGCGCACCGCCGGGTCCAGCAGCGAGAGCACGCCGCCCGCCTTCTTGGCCTTGTCGGAAGCGAGCTTGGCGAGGGCTTTCGTGGGGGCGAGCCCGACGGAGACGGGGATGCCGGTCCAGCGGCCGACCTCGGCGCGCAGCGCCCGAGCGCGCGGCTCCAGTTCGCCGTCGTCGGGAAAGGTCAGGAAGGACTCGTCGACGGAGTAGTTCTCGACGCGGGGCGAGTGGCGGGCGAGGACCTCGCTGACGCGGCGCGAGAAGTCGACGTACAGCTCGTGGTTGGCCGAGATCGCGACGACGCCGTGCTCGACCACGAGCGCCCGGACTTCAAAGAAGGGGACCGCCATGCCGATGCCGAGGGCCTTGGCCTCCTCGGAGCGCGAGATCACCACGCCGTCGTTGTTGGAGAGCACGACCACGGGCCGGCGCTCGAGCTCCGGGCGGAACACGCGCTCGCAGGAGACGAAGAAGTTGTTGCAGTCGACGAGCGCGAAGACCGCCATCCTAGGGCTTGCGCACGATCCAGTTTACGACGCCCCAGATCTCCAGGCCGTCGTCCTCGCGCCAGCCCGGCGCCAGGCGGCGCACGACGAGCTCTCCGGCCACCACCGCCACGACGACGCGCCCGGCGGCCGCGGTCTCGCCGCGGTCGACGACGAGCAGGTCCCCGTCGCTCACGCCCGCGTCGGGCGAGGCGCCGGAGGCGCGCATGAAGAACGTGGCGGCCGGGCGCTCGATGAGGCGCTTGTTGAGGTCCAGGCCCTGGTCTTCGTAGTCCTCGGCGGCGACGAACATGACCTTAGTATATTCGGACAACTGTACGAATTCAAGTGTTCCCGAGCGTCCCGGGAACTTTTCTACGATGTCGGAGTCATACTCGCCATGGAGATCAAACCGATGACCAAGTTCCTGCCGCTCGTTCTTCTCGTCCTCGCTTCGGCCGCATCGGCGACGGAAGTGACGGTCTACAACTCGAACCTCGGCGTGGTCAAAGAGGTCCGCCCGTTCGTCCTCAAGGACGGGATCAATGAGGTGAAGGTCGAGGACGTGGCCGCGCAGATCGACCCGACGAGCGTGCACTTCAAGTCGCTGACGGCGCCCGACGCGGTGACCGTGCTCGAGCAGGACTTCCGCTACGACCTGGCGAGCCCGGACGCGATCCTCAACCGCTACCTCGGCAAGGAGATCGAGCTGCAGCGCGTCGCCGGCCGCGACGGCGAGAAGATCGAATCAGTGAAGGGCATCCTCCTCTCCAACGCCAACGGCCGCGTGCTCCAGTCCGACGGCAAGATCCTGATCAATCCGCCCGGCAATCCCGTGCTGACCGAGCTGCCCGACGGCCTGCTGACGAAGCCGACCTTGGTGTGGAAGCTGGACGCGACGAAGGCGGGCAAGCACGACGGGGAGATCTCCTACATGACCGCCGGGATGTCCTGGAGCGCCGACTACGTCCTGGTCGCCGACAAGGACGACGCGAAGGCCGACCTGACCGCCTGGACGACGGTGGTCAACAACTCGGGAGCCACGTACAAGGACGCGAAGCTCAAGCTCGTGGCGGGGGACGTGCACCGCGCGGAGCAGCCGATGCGGGCCTACCCGATGGCGAAGGCGCGGATGATGGACATGGCGGCCGCGGCGCCGGCGAACATGGCCGAGTCCTCCTTCTTCGAGTATCACCTGTACACGCTGGCGCGGCCCACGACGCTGGCGCAGAACTCCTCGAAGCAGGTCGAGATGGCCTCGGCCGCCAACGTGCCGATCCGCAAGCTCTTCGTCTACGACGGGGCCGAGAACCTGTACTACGGCGGCTTCGGCGGCTCGGGCTACTGGGACCCGAACTACGGTCTTCAGTCCAACAAGAAAGTCTCGGTGATCCTCGAGCTCGACAACAAGAAGTCCTCGGGCCTGGGCATTCCGCTGCCGAAGGGGCGCGTGCGCGTCTACAAGAAGGACGAGGACGGCTCCCTGCAGTTCGCCGGCGAGGACTCGATCGACCACACGCCCAAGGACGAGAAGGTCCGGGTCAAGATGGGCGAGGCCTTCGACCTGGTGGGCGAGCGCAAGCGCACGGACTACTCCTCCGACCTGAACAAGCGCCGCTTCGAGGAGACCTTCGAGATCAAGCTGCGCAACCACAAGGACTCCGACGCGACGGTGAAGGTCATCGAGCACCTGTATCGCTGGAACAACTGGAAGATCGTCGACTCGTCCGCCAAGTATGAGAAGAAGGACGCCCAGACGATCGAGTTCACGGTGCCCGTGCCCAAGGACGGCGAGTCCGTGGTGACTTACACCGTTAAGTATTCGTGGTAGGCTGCGGCCGGCAATAACTTAAATAACTTAAGGCCTGACCCCGGAAAGAAGAAGGGCCCCGGTTTTCACCGGGGCCCTTTTTCTTGGGGACTCGCTGAAATTAGATGCCGAGCTCGCGCTCGAGGTCCCACTCGGGCAGGCTGACGTGGCGGCCGGAGCTTACCGGGCGGCGCACCGGGAGGTTGACGGCCGGCTTGGACGGGGCGCCGGTGCCGTCGAACGTCTCGTCGAGCTTCTCCTTCGGGGCGTCGGGCACGGACGGGGCGCCGTTCGCGGAACCGTTGGCCGGGGCGGCGAAGCGGACGACCACGCCGGGCATCACGCGCTGGAGGGGGTTGACCACGCCGGGGTCGCGGGCGGGCTGGACGGCCGGGATCAGCTCCTGGTGAGCGGGCAGGCCGACCGGCGCGGGGGCGGCCGGCGCCAGGGCGGCCAGCGTCACCGAAGGCGTGAGCGCGGGCACGAGGTTCGGCAGGCTGATGCCGGTTCCGACGAGAGGGCCGGTCATGGGGCTCGGCAGGAGCTTGGGAAGGCCGGCGATGGGGTTGACGGGAGCGGCGAACCGGATCGGCGTCACCTGGGCGGAAGCGGTCGCGGCGCACAGCGCGGCGACGAACGTCAAAGGGGTGAGAGAAAGTTTCATTGCCTATTCAGTATAAGCGAAATGACAATCCCGCCCGATGAGACCGGTCAAGGCGAGCGCTTGATAGCGCTCAATAGGCCTTAAGGTCCCGGATTAGAATAGGTCCGTGTCGACGAGGATCGTCACAGGACCGTCATTCGCGGATTCGACGCTCATGGACGCGCCGAATTCTCCGGTCTTGACCTTCAACCCGGAGGCCGCGAACAGGGCCGCGACGCGCTCATACAGGGGCTTGGCTGTCTCGGGACGCGCCGCCGCGGTGAAGTCGGGCCGACGTCCGCCCTTGAGAGAGGCGCACAAGGTGAACTGGGAGACGAGCAGGATGTCGCCTTTCTCGTCCGTGACCGCGCGGTCGAACTTTCCCTCCGCGTTCGGGAATATCCTCAGGGCGAGAACCTTCTCGACCAGCTTCTTCGCGGCGTCCTCGCCGTCGTTCAGTCCCACCCCGAGCAGGACCAGCAGCCCGCGGCCCGTCTCGCGCCGCTCGCCGGCCGCGGCGCCGTCGCGCAAGGTCACCGAGGCGCGCTCGACGCGCGTGACGACGGCCTTCACGCGGGCTCCTTGACGCTCATGGGGCGATTGTCTATCTTTTGGGTCTTCCCATGCGACTCTTTTACGCCGCCGCCGCCGACGAGGAAGTGAAGGCCGCGGCCGCGGAGGTCGTGGCGCGCCTGCGGCGGGCTCCCGGGCACTACCGCTGGGTCGACCCGCGGGACATGCACGTCACCTTCCGCTTTCTCGGGGAGACGCCGGAGGCGGCGCTGCCCGAGGTCGAGGCTCAGATGCGGCGCGCGGCCGCGCAAAGCGCGCCGTTCGAGCTCGTCTACGGCGGCGTCGGAGCTTTCGACTCCCTCGAGGACCCGCGCGTGGTCTGGATCGGGCTGGACGAGGGAGCGGAGCCCATGGAGCGGATCGCGGACCTGCTCGGCCGCGACGAGCGGCGTCCGTTCTCGCCGCACCTGACTCTCGGCCGGCGCAAGCGGGAGCGCGAGCCCATCCCCGGCGAGTTCCTGGCCGCCCTGCGGGCGGAGCCAAGGCTCGATCTGCGGCGGCGCGTCGAGAGGATCAGTCTCTACGCCAGTCGTCCCGCCCCGTTCGGCCACGCCTACGAGATCCTGCTCGAGGCCGAATTGAAGGGCTGACCGCTTAGGTGCCCTTGCTCTGATTCTGGAGCAGGAGGATCGCGACGGCCGCGCACAGGCCGACGACCGCGATGATCAGCATGTTCTTCTCGGTCATGATCTCGCCGAACGATTCGGAAAGATCGACGTCCGCCTTGGCCGCGGGCGCCGCCGCCTCAGGCGGCCGCGTGGCGGGGACCGGCGCGTCGACCGTCTCGTGAGCGGGGATCGCCGCGGCGGGGCGGGAAGCCGAGAAATCCTGGATGGCGACGGTCTTTCCCAGCGAATCCTCCTCGCCGGTGATCTGGATCGACTGCGCCTGGGTCTCGAGCGGTCCGTCGGGACAGAGGACTTGGAACGGCCCGAGGGTCAGCGTCCCCGGGTGCCGGGCCTTGAGGACGTACGACCGCAGGACCGGGACGTCGGAGGCGCCGCTCGGCGGGGTGTTTCCGGAAATGGGCCGGAAGACGTTCGAGTTCGGATTCACGTCGTAGACGTGCCCAGTCGGCTGCAGATGAGGATAGGGCTGCTTGGCTTCGGGCTTGAAGTCGCGCGTGTTCACGATCGCGAAGTCGTCGGAGTAGATCGAGGCCATTTCGCAGCCGCCGGGGACCTCGACGGTGAGGCTGAACTGGTCCTTGGTCGACGCGCTGGTCTGGGAAAGCTTCGTCGGGACCTGGTCCTTCGCGTCCGCGGGGACCGCCAACCACGGCGGGAGGGCGAAAACGAGACCCCATAACAGGGCGCGCCGCGCCGGGGGCGGGAGGAGACGACGCCGGCCTACTTCCGGGTCATTTGAGAACATGGGCTGAGCATAACAGCACCTGCGCAAGAGCGCAAGACTTTCAAGTCCTACAAATCGGCGCGGCTTGGATTCCGGCCGGGCCGCGCTCAGAACGCCTCGTACTGCGGCTTCCACAGGCGCGAGAACCCGATCGAGACGCCGGTCATCAGGCTGTACCCGTACACCGGCTGCGTCTTGAGCCCGAACCAGTAGAAGTCCACGAACGGCGCCACCGAGAGGTACTTGCGCAGCGGGATGGTGAGCTTCGCGTTCGCGTCGCCCTCGAGGCGCAGGTCGCTGGCGTTGTCCGAGCGGGTCAGGAAGAAGTAGTTGTTCCAGAGCTCGCCGTTGAGCCGCGCCCCGCCGGGGCCGACCGGCGTCGAGACGAGCGCGCGCAGGCGCAGGCCGGTCTGCGTGTTCGGCGGCGTGCGCGAGAGGTCGCGCTTGATGACGCCCGTCGTCTCGAGGCTTTTCACCACGCTCCCGTCGAAGAACTCGAAGCCCGGGAAGGCGCTGTAGACCTGCTTGCGCGGCAGGCCGGCGGTCGGCTCGAATTCCCCGTCGTACTCGGCGCCGAGCGAAGGACCCCAGGAGTGCGCGAGCCAGCCGTACGGGATCGAGCCCGCGCGCTTGGTGCCCAGCGTGAGGAACATGATCCGGTTGGAGGTCACGTTCGTGACGGACGGCTGGCCGCGCGGCGTGATCTTGTCCTTGGCGTACTCCATCTCGAGCGTGTTGGTCCACTTGTACTCGTGGTGGAGGTACTCGAGATCGGTCTTGAGCGTCTCGCCGATCAAGAGCTCGTCGGAGCCCTGCACCCGCGAGTTCACCACCGACGAGAACGCGTCGCTGCTCTGGACCTTCGTCTCGCGGACGTTGAGGCTGATGTCGCGGAAGTTGACGCGCCACAGGCCCGGCTCGGCGATCGGGCGGCCCTCCATCCAGCGGCGCCAGTCGTAAGGCTTGGCTTCCGCGGCGCGCGCGCGCATCTCGTCGAGGACCGCGGCCGGCACGGTCGCGGTCCCCGGGATCAGGTCGTAAGGCTTGGGCAGGTCCAGCGCCTCGGCGGCCGAGCGCGACGTCGCGAGAAGGTAATTGTCGCCGCGGTCGAGCGGCGCCCCGCGCAGGAGTCCCGACGGGTCGAAGCCCGAGACCACGTAATTGAACGGCGACGAGGGCGGCAGTCCGGCCTCCTCGCGCTTGCGCTGGTCGGCGGCGTCGTCGGCCAGCTTCTTCAGGCGGTCGCCGGGCACCGTGGCCAGCACCGCCGGGTCCGCGCCGCCCAGCCACGCGCGCACGAAGCTCTCGCGCACCGGGCCGACCGTCTGCACCGCGATGGGCGGGACCGGCAGCAGGCCGGCCTCGGCGCGGCCGCGCTCCGCGAGCAGGCCCGCCGCCAGCGTCCAGAAGTCGCGCGGATCGTAGAACGGGCTGCCGCCGCGCTCCGACGGCGGGAACACCGTCCGCGCCGCGGGCAGGAGCGCGGCTTCGGTCGAGCGGCCCGCCGCGTAGGCCTCCAGCGCCGGCTCCGGGAAGCCCTCCGCGGGATTGATCGAGTCGTCGAGGAGCACCGCGCTCTGCCGCAGGGTCCAGTCCATCATCCGGCCGTCGCCCGGGCGGCGCGATAGCTCGACCACGTTCAGCGCCGGCGAGTAGGCGCGCACCGTCGGCAGAGGGTTGCCGTAGGCCGGACGCTCGTCCTGCTCGACGGACGAGGCCGGCGGCGCGCTATAGATCGTGAACGGCGCGTCGTCGGCGAGGATCAGGTCGAGCCCGCGCGTGGACGAGGCCAAGCGCCCGCGGTCGGCCGAGTCCAGCCGGCCGAGCGCGATCACCACGTCGGCCTCCTCGCGCAGGCGCGGGATCAGCGCCGTCAACGCGACGATGGGGTCCTCGACCTTGAGCCGGTCGAGGCCGAACTGCGGCAGCAGCGGCGCCGCCGACTGCGGCGTCAGCCCCACGACGGCGACGCGCGTGCCCGAGGTCTCGAACAGCGCGAAGGGCGGAAGGATCGTGCGAGCGGTCGCCGTCGAATAGACGAGGTTCGCGGAGAGGTACGAGATTCCCGCCGGGCGGTCGCGGCGATAGGCCTCCAGGTCGCTCCAGTGCTCGATCTCGGAGGCCGAGACCGCGGAGTAGCGCAGGCCCGCGCGCTCGAGCGCCCCGGCGGCGGCGCGCCCGCGCGCGTCGGAGTCGGCCGATCCGAAGGTGCCGCCGCGCGCGACGCCGATCAGCGGCCCGTTCTCGGACTCTCGCTCCGCCGCGGCCGCGAGCCGGCCGAGGCCTCCATAGGTGCGCCCGAGCACGGCGATCGCGATGTCGCGCCCCTTCCACTTCACGCGGTAATAGGCCGCTAGGCCCGTGCGCCAGCGTCCCGTCGCCGGGCGCTCCAGGTCGGCGCGGACGACGACGGTCGTCCCGCCCTCCGGGACGGCGCTGGCCGCGACCTCGGCGTCGCGCTCCGCGAGGGTCAGCGAGTTCGGATGGCGATAGGTCGCGGGATCGGCCGCGGCCTTGCGCAGCGCCTCGACGAAGGACGGCTCCGGCGGATAGACGAAGGCGACCTCCGCCTCGGACTCGAGCGCGATCGCGTCGGAGGAGGCCGACGTGTCGGGCGCGCCGACGCCCGGCGGGAGGTGGAAGCGGTGGTCGGGGCCGGCGAACGAGCAAGGGACCTCGTCGACGGCCTCCAGCGCCGCGTCGGAGCCTGCGTCCTTGAGGACGCGCTCGAGGGGCTGGATCATCAGCAGCGTCAGCCGCGTCGGGGAGTCCTCGATCAGGGCCAGGCGCAGCGGCGGGGAGGCGGCATGCGCCGCGGCGTTTGCCGTAGCGGCCGGAGCGGCCGCGGCGGAGAAAGCCAGCAGCGCCCCCGCCAGCAGGGCGGGAGCGCCGTGGAAGGCGCGGCGGCGGGACTGGCGGCTCAGGGGCGGAGTCGTCCTTATGTTAACGGCGTGCGGTCATTGCGTGACGTTGAAGCTGCTGGAATGGTATGCGGTGGCGCTCGGCGAGACGTTGGACGCCAGATCGCCGGCGATGCGCAGGGTCTCGTTGAGCACGGCGTCGGGCGCGTCCGGCGAGCGCTCGTAGCCCTCGTCGTCGTCCAGAGGCGGCGGGGTCGCGGTCACGGTCCCGGTCGAGGCCGCGGGGGCCTTGGCCGTTCCGTCGAGCATCGCGAGCGTGATCTCCTCGAACGCCGGCGGCTTTTCCTTCATCGCGACGCGCTCCTTCTTGCGCTCCGCGGCGCGGTCCTCGTCGGCCTTGCGCTCGGCCAGACGCTTCGCCTCGTTCAGCGAGATCGACTTGTCCTTCTTCTGCTTCTCCCAGCGCTCGAGGTCCTCGCGGATCCACGCGAACTCCTTCGAGGCCGCGACGCGCTCGGCCGACTCGCGGGAGACGGGAGCGATCTTGCCGTCGACGTTGCCGGAGCGGTCGTAGACGGCCGGCTCGATCTCGTCGTAAGGGAGGGCGTCCTTCTGCGCGGACTCGGTCATGTCCGAGATGTCCCCCGCGGACGGGAGATGGATGTCCGGGATCACGCCGCGGTTCTGCGTCGAGCCGCCGGAGACGCGGTAGAACTTCTGCACGGTGATCTTGAGCGCGCCGGGCTTGTAGGCGCGGTAGGCCGGAGGCAGGTACTGGCTGAGCTCGAGCACGGACTGCACCGTGCCCTTGCCGAACGTGCTCTTGTCGCCGACGATCAGCGCGCGCCCGTAGTCCTGCATCGCGGCCGCGAAGATCTCCGCGGCCGACGCGGAGCCGCGCGAGGTCAGCACGACCATCGGCCCGTCGTAGGACTGGCTCTCGTCGGTGTCGCGCAGGACGCGGATGGTGCCGCGGGCGTCCTTGACCTGAACCACGGGCCCATCCTTTATGAAAAGTCCCGTCAGGGACACCGCCTCGGCCAGCGAGCCTCCCCCGTCGCGGCGCAGGTCGACGACGACGGCGTCCACCTGGCGGCGCTTGAGCTCGGCGAGCAGGCGGTCGGTGTCGCGCGTGAGGCTCTTGGCGTCCTCGCCGCCCTGCATGTCCGCGTAGAACGAGGGCAGGTCCAGAACGCCGATCTTGGACGCGCGGGCGCCCTTCTGCTTGGAGGGGATCGTGTAGACGCGCGCCTTGGCCTCCTGGTCGGTCAGCTTGATCTCGTCGCGGACGATCGGGATCACGACGCGCGTCGACGGGTCGGCGGCGTCCGCCGGGATCACGCGCAGGCGGACGGTCGTGCCTTTCTCGCCGCGGATCATGGCCACGACCTTGTCGAGCTTCATGCCGACGACCTCGACGAACGGGCCGTCGCCCTGAGCGACCGCCTCGACCTTGTCGTTGGGCTTGAGCTTCTTGCCCGTCTCGGCGGGGCCGCCGGTGACGAGCGAAAGGATCTTCGCGTACCCGTCCTCGGAGCGCAGGACGGCTCCGATGCCGACGAGGGAGAGCTTCATGCTGATGTCGAAGTTCTCCTTCGACGAGGCGGCGAGATAGTCGGTGTGCGGGTCGTAGACGTGGGTCAGCGACGACAGGTAGTCCTGCAGGATGTCGGAGCCGTCGTACTCCTTGTAGCTGCGCAGGAGGCGGTCGTAGCGCGTGTCGATGGTCTCCTCGATCGACGGTTCCTTGGCCGGCTTCTCCGGGAGCTTCGCGGCCTCGTTCTTGGCGAGCTCGGCGTTCGCCTTGGCGGCGGCCGCCGGGACGGTCGACGCGGCGACCGCGGACGCCGGGGCGGCCGCGGGGGGCGTCGACACGGCGACCTTCTTGTCCGCTTCGGCTTTCGCCTTGGCCGCGGCGGCCTTGGCCTCCTCGGCCTTCTCGCGCGCCATGCGCTCGACGAGCACCTCGTTCTTGATGCGCAGGCGCCACAGGTTCTCGGCCTCGGCCTGCGTCGGCCACGGCGACTCGTGGCGGTCGAGGACGACGGATTCGTCGGTCGTGAAGGTGAACGTCGAGGCCGTCAGGCGCTTGACCAGGGCGACGCGCTCCTCGAGGCGCTTCTGCACGCGCTGGTAGATCTCGTATGCAGGATCCACGTCGCCGTCCTTGACCATGCCGCCCAAGGTGGCGGCGTACTTGTTCTCGAACTCGTCCACGTCGGACTTGTTCAGGATCATGTGGTTGTAATCGTAGGACTCGAGGTAGTTCTCGAGGAACTGCTTGGACACCGCCGCGTCGATGGGCTTCTTGGCGTAGTGCGTCTGCTCGAGCAGGCGGCTGACGAGCTCGGCGACGATCGGGCCTCCGGGATACTTCTCGACCTCCTCGGAGGGGGAAGCCGACGTCGCGGTCGAGGCCGGAGCGGCCGCGGCGAAGGCGGGAGCGGAGGCGCACAAGAAGGAGAGCGACAGCGCCAGCGCGGAGTTCAAGACGCGGCGTAGAGGGTGTTTTTTCATTTTTTTCTCTCTAGAAAACGGTAGAAGCGTCGAGCGCTTCAGCGCCCCCACTATAACAGGTCCGCGGAATGACCGCCAGGGGTCGATAGTCACGCTTTTGCGACGAGAGCCTTCATCTCGCGGAGATACGCCAGCGCCTTGGGCAGCTCTTTATAAGGTATGCGCACGCCCTTCTTCGACCAGCCCTTGTACTCGGCTTCCTCGACCCACTCGCGCAGGTCGACGCCGTGCGTCTCCTTGAAGATCGTGATCCGCGCGACCAGCTCGACGCCGAGCTTCTTCGGCCAGCGCGCCAGCTCGACGTCCTCGCTCCCGGCCGGCGACGCGGGGAGCTTTTCCAGGACGGGGATGGCCTCGTCGAGGATGCGCGCGTTCATCGTCACGCCCGACTTCGTCGGGCCGGAGTAAGCCTCTCCGGCGACGAAGGTGCGGATCGAGCCGTACTTGTGCCCCTTGAACTCGTCGACGTAGAACTTGAGGACGCTGCCGCCTCCCAGCGGGATGTCGCCCAGCTCCTTGAGCGGCTTGAATTCGCGGGCTTCTGTCATGCGCGCATCGTAGCAAAAGGGGGGCCTTGACGCCCCGGAGAGGGTCCCCTATCATTCGGTGTCATGGAAGAAGGCGACCCGAAATCCGAGCTCGAGGCCCTGCGCGAGGAGATGCGCGCCATGAAGCGCGAGCTGCGGCAGATGAAGGGTCTTCCGCCCGACGAGATGCCCCCGCGCTCGCAGCCGACGCCGCCGCCGTGGGTGGACGCCGTCCCGCCCAAGGCCGCTCCGGCGGCAACGACGCCGCCCGCTCCCGAGCCTGCCGTCGATCTGGAGCGCTTAAAGCCCAAGCCTCAGCCCCAGCCCCAGGGGGACGCCTCGTCGCCCGACAACCCCTTCCGCATCAAGCGCGGTCCGTTGGCGAACGCTCCGCGCGCGCGGCCGCAAGCGGCCGCGCTTGCGGCGACGCCCGCGGCGCGGACGGGCTTGTCGGCCGCCATCGACGAGCGCTTCATCGGCGAGAAGCTGCTCCAATACGTGGGCATGCTCCTGCTGGGCCTGGGCGTCGTGTTCTTCCTCGTCTGGCAGGCGAAGAACCACGGTCCGATGGCCAAGGTCGTGATGGCCGCCGGGGCCGGCGCCGCGCTGATCCGGCTGGCGCGCTTCGTCCAGAAGCGGCCTCCGTACGACCGGATGGCCAACGTCCTGGCCGGCGGCGGCTGGTCCATCCTTTATATCACGGCCTACGCCAGCTACCACTTCCCGCTCACCCGGGTCGTCACGTCGCCCGTCTTGGCGATGGCGCTTCTCGTCGCCGCGGCGGCGGGGATGATCGCGCACGCCGTGCGCAGCCGGTCGCGGCCTTTGCGCATCTACGCCTTCGGCCTGACGTATCTCCTGCTCGGCTTCTGCCGCGAGGAGGTCATCTCCTTCGACCTGTTCCTGCTCCTGCAGGCGGCGTCGGCGGCGGTCGCGGCCTGGTCGGGCGAGGCGGACGTGCTCATCGTCAGCCTTCTCGGCTTCTACGGCCATTACTTCCCGGTTTATTGGGACACGATCCACGCGCCCGCCGTCTCGCGCTCCCTGGCCGCGTTCCTGCAGCCGTTCGGCTGGCTGGCCGGGGGCTACCTCATCGTCGCGCTGCTGCCCTTCGTCCCGCGCGCGCGCCGGGCCCTGTTCTCCGAGGAGCAGGCCAAGATCGCCGACGCGGCGCTGTGCCTGAACATCGCGGTCTTCTTCCTCTTGGGCGCCGCGATGGGACGGATCTATTTCGGGGAGCCGAGCATGACCCGCGCGGCCGCCGTCGCCGCGTTCCTCGCCCTGCCGGCGGCGGGCTACGCCCTGGTCCTGCCTCGGCGCACGGCCGCCATCGGCGCCGGCGGCGCGGCGGCGCTGTGGGTGCTCGCCATGGGAGTGTTCCAGCTCCCCGATCCGCAGATGAAGCTCCTGGCCTGGGTCCTGATCTCCTCGGCGTGGGTGTGGATGGGCTTGTTCCTGGAGCTGCCCGCGTGGCGGGCGGCCGGCATGTTCATGTCCATGCTCACCTTCTTCTTCTACTACAACCTCGTGCAGGACGGCCTCGCCAGCCGCAAGGCGGCCGCGATGTCCATGTTCGTCTTCGCCGCGACGTCGTACTTCTTCTCGCGCTTCTACCGCGTGTGGCTGGACGCTCCCGAGGAATGGGAGACCGCGGTCTCCGAGTACTGGCTGTACGCGGGGACGGCGGGGCTCGTGCTGGGACTGTGGGGCGCGCTCGACTCCGCTCCTTTCGCGTGCGCGCTGCTGGCCGCGGCGACGGCCGGAGAGTTCTGCGCGCGACGGCTGGGGCGGGCGCATCTTTGGGTGCAGGCCTCGGCCGCGGAGGTCTTCGTCGGGTTCTACTCGTTCTTCATCGACTACGGCTCGGGCTCCGCGCTCGGCGTGCCGCCGCGTCTGCTCGTCTCCGCGCTGATCTCCTTCGTCTTCGCCGCCCTGTTCTTCGCCGACCCGATGGACGAGACGGTCGCGGAGAAATGGAACCGGTGGAGCCAAGCGGAGCAGCGGCGCGTGCTCTCCTGGCTCATGACCGCGGTCGCCGTCTTCGCCGTGTACAAGAGCTTCGACGGCCGCCTGCGCCTGCCCATCTGGGCTCTCGGCGTGCTCGGCTTGTACTGGGCGGGGCGCGCGACCAAGCACAAGGACCTGCGCCGCCAGTCCGGCCTGCTGGCCGTCGGCGTGATGCTCGAGGCGATCGTCTCCTACTTGTTCGCTCCGGCCGCCCTGATGGCGACGCTGACGGTGCCGCGCGCCGCGCTGTATTGGACCGGCGTCGCCGCGCTGCTGGGCGGCATGCACGCGGCCAAGACGGGGGCGGGCGACGACGTCGACACGCAGTCGGCGGCGACGTTCTCGCTGCTCGCGCTCGTGCTCGGCGCGGCCTATCTCGGCAAGGAGCTCGACTCGGTCAAGCTCACGCTCGCCTGGACGGCGCTCGGCATCTCCTTCCTCGGCAGCGGGCTCCTGCTGGACTGGAAGGAGCTGCGCTTGCCCGGCCTGGGGCTGCTCGGGCTGTGCGTCGGCAAGGCGCTTCTGATGGACACGTCCCAGCTGCCGCTGCCCTATCGCGTGGCGAGCTTCATGGCTTTGGGCGCCGTTCTTCTGGCGGCGTCGGGCCTCTACGTCCGCGCGGGAGCCAAGCGCGATGCGTGAGGCCCTGCCGCTGCTGCTCGCCGCCGCGGCCGCGGTCACGGCCGTCGTCGTCGCGCGCTCGGGGCCCAGCCGCGAGAGCGTGCTGCCGCTGTCGCGGACCGTGGCCGAGCACGAGAAGGGCCTCGACCGCGCCTCCGCCGTCGCGTTCCCGCTCTCGCCGGAGGAAGAGCGCGCGATCGGCATGGAGATGGCGGCGGCGATCCCACGCGCGACGCCCGTGGCGGGCTCGACGGACGCCGTCCACGAGGCGCAATGGCGCGAGGCGGCGGGCGAGGCCGCGCGGTCGCCGCTGGTCAAGCGCTTCGCCGGCCGGTACGAGTTCCGCGTCGTTCAGGAATACTCGCCGAACGCCTTCGCGATCCCGGGCGGCTTCGTCTTCGCGACGAGCTCCCTTCTCGACAAGCTCGGCGGCGACTTCGACGCGCTGATGTTCGTCGCGGGCCACGAGATCGGCCACATCGAGCTCGGCCACACCGCCGACGCCTACCGCCTGCAATCCTCTTCCAGCCGGGGCCCGGTCGGCGTCGTCGTGGGCGGCGTGCTGTCGATCCCGCGCCTGTTCGCCTCGCTGCACTTCAGCCAGACGCAGGAGCTCGAGGCCGACGCCTACGCCGCCGCCGTGATGCGCTCCCGCGGGCGCGACCCGCGAGCCGGCTTGCGCGTCTTCGACGCGCTCGGCATCCCGAAGGACGCGAACACCAAGCGCGGCCCCGACGAGATCGCCGTCGAGGGACTCAGCGACTATTTCCGCACGCATCCCGGCGGCTGGGAGCGGCGCGCGGCGCTGGAAAAGGCGATCGCGGCGAACCAATGAGCCAGCCGCGACTCAAAGCCGCCTTCGGCGAGCCGCGGTTCTCCGCCTTCCTGGCGGCGCAGGCGCTCGGCGCGTTCAACGACAACGCGTTCAAGACCTTCATCCTCCTGCGCGCGGTGCTGATCTCGCCGGAGGCGGCGGCGAAGCTCATCCCGCTCGCGGGCGGCCTGTTCGTCCTGCCCTTCCTGCTCTTCTCGACCTTGGCCGGCGACGCGGCCGACCGCTGGGCGAAGTCGCGCCTGCTCGTGATCTTCAAGGCCGCGGAGCCGGTCCTTCTCCTGCTCGCCGTGCCCGCGCTCGCGGCGGGCAGCATGCCCGCCCTGCTCGCCATCCTCTTCCTGATGGGCGTGCATTCGGCGTTCTTCAGCCCGATCAAGCTCGCGATCCTGCCGGAGCTCGTCTCCGACGAGGACCTGTCCGCGGCCAACGGCCTCGTGCAGATGACGAGCTTCGGCGCCATCATCCTGGGGACCGCGGCCGCGGCGGAGATGGCCGGTCGCTTGCGCGACCGACCCGAGATCGCCGCCGCCGTCTTCGTCGCCGTCGGCGTCGCCGGCTTCGTCGCCTCTCTCTTCGTGCCGCTGACGCCGGCCGCCCGCCCCGAGGCGACGCTGCGCTTGGACGTGGTCTCGCGCACGGCCGCCAACCTCCGCGACCTCGCCAAGCTGCCCAACGTGAACCTGGCGACGTACGCGTCCGCCTTCTTCTGGTTCGTCGGCGCGCTGTTCCAGCTCAACTTGATCGTCTACGGCGCGCGGCTGATGGGCGTCGACGAATCGAAGATCGGGCAGTTCCAGGTGGTCCTGGCTCTCGGAATCGGCCTCGGGTCCTACATCGCGGGGCGCATGTCGCGCGGCCGCGTCGAGCAGGGGCTCGTGCCGCTGGGCGGCATCGGCCTCGTCGCGTTCTCGCTCGACCTCGGCTTCGCCTACGCCTCGCCGCATCGCGTGATGTTCGACCTGCTGATGGCGGGCCTGTCGGGCGGCTTCTTCGCGGTGCCGCTGGCCGCCTACATCCAGCAGCGCAGCCCGGCCGCGGAGCGCGGGCGCGTGATCGCGACGGGCAACTTCCTGAGCTTCGCGGCCATCATGGTCGCGTCGGCGGCGCTGTGGGCGCTCGACTCCAAGTTCCGCCTCGACCCGGCGCAGGTCTTCCTCGTCGCGGCCTCGATGTCGGCGGTCGTCGCCTTCGAGCTGCTGCGGCGCCTGCCGGATTTTTTCCTGCGGCTCCTTCTTTATCCCATCGCCAACGGCTTGTACACGATCCGCACGGAGGGCGTCGAGAACGTCCCGCTCGAGGGGCCGGTCCTGCTCGTCTCCAACCACGCGTCCTACATCGACGCGGTGCTGATCACGATGGCCAACACGCGCCTCGTGCGTTTCCTCATGCTGCGCCAGTTCTACGAGCTGCCCGTCGCGCACTGGATCTTCAAGGCGATGGGCTGCATCCCGGTCTCCAGCTCCGACGGGCCCAAGGAGCTGGTCCGCTCCTTCCAGCGCGCGCGGGAGTACATGCTGTCGGGCGAGGCGGTGTGCATCTTCGCCGAGGGCGGCATCACGCGGCACGGGCAGATGCAGAAGTTCAAGAAGGGCTTCGAGCGCATGGTGGACGGCGTCCAGGTCCCGATCGTCCCGGTGCACCTGGACTCGGTGTGGGGGAGCATCTTCAGCTTCTCGGGGGGCAAGGCCTTCTTCAAGATCCCGAAGGAGATCCCCTATCGAGTCAGCGTCAGCTTCGGCAAGCCCCTGCCGCCGACGGCGACGGCCTTCGAGGTGCGCCAGGCCATCCTGGAGCTCGCCGCGGACGCCTTCGAGCACCGCCTCCGGGACTCCAAGCCGCTCCCGCTGCGCTTCGCCGAGATGCAGAAGCGCTGCCTCCTGCGCGCGGGCGTCGCCGACGCGACGACGAATCTCAACGGCCTGCAGACCCTCGTCGGGGCGCACCTGCTCGGCGTCGAGCTCGAGAAGCGCCTGGCCGGGCAGGAGCGCGTCGGCGTGCTCCTGCCGCCGTCGGCGCCGGGCGCGCTGGCCAACTTCGGGCTGTCCCTGCGCGGCAAGGTCCCGATCAACCTCAACTACACGGCGTCCAAGGAGATCGTCGACGCGTGTCTCGCGAAAGCCGAGGCGCTCACGGTCGTCACGTCGCGCAAGGTCGTCGAGAAGCTGGGCTGGCAGCCGGCGGGGAAGCTGATCTTCCTCGAGGACGTCGCGCCCGCCATCGGGCCGGCGCGCAAGGCGCTGACGGCGGCGGCCTTCACGGTCGCGCCGTTCGCCCTGCTCGAGCGCACCGCCTTCCGCAAGGCGCGCGGTCCGCTCGACCGCGTGGCGACGATCATGTTCACGAGCGGCTCGACCGGGATGCCCAAGGGCGTCATGCTCACGCACGCGAACGTGCTCTCGAACATCGAGGCGCTCTCCCAGGTGATCCCGCTGGGGTCCTCGGACCGCATCCTCGGGGTGCTGCCGTTCTTCCACGTCTTCGGCTTCACCGGGACGCTGTGGCTGCCGGCGTGCCTGGGCATGGGCTCGGTCTACCACTACACGCCGCTCGAGGCGCGCGCCGTCGGACAGCTCGCGGAGAAGTTCAAGGCCACGTTCCTGCTCGGCACGCCGACCTTCATCTCCTCTTGGATGCGGCGCGTGGAGCCGGAGAAGTTCAAGACCCTGCGCTACGTGGTCGTCGGCGCCGAGAAGCTGCGAGAGGAGGTGGCCAAGGCGTTCCAGGAGAAGTACGGCCTCTTCCCGCTCGAGGGCTACGGCGCGACCGAGCTCTCGCCGGTGGCCTCGATCAACATCCCCAACATCGACTGGCCGGGGAACAAGCAGATCGGCACCAAGCCGGGGACGGTGGGGATGCCGGTGCCGGGCGTGTTCATGAAAGTGGTGGACCCGAACACCGGGAAAGAACTCGGTCCGGACGAGCCTGGGCTCATCCTCGTGAAAGGGCCGAACGTCATGAAAGGCTACCTCGGCGACGAGGAGAACACGAACGCGGTCATTCGCGACGGATATTACGTCACCGGAGACATCGGGAAGATAGACGAGGACGGCTTCGTCACGTTGACGGACCGGCTGTCGCGATTCTCGAAGGTCGGCGGCGAGATGGTCCCCCATATAAAAGTCGAGGAGAGCCTGCACGAGGCGCAGGCCCTGCTCGACCAGACCTTCGTCGTGGCCTCCGTGCCCGACGAGAAGCGCGGCGAGCGCCTCGTCGTGCTCTACAAGGGCGACTTGGACCTCGACGCCCTGCTCAGGAAGGTCCAGGACAGCGGCCTTCCCAAGCTCTGGATCCCCGACAGGGCCAACTTCCACAAGGTCGAGGGCTTTCCCCTGCTGGGCTCCGGGAAAGTCGACCTGCAGAAGCTCAAGGTCGAGGCGCGGCGGCTCGACACGGCCGCGGCCTAGCGCTATACTCCGCTTTCCATGATCCTCCTGCTCATCGCCGTCCTGATCGGGGTCAACGCGCTGTTCGTGCTCCTCGAGTGGGGCCTCATGCGCTCGCGTCCGGCGCGCATCGAGCTCCTCGCGCGCAAGGCGAACGCGCGGGCGGTCGCGGTCCAAGACGTCCTGGGGCGTCTCGACGAGCATCTGGCCGCCATGCAGGTCTGCCTCGCCCTCGAATCCATCGCCCTCGGCGCGATCGGCGAGCCGGCGGTGGTCCGGGGGCTCCACTCGCACTTCGCTCGCTGGATCGAGTGGCTGCCGCCGTCGTACGTGCGCGTGCTCTCCTTCGTGATCGCGGTCGCGGCGCTGGCGGTCGTGCAGATGATCCTGGGCGAGCTCGTGCCGCGCGCGATCGCGATCCACTACGCCGAGAAGATCGCGCTGGCCGGCGCACGGCCGCTCCGGGCGCTGGCGCTGGCCCTGCGCTGGCCGATCCGCCTGACGACCGCGTCCTCGCGAGCGATCCTGCGCCTGCTGGGGCTCAAGTCCGCCTCCGAGGCGGACCACTCGGTCTCCGTCGAGGAGATGCGCGTCCTCTTGGGCGAGACGCAGGACAAGGGCGCGATGCCGCTCGAGCGCCTGATCCTGCTCGAGAACGTCTTCGATTTCGCCAGCGCGAAGGTCGCCGAGGCGATGAAGCCGCGCGAGAAGATCCAGTACCTGTCGCTCGCGCGGACGTGGGCGGAGAACCTCGCGGTGATCCGCCAGAAGCGCTTCACGCGCTATCCGCTGTGCGAGAAGGACGACGTCGACACCGCCATCGGCTACGTCCATCTCAAGGACCTGATCCTGCGCGAGGACACGGGCGATCCCGATCTCAAGCGGATGCGCCGGGACCTGTTCGAGATCTCGGACGCCGAGCCGCTCGAGAAGCTGATCAAGACCCTGCCCGACAAGGGCGTGCACATGGCGCTCGTGCGCGACGGCCTCAACCGCGTGGCCGGCCTGCTCACGCTCGAGGACATCATCGAGGAGCTCATCGGCGAGGTCCGCGACGAGTTCGGCCGCTCGCGCGGCTGGGCCGACGGCCAGCTGTTCGCGCGCGCCGCGGTCGAGGCGAACATGCCGGTCGGCGACCGCCGCTCGGCGATCTCCTATTTGGTGGCGAGGCTTAAAACAGACCGCCCCGAGCTCGACGGACGGGCGGCGCTCGAGGCGGTGTGGGAGCGCGAGCTGAAGTTCGCGTCCGCCGTTGGACGCGGCGTCATCGTGCCGCACGCGCGCATGCTGGGCTTGAGCGAGCCTTTGATCGCGGTCGGCCGCTACGCGAAGCCGGCTTCCTTCCCCACGCCCGACGGCGTGCCCGTGCGGCTCGTGTTCCTGATCCTGACGCCCGCCGAGCAGCCGGTCATGCAGCTCAAGATCCTCCAGCGCATCGCGTCGCTGATGATGAACGAGAACCTGAGGCGCAAGCTGTGGCGGGCGAAGACGGACGAGTCCCTGCTCGAGATGCTGCGCACGGCGGACACGCTGCTCGCGTCCTAGGGGAGTCCGGGGCCGGTCCACAGCGGCCGCGGCGTCCCGTAGGCCCGTCCCAGCAGCGCGAACATCGTCGCGTCGTTGCGGCGGATCCAGCCGATCTCGCGCTCCGGGTCGCGGCCGGACATCCGGCGGTCGAAGAACGAGCTCGCGGAGACCGCGAAGTACTCCCGGTCGTCGGTCTCGGCGTAATGGCTGGGGAACTCCAGATGGGCGGCTTCGCGGTCCTGGTAGGCCTGCGAGATCGACTCCCCCTCGGCCGGGGACAGCCCGTAGCCTTGCACCGCGTGGCTGAACTCGTGCGCGAGCAGGAAGCCCTTGGGATAGTGGTCGGGCAGGGCCCCTTCGAGGAAGTTCTCCTCGCCGGCCGCCACCGCGACGGTTCCGTCGTCCTGCGAGACGAAGCCGACGCCGCGCACGTCGTCCCAGACGCGTCCGCCGGGGAGGCGGACGCCGCGCAGCGACGAGAACTGCGGCAGGTCCGTCAGCTTCTTGTTCTGCGGGATGATGACGAGAAAGACCCGATGAGCGCGCAGAGACGCCGCGATGGACGCCGGCGACTGCGCCAGCATCTCTTGAAGCAGCGCCCGGGCTTTGGCTCCGGCTTCCGGCCGCAGGACTCCGGCATCCTCGACCGGGACCGCCGTGTCTTGCTCGGCGGCTGCCGCCTCCGGCGGCGTGAGCGCCAGCGCATGAACGCGGCCTTGAACGGCCGGCAGACCGCCGGTGAAAGCGCAGAATCGAGTCCCGCTCGGCGAGGGGACGGCGGGCGCCTCGACGCCGGCGGCCTGCCGGAGCTGCTCCAAGGCGCTCCCGCCCGCGGAGAGCGTCGCGGGGAGGAGCAGCAGGGCGGCGGCGAGAGCCGAGGACGAGGACATGCTCGCGTGAGGCTAGCAAAACCGGCGGCGCCTCGGGGAGTCCGCGGCCGTCACCGCTCCTAGATAAAAGAGTTCCAACCCTGTTGCCCGTCCCGGCCCCGTCGCGGTGCTACGCTTGCCCCAATGCGCAGGCGGCGGGAGGGTCATGTGAGAGCTCATGGGTCGCGGCGGGGGAAATTCGGCGTCGGGCGGGGCCACCCTCGCGACGGCGTCAACGAGCTGATCTTTCCGGCGCGGGCCCACGCGGCTACGGAGACCGAGAACCAGCTCAAGCAGCTCCTCGTCGCCATGGAGGCGGTGCGCAACGGCAACCTGACCATCCGCCTCAAGGCCCGGCGCGAGGACGTCTTCGGCGAGCTGGCCGACTCCTACAACAACATGGTCGAGCTCCTGAACCGCTTCGGCGGCGAGGTGACCCGCGTCGCGCGCGAGGTCGGCACGGAGGGCAAGCTCGGCGGCCAGGCGGTCGTCCCCGGCGCCGGCGGCACGTGGAAGGAGATCACCGACAACGTGAACACCATGGGCGGCAACCTGACCACCCAGGTGCGCAACATCGCGCAGGTCACGACCGCCGTGGCCGGCGGCGATCTCGCGCAGAAGATCACCGTCGACGCCAAGGGCGAGGTGCTCGAGCTCAAGATCACGATCAACAAGATGGTGGACAACCTCAACACGTTCGCGGCCGAGGTCACGCGCGTCGCGAAAGAGGTCGGTACGGAAGGAAAGCTCGGCGGGCAGGCGCAGGTGCCCGGCGTGGCCGGCGTGTGGAAGGGCTTGACCGACAACGTGAACGCGATGGCCAACAACCAGACCACGCAGGTGCGCAGCATCGCCCAGGTCACCACGGCCGTCGCCAACGGCGACCTGGCCCAGAAGATCACCGTCGACGCCAAGGGCGAGGTGCTCGAGCTCAAGAACACGATCAACAAGATGGTCGACAACCTGAACACGTTCGCGGCCGAGGTCACGCGCGTGGCGAAGGAGGTCGGCACCGAGGGGAAGCTCGGCGGGCAGGCGCAGGTGCCCGGCGTCGCCGGCGTCTGGAAGGGCCTGACCGACAGCGTCAACGCGCTGGCCAACAACCTGACGACCCAGGTGCGCAGCATCTCGCAGGTGACGACCGCGGTGGCCAACGGCGACTTGGCCCAGAAGATCACGGTCGACGCGCGCGGCGAGGTGCTCGAGCTCAAGAGCACCATCAACAAGATGGTCGACAATCTGAACACGTTCGCGGCCGAGGTCACGCGCGTGGCGAAGGAGGTCGGCACCGAGGGGAAGCTCGGCGGGCAGGCGCAGGTGCCCGGCGTGGCCGGCGTGTGGAAGGGCCTGACCGACAGCGTCAACGCGATGGCCAACAACCTGACCACGCAGGTGCGCAACATCGCGCAGGTCACGACCGCCGTCGCCAAGGGCGACCTGACCCAGAAGATCACCGTCGAGGTGCAGGGCGAGATTCTCCAGCTCAAGGAGACCATCAACAAGATGGTCGACAACCTCAACACCTTCGCCGCGGAGGTCACGCGCGTCGCGAAAGAGGTGGGAACCGAGGGAGAGCTGGGCGGCCAGGCCCAAGTCCCGGGCGTGGCCGGCACGTGGAAGGAGCTGACCGACAACGTGAACGCGCTCGCCAACAACTTGACCACCCAGGTGCGCAACATCGCGCAGGTCACCACGGCGGTCGCCAACGGCAGCCTGTCCCAGAAGATCACCGTCGACGTCAAGGGCGAGGTGCTCGAGCTCAAGAAGACCGTCAACACGATGGTGGACCAGCTGCGATCGTTCGCGTCGGAGGTGACGCGTGTGGCGCGCGAGGTTGGCA
>DATNGC010000049.1:0-29199 GCA_035606075.1 Elusimicrobiota bacterium
GGGGTCTTACGGGTAGGCCCGGGGAGAAAAAGGCCCTACTTTTTCGGCGTTCGGAGGGCCTAGGCGATTTGGGCCCTGCGGTCCGAATGCCCGGCGCGGCGCTAGGCTGCCCGCTGCGCCCAGTCCACGTGCTTGAAGCGCCGGTGGACCCATAGCCACTGGCCCGGGATCTCGCGGATCCAGCGCTCGATCAGGTCCACGATGCGCTGGTTGTCGGCCCGGTCGTCGTCGCCGAGCGGGAGCTCGGGGGCGACGATGATCCGCACGATCCCGTCCTTCTCCCGGATTTGACGGACCGGGATCATGGCCGCGCCGGTGCGGCGGGCCAGAGGCGCGACGGCGAAAAGCGTGTCCACCGTCACGCCGAAGAAGCGCAGGGGCTGGCCCATGGGGGGAACCATGTACTGATCGACCACGAACACGACGCCTCCCCCGTCGCGGACCTGCTTCATCACGGCCGGCACGGTGCGAGGCTGGTAGGCGCACCGGACGCCCGTGCTCAAGCGGACTTTCTCGAGCCAGTCGTGCATCCACCGCGGCTGGGTCTTGCGCGTGACGATGAGAACCTTCATGCCGCGGATGGCGCCGGCCGCCGCGGCGAACTCCCAGTTGGCCAGGTGCGCGGAGCAGAACAGCTCGCCCTTGCCGCGCGCGTGCGCCTTCTCCCAGTTCTCGAGACCCTCGACCCTCGTCGTGCGCTCGACGTAGGCGCGCCAGTGTCCCTCGATCGGGGCGAACATATGCGCGAGCTCGAGCGCGAGGACCCCGTAGTGCTCCGCGTTGGAGCGCAGGATCCCGGCCCGCGCGTCCGCTCCGAGCTCCGGAAAGCAGTTGCGGATGTTCTCCTCCGCGATGCGGCGGCGCTTGCCGTCGACCTTCAGCGCGAAGCGCCCGAGGAGCCGGCCGAGCGCGCATTCCCATGAGCGGGGCAGGACGGCGACGAAAAGTCCGAGGCCGTGCAGGGGCGCGCGCAGCAGGACGGCGAGAACGGGGTTCAACGGACCAGCCGCGCGATGCCGAACGCCGCCGCGGCGGCCAGGCCGCCGACCAGGGCCGTGTGCAGGGCCGAGCGCACGGGGCTGCCCGAGGTGACGCGGCCCTTCGCGTAGCCGAAAGCGAGCAGGGCCGCGAACGTCGTGGCGACCGACCACGGCAGGGCCGCGCGCGCGTCGGCGACGAAGAAATAGGGCGCCAGCGGCACGAGGCCGCCGACGACGTAGGCGCCGCCGATGGTGAGCGCGGAGGTCAGGCCCCGCGAGGGATCGGGCCGCTCGAGGCCGAGCTCGAAGCGCATCATGAAGTCCACCCACGCGTGCTCGTTCTTCTCGAAGTTGGCCAGGATCGGCGCGATCTGCTCCTCGTCGAGGCCGTAGTGCCGGAACACCGCCGCCACCTCGGCGCGCTCGGCGTGGGGCTTCTCGACGATCTCCTCGTACTCGCGCTTCTTCTCGGCCGAGTAGTGCTCGGCGTCGCCGCGCGCCGCGAGGTAGCCGCCGAGGCCCATCGCGATGGCGCCGGCCGCGATCTCGGCCATGCCCGCCGTCAGGATCAGCTTCGACGCGGCGATCGCGCCCGTGAGGCCGGCCGCGAGGGCGAAAGGGACCGTGAGCCCGTCGGACATCCCGATCACGAGGTCGCGCACCGCCTCGCTCGCGGTGAAATGGTGCTCGTGGTGATGAGGCGCGGCCATGCGCCGATTCTACCATTCGGCGGGCGCGGCGGAAGCCGCTTGACGCCGGCGGCCCCGGGCGGTATCCTTCGAGCATGAGAACGATCCGGCTCTTGGCGCTCCCGATATTGACCGCGGCGCTTTCGTCCTGCGGCCTGCTCTACACCGACGTGAAGGTCCCGCGCGGCTACCGGTCCGCCACCCCTTCCGACGTGAAGACGGCGCCGGACGACCCGACCGTGACGGGCAAGTCGTGCTCGCACAGCTTGCTTTGGCTCGTCGCCTGGGGCGACACGTCCTACAACTCCGCGCTCAAGAACGCGCTCGGCGAGAAGGACGGGATCCTCTACGACGTGCGCTCGGACGTGAAGGTCAACGCCTACGTGCTGGGCCTGTACACGAAGGCCTGCACGATCCTGACCGGCAAGGTCGCCAAGCCGTGAGATTCCTGCTCGCGGCCGCGCTCTTGGCGCTGGCCGCGGCGCCGTGCCGGGCCAACGGCGAAGGGGACGAGGACGACGCGGTCCCCGGCCTCCAGCCCGCGAGCGGTCTCGTGCTCTACTACGACTCCGGCGCGCCGATGTCGTTCCCGTCGATGACGCCCAAGGACGTGCCCGCCGGAGTGGTCAAGCTCAGGGAAGTGAGGGGGCGCGCCTGCCAGCGCGGCCTCGCCGTGCCCATCGCGGCGAACTTCAACGCGACCAACATCAGCGCCTACTACGGCAACGGAAGCTACGCGAAGGCGATCGCGCAGATCAAGAAGGAGCATCCCGAGGTCATCGGCATCTACGACGTGCGCACCGACGTCGAGGTGTTCAGCATCCTCGGCTTCTACAAGTCGCTGTGCACGGAAGTGAGCGCGCGCGCTTTCGCGCTCGCGGCTCCGCCGGCCGCGCCGAAGAGCTAGCGCGCGGGGCGGCGGCCGCGCAGGCGGTCCCACCAGCCCATGATCCCGCCGCGATGCAGGGCGCAGTCGCGCATCGGCTCGGTCCCGGCGATGAACAGCTCGTCGACCTTCCGCGGGCAGCCCGTGACCGCGAGCATGCCGGACTCCACGCAGATGCGCACCCGGACCAGGCCGTCCGGCCTCGCGAACTCCTCGGCCGGGCGGTCCGCGACGGCCTCCTTCATGAACTTGGCCCACAGCGGCAGGGCGTCCTTCGCTCCGGTGAGCTTCAGCGCGCGGTTGTCGTCGGCGCCGGTCCAGACGCCGGCCAGCAGGGACGTCGTGTAGCCGACGAACCAAGCGTCCCGGCCGTCGTTCGTCGTCCCCGTCTTGCCCGCGGCGGGCCAGTCGAAGCCGAGGCTCTTCAACGAGCGCGCCGTGCCTTGCTGGACGACGCTCTCCATCATGGAGGTCATCAGGTACGCGACCGCCGGATCGAGCACGACCGTCGACGCGGGCGGCGGCGCCTCGAGCACCCCGCCGTCGGCGTCGAGCACCGCCGTCACGAGCCTCGGCTCGGCGCGCTTCCCGTCCGCCGCGAACGGCTCGTACGCGGAGACGAGCTCGAGCAGCCCCACCTCCGACGCCCCCAGGCCGAGGCCGAGGTCGTCGCGCAGGGGGCTCGTGATCCCGGCGGCGCGGGCGAGGTCCTGGACGCGCTTGAGGCCCACCCGCTCGGTCAGGTCGAGCGTCGCCGCGTTCAGCGAGTGAGTCAGCGCCTGGCGCATCGTCGCCGTGCCGTAGTAGACGCCGTCGTAGTTGGCCGGGGACCAGTCGCGGTCCTTCGAGGCGTAGATCCTCGGCTTGTCGGTGAGGACCGTCGCCGGGGTCAGCCCCATCTTCAGCGCGGCCGCGTACACGAACGGCTTGAACGAGGAGCCGGGCTGGCGGGCGGCCTGCGTCGCGCGGTTGAACTGGCTTTCCACGAAGTCCCGCCCGCCGCTCAGCGCCAGGACGTCGCCCGTATGCGGGTCGAGCGCGACGAGCGCGGCTTGATGCTTGGCGCCGCGCGCCGCGCCCTGCGCGAGGGACTGCAGGACCGGGTCCATCGCCGTGTAGATGGAGAGCCCGTTGCGGTAGAGCACGTCGCCGCCGTAGCGCGGCACGAGCTCCCGCACGACCTCGGCGACGTAGTAGGCGTTGTCGCGGCGCTCCGCCGAGGAGGACCCCTTCACGGGGACCAGGGGCTCGGCGAGCGACGCCGCTAAAGCGGCGTCATTGATATAGCCGTTGGCGCGCATGCGGCCCAGCACCCAGTCGCGCCTGGCGCGCGCGGCCTCGAGGTCGTGGAACGGGCTGTACACGCCGGGGCCGCGGATGATGCCCGCCAAAGTCGCCGACTGCGCGAGCGTCAGGTCGGCCGGGTCCTTGGAGAAGTAGTAGCGCGACGCGGCGCGCATGCCCATGACGCTGGCCGAGCCGTCCTGGCCGAGGTAGATCTCGTTGAGATACAGCGTGAGGATCCGCTTTTTCCCGAGGCGGAGCTCGAGATAGACCGAGAGCGCCGCCTCGGCGAGCTTGCGCGCGAAGGTGCGGCGCGGGGTGAGGAAGAGGTTCTTGGAGAGCTGCTGGGTGATCGTGCTGGCGCCCTGCAGGTCGCGGCCGCGGACGTTCGCCCAGGCCGCGCGCAGGATCGCGCGCGGATCGAGCCCCCAGTGCGACCAGAAGCGCTTGTCCTCGGCGGAGACGACCGCGTCGCGCAGGGACGCCGGGATCTGCTCGTACGAGAGCGGGTCCCGGCGCACGCGCTGGGCGCCCGACAGCTGGGCCGCGAGCTCGGGCTCGAGCTTGAGCTCGGCCAGCGAGGAGCCGAGCCCGTCCTTGAGGCGCCAGGAGCCGTCGCCGTCGCGGCGCAGCGAGTAGGCGCCCTCTTCCTGCGAGGACGCCGGCGCGCGGTAGCCGCGCAGGAACACGTCGAGCTCCGGCGGATTCCAGCGGTACTGTCCCTTGGCCGGGATCCCGTCGACGCGGGCGTAGCCCAGGCGGTCCAGGCGCTCGAACAGGCGCTCGGGCTCCGAGCGGGCGCCGTCGCGCACCGCGAAGGGCGCCGACCAGACGCGCGTCGAGAAGCTCTCGCCGAGGCCGCCGAGCGCCAGCGCCGACAGCTTGCGCTCGGCCTGGACGCCGAGCCAGGCGGCCGCGAGGCCGATCGCCAGCAGCGCGGCGCCGGCGGACGCGGCGACGGCTCCGTGCGGCGGCTTCCGGCGTCCTCGGCCTCGCGCCATGGCCTGCTAGAAGCGGACGCCGATCGAGAAGTCCTGCACGTTGCCCAGCGCGCCGCGCGAGGTCAGCGCGTAGTCGCCGCTGAAGCGGCCCTCGCGCACGCCCACGCCGAACGACAGGCCGCCGTCCGACGCCGAGTTGAACTGGTTGCCCAGGCGCAGGCTGACGACGGCGCTCTTGCCGATGGAGACGGCGGCCTCGGCGCCGGCCTCGGCCGTGACGCCCTCGTCGCGGACGGAGACCGCGTCGGCGGCGAACGTGACGGCGATGCCGGAGTACTCCGTCGCGAAGTCGGACGGGGTGGAGTTCACGAAGGTCCAGGCCGCGCCGCCGCGCGCGGCGCGCGGCAGGGGGTCGCCCGACTGCTCGAACTTCACGTCGGGTCCGACGTTGAGCAGGGCGGCGCCCAGGCTCAGGCCCTTCACCGGGGTCGCCCAGCGCGCGCCGAAGTCCGCCGCGAAGCCCGCGGCGCTGGCCGACTGGGCCAGCGTGAGCTTGTAGCCCTTGCCGATCGCGCCGACCGAGACGCCGCCGCCCAGCGGCAGAGCCCAGCCCAGGCTGGCGACGTAGTCGCGCTCGGCGGTCACGTTCTGCGTGGTCCCGTCGAGGTTCACGACCGGGAGGTTGCCGGCGTCGTAATACGCGAAGCCCGCCATGGGCGTGCCCGCCTTCGTCGGGCGCGCGTAGCCGAAGAAGCCGAAGGAGTCGTCCGCGGCGCCGGTGAAGTAGGACGTCAAGAGCTCGGGGCCGTCGCCGCCGGCGACGCCCGCCGGGTTCACGCCGAAGGAGTCGAGCCCGGCCGCGAGGGCCGACGTCCCGCCCCCGAGAGCGGCCGCGCGCGCCGACAGCGGCAATCTGAGCACTGCGGCCCCATTGGAGGCCGAGGCGGCCGACGCGCCGGCCGGGGCGAGCGCGAGCAGGACCGCGAGCGGGGCGGCTCTCCTCATCGGATCACGACGATCTTGGACTTCGAGTCGATCTTGGCGCCGGTGACGTGGAGCAGGTACAGACCGCTGGCGACCGGCGCGCCGGTCCCGTCGCGGCCGTCCCAGGTCAGGTTCATGATGCCCGCGGCCTGGTCGCCGTCGAAGAGGGTGCGCACGGAGCGGCCGTCGAGCGTGAACAGCCGCGCGGTGGTATGGCCCGGGTTGAAGGTCGTGATCGCGATGGCGGTCGCCGTCCCGGTGCGGGGGCGCAGGAGGTTGTTGATCAGGGTGACGCTGCCCGGCGGGAAATCGATGTGGAAGGCGCCCGGCAGCGTCGCGGTCCGGCCGTCGGAGTTCACGACGACCACGTTCCAGAACCCGGGCGTCTGTCCGAGCACGTTGAACTGCGCGGTCAGCGTCTGGTCGTCGGCGCGGGTAATCGCGGCGATCGGCATGATCGTCTGCCCGCCGAGCGTCAGGGAAATCGTGGGGGGGGCCGCCGTCAGCCCGCCGGAGAACACGTCGCCCGAGATCGTCAGGGCCGCCGTGGTCTGGGAGTTGAGGACGGTGGACGGCGCGACGGAGGCGGGCGCGGGCGCGCCGGTCAGCGCGGTGTGCGCGTCCTCCGTCGAGGCGCCGGCGCCGTCGTAGGCGTAGTACATGCGCCACCGGAAGGTGTCCGTGTCGCGAACGACCGCGGGCGCCTCGAGCGAGCCGGAGGCCGCGGACGTCGAGAGCCGGATGCCCGTCTCGGTCGTGAAGAAGGTGCCGTTGACGTCGGACGACAGCGCGCTGTCGACGATCGTCGCGGTGGTCGAGCCCTGCAGCGGGGTCGAGTAGTACAGACGCACTTTCCCGTTCGTGAGCAGGGACGTCCCGACGCTGTAGGCCATGGTGGCCAGCGCGACGGTCGGCGCGCTCCACTGGAGGCCGAGGTTGGTCGAGCGGCTGGTCAGGATGAAGCGGTTCGTGACGTCCTTGCCGCCGTCGACGTTGCCGGTGAAGTACATGCGCCAGCTGCCGTCGTTGAGCTTGACCAGCTTGGGCGAGCCGAGGAAGGCCGCCCCGTTGTCGATGCGGGTGCCGGTGTCGTTGGCCCAGTTCACGCCGTCCGTCGACGTCGCGCTGTGGATGCGGAAAGCGCCGGTCGTCGAGACGATCGAGTACTCCATGCGGAAGCCGCCCGGGATGGGCATGACGTCGCAGCCGGTGATCGAGCTCGCGGACACCGACGGCAGAGTGGCGGTGGACAGGCGCCCGGCCGTCGTGTCCTCGTGCCAGGCCAGGCCGTCGGGCGACGAAGCGGAGTCGACTTCCACGGCCGTGCTGGTCCTGATGAAGAACATGCGGATGGGATAAGTGAACGAGTCGGCGGGCGTGGAGTAGGTGAAGCCCTGCGGCGCGGCGGAGGCGATCGCGACCGGGTCCTCCTTGTCGAAGCTCGGCGCCGCGGCGGCGAGGCCGGCGCAGGCGAGCAGGACGACGGCGGCCGTCGCGCGCCGCGCCGCGCGCGCCGCCTTGAGCAGGGCGAGCTTGCCGGGACGCTCCAGCGACTTGATGCTCGCCTCGCGGGAAAGGGCGCTCGAGCGCGTGAAGCCCTCCTCCGTGTAGACCAGCTTGACGGGCCGGCGGGCGCGGGTGTAGGAGGCTCCCCGCCCGGCGTTGTGCGCGGCCAAGCGCGCGCGCACGTCCTTGGCGATGCCGGTGTACAGGCTTCCGTCGACGCAGCGGGCCATGTACACGGACCACTCCTTGGGAAACTTCACTCCGAAAATCCTAGCAAAAGCCTATAATCCTTTCGTGGATTTCCCGCGCGAATGGACGGCCTTCGGCGGCGCCTCCCTCGCGCTCATGGGCGCGGTCCTGGCGGCCGGGGCGCGCCGGCACGCCGCCGACCATCTCGCTTGGCGGCGCGAGTGGCGCCGCGCGGTCGGCGCCCCGGACGCCGGGCCCGAAGACGGCCGGCGCCTCGTCTTGGCCCTGCGCGCGGGCGGGTTGCTGGCGGCGGCCGCCGGAGCCGCCGTCATCGCGGCCGCGGTCTGCGGCCACGAGCTGTCTCAATACCGGCCGCAGGCCAGCGAGGCCCGGCTCCTCGGCGCGCTGTTCGCCGCGATCGGCGCGGGCGCGGCCGTCATGAGCCTTTCGCGCCGCTCGGAGCGCGGGCCGCGCTTCCTCGCCTTCGAGCCGCCGGCATCGGCCTCGTCGCGTCCGCTCGACGAGCGCGTCTCCGGCGCGGCGGGCTGGCTCTTGATCGTCCTGTGGATCTGGTTCGGGTTCAGGCTAATCCTGGAGGCGCCGCGATGAGGACTTTCGTCCTGCTGATCATCTCCAACGTGTTCATGACCTTCGCGTGGTACGGCCACCTGAAGCACCGGAGCGCGCCGCTGTGGGAGGCGATCGTGGTCTCCTGGGGCATCGCCTTCTTCGAGTACTGCTTCCAGGTCCCGGCCAACCGCTGGGGCTACGGGCAGTTCACCGGCGCCCAGCTCAAGACCATCCAGGAGATCGTCACGCTGTGCGTGTTCGCCGTTTTCTCCTGGATGTACTTGAAGGAGCCCCTGCGCTGGAACCACGCGGCGGCGTTCGGCTGCCTCGTCGGCGCGGCGTTCTTCATGTTCCGGTGAACGAGCCGCGCCGGTACAGCATCCACGTCCAGCCGGAGAGCCCCGCGTACGGGTAGACCTCGATGAGGCCGTAGGACCGGCCGTCGTCGGACAGCGCGACGGGAGCGAGGCGGCGGTCGGTGAAGAAGCCGTGCAGCAGGAACCACTCCGGCGGCGAGGCGCCGCGTTCCGCCGACGGAACGTACGAGAAGCGCTTATCCGGCCCGAAGCGCTCCGCGTAGAACGCGAGCATCATCCGGTTGCGCATGTCGTGATCGCTGCCGACGGTGACGACGCCGCCGGGCGTCTCCGCCGCCATGCGCGCGACGGCTTCCTGATAATGGCCCCGCCCCGCCGTCGCGAGCGCGGCGTCGCGGACGCCGTTGCCCAGAAAGAACGCGAGACCGAGGGCGGCGGCCGCGGCGCGCCGGGCGCCGCCGGCGCGGAACATCCGCGTGAGAGCGCCCGCAGCGAGCAGAAGAGCGAAGGGCAGGCAGGCGTAGAAGTGGCGCTCGAACGGGAACGGGAAGATCGCGGCGAGGGCGAGCGCTCCGGCGAACAACGCGGCGAAGAACCAGAACTCACCGCCCCGCTGGCGGCGCAGGCGCGCGAGCTCCCAGGCCGCGAGTCCGGCGAGAGCCGCTCCCCCGGCGAGCGCGGGCAAGCCGTCCGGCGCGCCGGACCAGAGGGCGCCCGTGCGCCGGAGGATCGTCCACAAGCCGTACGGCGCGGCGCCGCCCATCTCCTGCGGCAGCTGCAGGACCTCATAGAGGGCGAAGCCCGCCGCCGGAAACGCGAAAAGCGCGAGAAGGCCGCGGGCGCGCCTTTCGCCGGGGAGCTTGATCCACGCCCAGACGAACAAGGCGGCGAACGCGTAGGCGAAGGTCGGATGCGAGAGGAACGCGAGCAAAGCGCTGGCGGCGAACGCGGCGGCTCGCGCGGGCGATGGCGCTCCGGCGGGGCGAAGCAGCCGCCAGCACAGCAAGGCGAACATGGACATCATCGAGTAGCCGCGCGCCTCCGACGCGTACAGGACCATGTGCGTCGAGACCGCGGCGAGGGAGGCGGCGACGATTCCGCGCGTCGGGTCCTCGGGGTCCCAGCCGAGGAGCGCGACCGCCAGCAGGCCCGCGGAGAACGACAACAGGCGATAGCGCGTGAAGCCGGCGCCGGCGGGCACGGAGCGGAGGTACAGCGTGTTCAGCGGGTTGTTGTTGTCGTGGCGGAGATGGAGGAAGACGTCCGCGGCGCCATGCGCGCGGCGCGCGAGGTTCACCGACCAGACCTCGTCGAGCCAGAGCTGGCTGCGCGCGGCGGGCAGGCGGATCAGCGCGGCGGCAGCGAGCGCCAGGGCCAGCGCGATCGCCCGCACCGTCAGGAGCGCGCGTCGAACAGCGCCGACGCGAAGGAGACGAGGCCGCCCGCCGGGTCGGGGGCCTGGCCGTAGGTCAGCAGGCGTCCCGGCTGGGCGGCGGCGCCCTCCAGGTCCTTGATGAGACGCAGGCCCGTGTACAGCGACGACAGCCCGCACACGCGGCGCCAGTGGTCGCCGGCCACGACGGAGCGGTAGAAGGCGTCGGCGTCGAGGGCCATCGCGTCGACGAGCGAGGCGCGGTCCTCGCCCTCGATCTTGTCCTCCATCTCGGGCGTGATCGGGTCCTCGTCGCCGAAGCGCGGGCCCACGTGGGCGAGATCGATCCCGCACAGCACCATGACGCGCTTGCCGCGGGCTTGATAGGCGCGCAGCACGGCGCCGAAATCCTTGATCGCCTTGTCGATGGTCGGGATCTTCGACGGCGCCTCGTCGGGCGAGAACCGCTCGAAGCTGGACACCAGGATCGGCACCCAGGGCGGCGTCTTCTCGCGCCAGAGATAGCGCAGCCAAACCGCCTGGAACTCGAGCGAATGCTCGTTCTTGTGGACCCACTCGTCGGCGCGCGGCTCGTACCAGACCTTCGAGGCGAGCGCGCCGTACAGCTCGTCGTCGACCTCCATCGCGCCGAAAGGCGTGTCGTACTTCTTGGGCGTGAACGCCCACGGCGAGTCGGGCGAGACGTGCGCCACGCCGAGCGCCACGATCGCGTCCGGCGGCGTGCGCTCCGACAGCGCCTGGTAGGCCCAGGCGTAGGCGGGCCCGCCGCGGGGAAAATCGATGTGCGGCGCGACCAGCCCGACCGGCGAGCGCCCGAGCGCCGCTTCCGCCTTTTCCTTGCCCGGGCCCTCCCCGGCCGTGAAGAAGCGGCCGAGCTCGCCCGCGAGCGCGAGCGGCTCGGCGGGGTAGGACGGCCCCGCGAAGACGGCCGCGCGCCGGGGGGAGCCCCGGAACTCCTCGAGCGCCTTCTTGCGCCGCGCGGCCACGGCCGGCGTCTCCAAGTAGCCCGCCTTCTCGAGAGCGCCGACGAGATCGAGGATGACGGCCGGCTCGATGACGGCCCCGGTGTTCTTGAGGAACAGATCGCGGACCTGCGACGCCGTGCGCGTCCCGTCGAGCAGGGACACGAGCATCATCCCGCCGCCGGAGAGCGCCAGCGGCTGCTCCGTCAGCTCCTCGAGGTCGCGCAGCACGAACACGGGCTGTCCCTGCTCGACGGAGGGCACGGCCTCCAGGCGCGCGCGCAGCGCCGGGAGCGGGGAGTCGGGTCCGATCAAAGTCAGGGGCGCGACTCCACGCCCAGGCTCGCGAGCACGTCCGCGATGCGCGGCTGGAGCCGCGCGGCGCGCGACTCGTGCTCCGCCGCCGGGATCTTGTCGGCCACGTTGGCGATCTTGGTCACGTCCTCGCCGCGGCATCCGTCGGCCGGGCAGACGTTGGAGACGCGGCAGTCGCCCTTCTGCACGTAGTCCTGCTCGCCGCGCACGAGGATGCCCTCGACGAGGCCGGTCTGCGAGTTGAACACCGCCGAGCCGGAGTTGCCGCCGTACGTGTCGAGGTTGGCGACGAAATAGCCGTCCTTGGACGCGTCGCGCACGTGCGCGCCCCCCGCGATCTTGGTCGGCAGGCCGGCGGGATGGCCGATGACGAGGACCTCGGCTCCGTCGACGATCCGCCCGGTCAGGTTCAGCTTCAGCGGCTGGTGCCCGGCGACCGGGCGGTCCAGGCGCACCAGCGCCCAGTCGGGGCCCGCGCCCATCTGCTGGCGGCCGATCAGCTCCTTGCAGCCGTACACCTCGCTCTCCGGGACCGACTGCGGCAGGGCGCCCTTCGCCTTGACCGCGAAGCCGAACACGAACTTGATGCCCGCGCACTCCTCGGGCGTGGGCACGCAGTGGCCGGCGGTCATGATGATGTCGGGGGCGACGAGGGAGCCGGAGCAGAACGCGCCGACCTGCTGCTCGTAGAAGGGCTCCTCCGGGCAGAGGCCGTACTGCTGGGCGTAGCTCTGCGTCGCGAGGGAGGCGACGCCGTTCGACGCCGTCACGTTGCCGGCCTGGAACAGGGCCACGGTCGAGTCGGCGAGGGCGCGCAACTGGGCGCTGTCCGTCTGATAGAGGTCGATGCGCGTGTCGGTCCCGTAGATGACTTTCGTATGGAACTGCGCGGCCGCCGGGGACGCCGCGACGAGCGCCGCGGCCAACGCGAGCACGTTTCTCATGAAGCCCTCCCTCGCCAGATGACGCGAAAACGACCGACGGGCCGATTTCAGCGAAAACGCCTGCGGGGAGTCAAGTCAAAATAGGCCTAAGGGCCTATCTATTTTTGGGCCCTTCGGTCCCGCTCGGGAGGGCGGGCGAGGCCGGTCCTGTCGCGGGATTTTATAGAATCGTCCCATGACCCTCAACGGCTTCGCCTCCGACAACCGCTCCGGCGTGCACCCGCGCATGATGAAGGCCCTGGAGGCCGTCAACGAGGGGCACGCGGGCAGCTATGAAGAGGACGAGGCCAGCCGCCGCGCCAAGGACGTCCTGCGCAGGCACTTCGGCCCCGACAGCGAGCCGTTCTTCGTCTTCAACGGCACGGCCGCCAACGTGCTCGCCGTGCGGGCGCTGTGCGACAGCTGGCACGCCGTGCTCTGCGCCGACGCGTCCCATCTTTGGAACCACGAGGGCGGCGCGCCCGAGGCGCTGACGGGCTGCAAGCTGATCTCGGTCCCAAGCAAGGACGGCAAGCTCTCGCTCGACAGCCTCAAGGGCCTCCTCGGCGAGCGCGGCAACCAGCACGCCTCCCAGCCTCGCCTCGTGTCCCTGACCCAGCCGACCGAGCTCGGCACGCTGTACTCCGTCGAGGAGGCGCGCGCGATCACGAAGTGGGCGCGCGCGGAGGGCCTGCTCGTGCACGTGGACGGCTCGCGCCTCGTCAACGCCGCGGCCGCGCTCGGCGTCGGCCTCGGCGCGCTGACGACGGAGCTCGGCGTCGACGCCGTCTCGCTCGGCGGGACCAAGAACGGCCTCATGTTCGGAGAGGCGGTCGTGTTCCTCAAGCCGGGGCTGGCGCGCGCGTTCCCCTGGCTGCGCAAGCAGAACCTCCAGCTGGCCTCCAAGACCCGCTTTCTCGCCGCGCAGTTCGAGGCCTGGCTGGGCGGCGACCTGTGGCGGGAGATCGCCCTGCACTCGAACCTGATGGCCAAGCGCCTGGAGCAGGGCCTGCGCGAGGTCCCGGGCGTCGAGATCTCGCGCGTCACGGAAACGAACGCCGTCTTCGCGCGCGTGCCCGCCGCTTGGATCGAGCCGCTGCGCAAGACCGCGCCGTTCTACGTCTGGGACGCGAAGACGAGCGAGGTCCGTCTCATGGCCTCGTGGGACACCCGGCCTTCCGACGTGGACGCGTTCGTCGCGGCGGCGCGGGCGCTCGCCCGCGCGTGAACGCGCTGATCGCGGCTCTGTCCGCGGTTTTCGCCGCGTCGCTCGCGCTCGGCGGGCCGCCGCGCTTCCTGCCGCCCTGGACGGCCCTCTTCCTCCTCTCCGGCGCGATCCTCCTGCGCGGCTGGATCGAGGCGCGCCGAGACGGGCTCTCCTACCTCGAGTCGCGGCCGGACGCGGCGCTGTTCTGGCTGTGCCTGACTTTGTACCTGGCCTCGTTCCGGTGGCACGGCGGAGACGACATCCCCAACAGCATGCTGCCCTTCCAGCTGTGGCGCCACGGCACGCTCGCCTTCGACGAGGTCCGCGCCTGGGCGACCGCGCCGGGCATGGTCGACATGGTCCGCGTCACGCGCGGCCGCCTGCTGTCCACGTATCCGGTCGCCCCGGGCGTGCTGGCGGCGCCGCTGTACGCGATCCCCGCGGCGGCGGGGCTCGTGCCGACCGACACGTTCCTCCATAACCTGGCCAAGATCTCGGGCGCGCTGATGACGGCGGCCTCCGTCGTCGTCTTCCGGCGCGCCGCGGCCCGGCTCGCGTCGCCCCGCTGGGCGCTCGACTGCGCCCTGCTCTACGGCCTCGGCTCCTACGCGTTCAGCGTGAGCTCGCAGGCGCTGTACTCGCACGCGCCGGCGGCGCTGGGCGTCGCGCTGGGACTGCTCGGGCTCTTGTCCGAGGGCCCCGAGTGGTCGGCGCTGGCCGGCTTCGGCTTCGCCTTGGCGTGGACGGCGCGCGAGGACAGCCTGGTCTTCGCTGCGGCGGCGGCCGCGTACCTGCTGCTGCACCGGCGGGAGCGGCTCGCCGCGTTCGCGGCGGGCGCCCTCCTGCCCGTCGCGCTGAACCTCGCGTACTGGCATCACTATGTCGGCGCCTTCCGGCCGCCCTACTACGAGCTGCAGGCCGGCATCTTCGGTCCTCCCGGGCTCGCGGCGCTGGCGGGCATGCTGTTCAGCCCCACGCGCGGGCTGCTGTTCTTCTTCCCGGCCGCGGCCTTCGGCATCTGGGGCGCGCTCCGGGCTCTGCGGCGCGGCCATTGGTGGGCGTTCTACTTCGCGGGCGCCTGCGCGGCGACGTGGTTCGCCTTCGGCATGCGCATGTCTTGGACGGCGGGCAACACCTACGGCGACCGTTATTTCGCGGTCGTGTGCCTCGTCCTCGCGCTGTTCGCGGCGGAGCTCGAGGAGCCGGTCCGCGCCAAGGCCTGGATCCGGGGCGCCTGGAGCGCCGTCTTCGCCTACTCCGTCCTGCTGCACGGGCTCGGCGCCGCCTTCCAATGGCCCGACTACAACGCGACGCTCGCGGTCCAGGAGGCGGACGCGTGGCGATCGACGATGTTCCCGTTGCTCCACGTCTTCGTCGACGGCGGGCCCATCGGCGCGACGCCTCAGCCTTGGAGGACGCTCTACGGCCTCCTGATCATGACGCTGATCGCGGTTCCGGCGTGGCGCTGGTCGCGGCGCCGCCTCTCCGCGCGATAGCGTTTCGAATCATTCGGCTCTTCGCGCGAAGAGCGGAATCGACGGAAACGCCATCCCGCCGTTCAGCGGGAGAGCGCCGGCTTGAGGGTCTTCTCATCGCCGACGACGACGGTCGCCATCTTGGACGGGTCGAGGTACTTCTGCGCGGCCCTCCGGATGTCCGCCGGCGTCAGCGCGTTCAGGCGCTCGAGGTACGTCGCAAGCTCCCGCTCGGGCGAGCGGCCGGTGCGCTCGTAGCTCGCGATGGAACCGGCCTGATAGTCGATCGAGGAGTTCTTGAGCAGGAACACGCCGGCCAGGTAGCGCTTGACCGCGGCGAGCGTCTCCTCCGGAACGTCCTCGTCGCGCATGCGGGCGATCTCCTTGCGCATCTCGGCGAGCGCGGGAGCGGCGACCTCGTTGCGCGTCTCCGCCGTCGCGGTCCACAGCGTGCCGCGGTCGAGGGGCTGCGCGCTCGCGTAGGAGCCGTAGGTGAAGCCCTTGTCGACGCGCAGGTTCAAGAAGAGGCGCGAGGTCGCGCTTCCGCCGAGGATGTGATTCATCACCGAGAAGGCGAGCCAGTCGGGGTCGGACGGCTTGAGGTCGATCGCCTGGGCGATCGTGAGATTGGCCTGCTTGGAGCCTTCGCGGTCGACGAGGGAGACGCTCGCGGGCCGAGCGGCGGGCAGCGCGGGCACGTCCTCGGCCGCCCGCGGGGCGGTCCAACCGGCGAACGCGGCCTCGAGCTGGGCGCGCAGAGCCGCGGGATCGGCGTCGCCGGTGACGACGAGCGTCGCGCCTTCGGGGGACAGAGCGCGGCGGTGGAAGGCCAGGATCTTGTCGCGGTCGACGGCCGCGAGCTGGGCGTCGCTGAGCGCGGGCTTGCCGTAGGGGTGCGCGCCGAACAGCTCGCCCTTCACGCGCTCGCCGGACAGGAAGTCGGGCTTGGAGCGCGAGATCTTGAGCTCCTCGGCCTTGTTCTCCTTCCAGAGGGCGACCTCGTCCTCGGGATAGGACGCGCCGGTCAGCAGGCCGGCGACGGCGCGGAAGAAGCCGGCGGAGTTGCGCGAGAGGCCGGCGGCGTCGAGCGAGAAGCCCTCGAGCTCGCGCGTGACCTCGAGCCTGTAGCCGAGCTTGGAGAAGCTCGCCGCGATGTCCTTCGCGTCGAGGCCGTTCGCGCCGGACGTCATCAGCTCGGAGACGGCCGCCGACAGGCCCTCCTCGCCGGCGCGCTCGGCGATGCGTCCGCCCGCGATGTCGAGGCGGGCCTCGATGAGGGGCAGGCGCGAGTCCTTCACCACGACGACCTTGAGGCCGTTGGAGAGGGTGAAGCGCTCGATCGCCGGGACCGCAGCCGCGGGCTGGGGATCGATCTCGGGACGCGGGTCGCCGGGGGCGCGCGGGCGCTCGGCGGGGATCGGCGCGGTGGGGACGTCGGAGGGCAAGGGCAAGGACGGCGCGGGCTGGGCCACGACGACGGCGCGGCCGCGGCCGACGACCCAGCGGTTCAGGGCGTCCTTCACGTCCTGCGCGGTGATCGAGAGCAGGTTCGCGAGGTCCTTGGAGAGGTTCGCGGGATCGCCGACGAGGGCGGAATAGGAGCTCAACGTCTTGGCGCGCTCGATGAGCTGCTCCAGGTCCTTGGTCCACGACAGCTCGAGGCCGGTCTTCACGGCGGCGAGCTGGTCCTCGTCGGGGCCCACGCGGGCCAGGCGGGAGAGCACGCCGTCGACGATCGCCAATGCCGCGTCGACCGAGGCGCCGGGCTTGAGCGGCAGCATGAGGCCGAACAGGTCGGGGCCGCCGGGGTTCGTCTGGCCGGTCCACCACGGATAGTTGGGCGAGACGGAGAGAGCGAGCTTGGACTGCTTGACGAGGGCCTGATGCAGGGGACTCTCCTCGCCGGAGCCGAGGACCTCGGCGAGCACGGTCAGCGCCCAGTAGTCCTTCGTGCCGCGCTCGGGCGCGTGCCAGCCCGCCATGAGCAGGGGGACCTTCGCGAACTTGTCCTCGACGACGCGGCGGGTCTCGCCGTTCAGCGGAGCCTCGTCGAGCGCGGGCTTGGGAGCGATGACGCGCGGCTCGAGCGGGCCGAAGAAGCGCTCGGCGAGCGCGCGGGCCTCGGCCTCGGTCACGTCGCCGGACAAGGCGAGCACGGCGTTGTTCGGGGCGTAGTGGGCCTGATAGAACGCGCGGACGTCCTCGAGGCGGGCGTTGCGGACGTCTTTGTCCTCGCCGATGGTCGTGTGCTGGTTCTCCCAGCGCGAGAACGCGGTCTCGGCCATGCCGGCGTCGCGGGCCTTGGCGTAGGCGGCGTTGGTGTAGCGCAGGCGCATCTCCTCGAGCACGACCTGCTGCTCGAGGGCCAGCGCGCGCTCGTCGACGTTCAGCGTGCTCATGCGCTCGGCCTCGGCCCAGAGCACGGTCTTGAGGGCGCTCTTCGGGACGACGGAATGGTAGGTGGTGTTGGAGCGCATCGTGTAGGCGTTGCGCACGCCGCCGTTGGACTCGATGATGCGCGAGATCTCGCGCGGCTTCATGCTCTTGGTGCCCTGCGCCATCAGGTGCTCGAAGAGATGGGCGAAGCCGGAAAGCCCCTTGCTCTCGTGCTGCGAGCCGACCTTGTAGGTGATCGAGACGGCGACCATCGGGCTCGTCTTGTCGGTGTTGACGACGACGGTCAGGCCGTTGGGCAGGACGAAGGTCTTCGCGGGCAGGTTCAAGCGGGGGGTCTCCTCGGAGGGGGCGGCGGGAACGGCGTCGTCGGACGCGGCCGGGCGCGCGGCGCCGCCGTCGAAGGCGCGCGACGCGCCGGCGCTCGCGGACTCGGAGCCGCCGGCGGACGGGTCCGCGGGATTCTCCGGAGTCGACGCGGCGGCCTTCACGGCGGGCAAGGCGGCCGCCGGCGCGGCGGCGACAGCGGCGGAGGGGACCGCGGCGGCGGCCGCGAGGGGAGCGGCGGCTGCGGAGAGTGAGGGCGCGGCGAGCGGCGAGGCCGCGAGGGCGAAAGCCGAGAGAGCGGGCGCGGAAGCGGCGAGCGGCGCGGCGACGAGCGCCGAAGGCGCGAAGACCGGGAGCGCGGCGGGCATCGTCACGGACGGCGCGGCGGCCAGGCCGGGGACGATCGCAGCGGGAGCCGGGGCGCGCACGCCGGCGACCTGGGCGAAGGATTGGGAGGCGACGGACAGGCACACGAGGGCGGCGCTGGCTCTCTTCATATAGAGGAGAGTTTAGCGGGGCGCCGGCCTCGATCCGAGAGACGGAAGTCCCAGCCGGGCTCAGGCATTGGTCCTAGGAGCGGTCCCACGAGCGTTACATGGTCGCCATGGAATCCTCCCAGCCCGGCGGCTTACCCTCTGGATAGACCCGCCGGAGGGGGCCTTCCATGATCGAGCACGAGAATGAATTGGAGATCGGTCTCTCCGACCTCATCAACGCGTTCTCCACCGCGGTCTTCGTCCTGGACCGGCGGCACCGCTGCGTGATGCTCAACGACGAGTGCTGCCAGGTCTGGGAATGCTCCCGCGAGGCCATCCTCGGCAAGACGGCGTTCGATTATCTGCCCAAGGAGCAGGCCCAGAGGATCTGGGACTACGACGAGGGCGTCTTCCTGGGCGGCGTGGAGCGGCGCGAGGAGATGCCGATGACGAATCAACGCGGGGTGAGGCGGATCTACACGGTCACGAAGACGCCGTTCAAGGACCGCGCGGGACGGCTGTGGCTGATCGGCGGCATGACGGACGTCACGGGACACCGGGAGGTCCTCGACGAGTACCGCTTCATGGCGAGCCTTCTGGAGGCGCAGAACGAGGCCACGATCGCGGGGATCCTGGTGGTCGACGATCGGGGAAGGATCCTCACCGCCAACCGTCAGTTCCGCGAGATGTGGGGCATCTCCGACCATATTCTCGCCACGGGGCTGGACGAAACCGTCCGGCGCTCGGTCTTGAGCCGGCTCGCCGATCCCGAGGGATTCGAGCGGCGGGTGGACGAGCTCTATCGCCATCCCCTGGAAGAGGGGCGCGACCACATCGAGCTGAAGGACGGGCGGACGTTCGACCGCTACTCCTCGCCGGTGATCGGCAAGGACGGCGTCTACTACGGCCGCGTCTGGCAGTTCCGCGACATCACCGAGATCCGCACGTGCGCGGCGCTCACGGCCGAGATCCAGCACCGCCGCGAGCTCGACTCGCTCAAGGATGCGTTCATCGGCACGGTCTCGCACGAGCTGCGCACGCCCCTGACGATCGTGCGCACGGCCGTCGACTCCCTCCGCACGGGCTTGGCCGGCCCGCTGAGCGAGCAGCAGCAGGAGCTCGTCGACGTGTGCCAGCGCAACGCGCTGCGGTTGACGAAGATGATCAACAACCTCCTCGACATCTCGCGCTTGGAGTCCGGCAAGGCGAAAGTGCGCCTGGAGAGGTTCGACCTCCGCCCCTTGATCCGCGACATGGAGTCGAGCTTCCGCCTGCTTCCCAGGGGAAAGGAGATCTCGTTCCAAGTCGAGGCGCCCGCGGGGCTGCCCGAGGTCCGGGCCGACCCGGATCTGATCAGCGAGGTCTTCTACAATCTGCTCGACAACGCGGCGCGCTACGCGGAGAGCGAGGTCAGCGTGCGTTTGCGGCGGACGCGAGGGATGGCGGCCGGGAAAGAGGTCGACGGAGTGACGGTCGACATCGAGGACGACGGCCCCGGCATCCCGCGCGAGAAGCTGTGCCTGCTGTTCAACAAGTTCACGCAGGTCGGGCGGACGGAGGGCGGCGGCTACAAGGGGACGGGGCTGGGCCTGGCCATCTGCCGGGAGATCCTGCGCATGCACGGCGTCGAGATCGGCGTCGACAGCGAGCTCGGCAAGGGCGCGCGGTTCCGCTTCTTCCTTCCCGAGTGGAGGTGACGATGGCCTCCTCGCCCAAGAGGCTGCTGATCGTCGACGACGAGGAGGACCTCCTCTTCATGCTGAGCCTGGCCGCGCGGCGCGAAGGGCGGTTCGTCGTGGAGACGGCGCGGGACGCCGAGGAGGGCTTGGCCAAGGCGCTCAGCTTCCGTCCGGACATCGCGGTGATCGACGCCTTGATGCCGGACGTCGATGGCTTCGAGCTGTGCCGGCGCCTGCGCAAGCAGGAAGACACCAAGTCCCTGCCCATCGTGATCTTGTCCGCGAGCGAGCCCGTCCGCTGTTCGGCGCTCTCGTCCGCCGCCGGCGCCGACGGCTACGTGCCGAAGCCCTACGACCAGTCGGCGCTGCTGGAGCTTCTCGGCGCGCTCAGCCAGGGAGGGAAGAAGGCTTAAAGTGGAGGTGCGAGCGGGATTCGAACCCGCGAATAATGGTTTTGCAGACCATCCCCTTGGACCACTTGGGTATCGCACCGACGAAGGGGATTATACTGAAAAAGACCCGCGGTCAGTGAGCCGCGCGCTCCTGGAAGCGCGCGACGCAGCCGGCGACCTTGGCGCGCAAGGCCTCCGGGAGCACGGGCTTGCCCATGAACTCGCAGGTTCCGGGCCGGTACCCGGGCAGGCGCTTCGCGCCGTCCTCATCGAAGCCGGTCAGGATGACGACGGCCATGTCGCGGCAACGGTCGCGCTGCCGGATCAGCGCGCAGACCTCCAGGCCGTCGAGGCCGGGCATCATCAGGTCCATGATGACGAGCGCGAAGTCCCGCTGCAGGAGAAGCCGCAGAGCCTCGCGGCCGTTCTCCGCCTCCATGATCTCCAGCCCGAGCGGAGCCAGCGCCGCCGCCAGGGCCATCCGATCGTCGACGTCGTCGTCGACGAGCAATACCGGGTGGGGCATGGACTAACGATACGTCCCGGACGCGCCGAGGGCAACGGGACGCTTGTCAGGGAGGTCAGCGGTCATACGGCGAGCTGGTAGCCGGCGCGGGTGGTGGACAGCCGGTAGCCCTCGGGGCCGAGGTCCTCGCGCAGGCGCGAGACCGTCTTCTCGAGGTCGTTCTTCGTGCCTTCCCGCCCCCAGATCTTCCGGACGAGCTCCGCGCTGGAGACCTCGCCGTCGCTCTGGAGCAGGTGGTAGAGGACCTCGAAGCGCTTCGGGGCGAGCGTGGCGACGAGCTTCCCTTCGATCCAGACGGACTTGCTCTCGGAGAGGAGCTGGAACGCGCCGCGCTTCCACACCGAGGACGGCGGCTTCGGCGCGCGCGCGGAGAGCAGCCGCCGGATCGTCTTGACGAGCTCCTCGATCTGGACCGGCTTGCGCAGATACTCCACGACGCCCAGGGCCTTGATCTCGCTCTCGAAGAAGTTGGCGTCGGCGGGGTAGGCGGTCAGCACGACGATCGGGATGTCGCGCGTGGCCTTGTTCTTCTTCAGGATCTTGGCGAGCTCGGCCCCGTTCATGCCCGGGAGCATCATGTCGAGCAGGATCAGGTCCGGGTTCAGCGACAGCGCCTTCTCGCGCCCCTCGGGGCCGGTGAACGCGTAATGCACCTCGTAGCCCTGATTGCGCAGGGCGGAGGAGATCAGATGCTGGAAATCCGGATCGTCTTCGACGCTGAGGATACGCGCCATCGTAGCGCCGTCAGGCTAGCATTTCCTTCAAGGCGCGCGCCCTCCGCCGCAGGCCTTGACGGCGGCCGATTCGTCCTCGAGCGCCTTGAGCAGGTCGGCCTCCTCGAACGGCTTGAGCAGGAGCTGGCTCACGCCTTCGGCCAGCGCCCGCCGCCCGAGGTCCGGGGAAAGCCAGGCCGTCATGACGATGACTTTCGTGCGGCGGGTCCGCGGGTCCTCGCGGAGGCGGCGGCATAGGTGCCAGCCGTCGAGGCCGGGCATGGCCAGGTCGATCAGCGCCGCGTCGGGCCGGAACTGCTCCGCCCGCGCCAATCCGTCCATCCCGTCGTAGGCGACGGCGACCTCGTAGAGTCCCGAGGCCTTCAGGCGGAGGGCCAGCGGGCCGACGAGGTCGCGCTCGTCGTCGACGATCAGGACCTTCTTAATCGAGGGCGCGGGCACTGGGCTCCTCCTCGGGCGGCGCGGCCCCGGACGCCGGCGTCAGCGGCAGCGTGAAGCGGAAGCAGGCGCCGCGCACGGGCGCGTTCTCGGCCCAGACGCGCCCGCCGTTAAGCGTCATGATCTCGCGGGAGATGGCCAGGCCGAGCCCGGTCCCCTTGTAGCCCTCTCCGCCCTTGGGGCGGTCGAGCTGGACGAACTTGTCGAACAGGTCGGCGAGCTTGTCCGCCGGGATCCCGGGGCCGTCGTCGGCGACGCTGATCTCCACCGTCTTCTCGGACGCGGCGGCGCGCACCGACACGCGCGTCCGCGCGAAGCGCAGCGCGTTGTCCAGCAGGTTGCCGAGGACTTGGGCGATCATGTCCGCGTCAACGCGCACGCTCGGGAGCGCGTCCGGGAACTCGAAATGGAGCGCGATCGGGCGTCCCCGGTTGGCCATGCGCACGCCCTCGCACACCTCCTGGACGAGCGCCAGCGGGTCGAGGTCCTGCGGGCTGACGCGCGAGCGCCGGGACTCCAGGCGCGTCAGGTCGAGGAAGTTGGTGAGCAGCCGCGTCAGCCGGCTGATGTGCCGGTCGGCGATGCCGATCATCTCGTCCTGCTCGCCCGTCAGCGGGCCGGCCAGCCGGTCGCGCAAGGTGCCGACGACGGCCTTGACCACGCTCAGCGGGGTGCGCAGCTCGTGGGCGACGGTGCTCAAGAGCTGATCCTTGAGCTGGTCGGTGTGGCGCCGCTCGGCCACCTCGGCGCGCGCCTTCTCCAGCTTCTTGAGCTCGGAGACGTCGCGGATCGTGGCGACGCAGGCCGGATAGCCTTTCCACTCGATGTCCGCGACGCGCATCTCCGCGGCCCGCTCCTCTCCCGAGCTCCCGGGCAGCTTGAGCTCCACCGCTTGGTCCGGCGTCAGCGGGAACTCGAAGGGCCGGCCCACGAACTCCTCTCGCGCGCGTCCGAACAGCGACAAGGCCGCCGCGTTCGCGTAGCGCACCGTCCGCCCTCGGTCGACGATGACCATGCCGTCGGGCGAGCCGTCGACGAGCTTCTCCATCTGATGGAACATGCGGTCGCGCGCGAGCGCGAAAGCGATCGCGTGCCGCAGGCGCCCGGCGTCGAGCTTGTCCTTGGTCAGGAAATCCTGGGCGCCTTGCGCGATCGCCTGGAGACCCGCGTCGTCCTGCGCCAGGTTGGTGAGCACGACGACGGGCAGGCTCGGCGCCCGCGCGCGGACCTGGACCAAAGTGTCCAGGCCCTGGCTGTCCGGGAGCATCAAGTCGAGCAGCACGACGTCGTACTCTTGGCGGGCCAGCAGGGCAAGGCCCGCCGAGAGGCTCTCCGCGATCTCGAGCACGTACGTCAGCGCGCCGCCGCAGGCCTCGTTGATGAACGTGCTCATCAGCAGCGCGCAGTCGGGGTCGTCCTCGATCAGCAGGACTCTCGCGCGCTGGCTCACGGGGCCTCCCGGGCCGGGAAGACGACGGTGAAGCGCGCCCCGCGCCCGACGGCCGTCTCGACGGAGATCGTCCCGCCGAAGCGCTCGACGATGCGGCGGCAGATCGCCAGGCCCATGCCGCTGCCCGGATAGTCCTTGCGGCTGTGGAGGCGCTGGAACGGCTGGAAGGCGCGCTCGGCGAACGCCATGTCGAAGCCGACGCCGTCGTCCTCGACGACGAGCTCGACGCGGCCGTCGTCGCGGGCGCGGCCCCGCAGGCGGACGCGGGGCGCGCGGCCGGGCGCGGCGAACTTCAAGGCGTTGCCGATCAGATTCCGCAGGAGCTGGCGGATCTCCCGCGGGTCGGCGCGCACGACGGGCAGGGCGGCGACCTCCACGCGCGCGCCGGCCCGGTCGATCTCGCCGCGCAGGTCGCCGAGAGTCTCGGCCGCCAGCGCCGCGAGGTCCGCGTCGGCCGGGGCGAGGGGGCGCGAGCCGGCTTGGGCGAGCGCGAGCACGGCGTTCACGAGCGACTGCATCGCCTCCATCGAGCGCGCGATCCGCTCCATGAAGTCCCGGCTCGTCTCGTCGAGCCCGTCGCCGAGGCGCAGCTTGAGCTGCTCGACGAACGCCTTGGTCTTGCGCAGCGGGGACTGGAGGTCGTGCGCCGCGACGAAGGCGAACTGCGCGAGCTCGGCGTTGGAGCGCTGGAGCGCCTCGTCGGCGGCCCGCCGCGCCGTAACGTCCTCGAAAGCGAGGCCGACCAAGGGCGCGCCGAGCGGGAATATCCGGATCGAGAAGCGGCGGCCGGGCGTTCCGGGAAAGCCGGACACGTCTGGAAGCTCGACGACGCGATCCCGGCCCAAGGCCTCGGCGCAGGCCCCCGGCACCGCGCCCCCGCGGAGACCGGGCGCGAGCTCGAGCAGGCGCCGGCCCGCGGGACCGCTTCCGGCGGCCATCAGCCGGAGACCGGCCCGGTTGAGCTCCTCGACGATCCAGCTCTCGCCGTTCCCGGGGTCCTCGAGGCGCAGCACGGCGAGGCCGAACGGGAGGCTCTCGACGACGCGGCTCTGGACCCGTTCTCGCGCGTTCAGGGACTCCATTCGGCCTCCGCACGGCTCGCCTCAGTGTGCCCTCCCGGGCACGTCCGGGGCAATGGAGAGCTTGTCAGCGAGGTCAGCGGCGAGGGGCCCCGAGCGCGGCCGGGTTTTGCGATTTTATAAGCCCGGAAAGTTTGATAATCCGCCGCTTTTTTGGGCATCCGAAGCGGCTTGCGCCGGTGCTGGATAATTATTATCTTGGGGGCATGAACGAACAGTACGGCGAGCGGACTTTCACCACCTTCGAGGTCGCGCGCCTGTGCGGCGTGTTCCATACGACGGTGATCAACTGGGTCAACAAGGGCAAGCTGAAGGCCCGCGTCACCCCCGGCGGCCACCGGCGCATCCCGCTCTCCGAGCTGGTCCCGTTCATGAAGAAGTACGACATGCCGGTCCCGACCGACATCGAGGACCCGCACAGCCGCGTGCTGATCCTGGACGACGAGCCCATGATGACGCGGCTCATCGAGAAGGGCTTCGCCAAGCACAAGGACCGCTACGTCCTGCAGATCTCCAACAACCCCGTCGACGCGCTGGTCCAGGTCGGCAAGCGCCTGCCGGACCTGCTCGTCATGGACCTCATGATGCCCGTGATGGACGGCTTCCAGGTCTGCCAGGTCCTGAAGTCGAGCCCGGCGACGAAGGACATGAAGATCGTCGCGATCTCCGGCCGCAAGCTCACGGCTCCCCAGCAGGAGTTCCTCGCCAAGAACGTGGACCAGTTCCTGCAGAAGCCGTTCGAGATGAACGAGCTGCTCGAGACGGTCGAGCGCCTGCTGTCCTAAAGGCGTCCCGTTCTTGAATCCGTAACAGGCGGGAGCTATCCTGCCGTCATGTTCCGCCGAGCCGCTTCCCTTTCCCTCGCCGCGATCTCTTCGCTCTCGATCCTCGCGGCCTCCGGCTGCGCGTCGCTGAAGAACGCGCTGACGGACGCTCCGTCCGAGGCGACCGTCGAGGTCCCCAAGACGACGCCCGAGCAGGCCTATGACGCGGGCGTGATCTTCCTGGAGCGCGGCGACTACGACGCCGCGCGCCGCGAGTGGGACCGCTGCGTCGCGATGTCGTCCCCCGACTCGTCGTCGCGGGTCGACTGCATGGTGGCGCTCGAGAAGATGTCCGCGCCCGGGCCCATCGAGCAATGACCGGCCGCCCGCTCGCGCTCCTCGCCCTCCTGCTCGCCTGCGGCGCCGCCTCGGCCAAGCCGCGCCCCGCCTCCGGCGCGCTGCATCGCGCGGAGCAATGGTACCTGGACGGCGTGGTCTACTACGAGAACGGCGATTGGGACAAGGCGCTGGCGTCCTGGGGGACGTGCTACCGGAGCGCGCCGCGCGACTCCGAGGCGTGGGACGACTGCCGGGCCGGCCTCGTCAAGCTCGGAGAGGACCCGCCGTCGCCGCCCGCGCGCTCTCCCGCCGCCGAGCGCCGCGCCGAGCAGGCGTACCTCGAAGGGGTGGTTTACTTCCAGAAGGGGGACTTCGCCACCGCGGCCGCGTCTTGGGAGAGATGCACGGTCCTGGCGCCGGGCGGCGAGGCCGCCTCGGACTGCCGCGCGGGTCTGGAGCGGCTCGACAAGCTCTACGGCGTGACTCCCGCTCCGTAAAAAGTAGAATGTGGGCGTGAGCCAACCCACCCACCCCTCCGCCGCTTTCCACTCTCATGCTCCGGCCCAGACGCCTCCCCTCGACCTTCGCGAGAAGGGCGGGACGAAGGACGGCGTCCAGCAGACCTCCGACCGCCGCCTGTTCATGCAGCTGACCGCCTTCGGCGGCTGCCGCGACTCGCACAAGCTGCTCGGCGCGCTGGGCGGCGCCGGCGTCGACTGCGTCCTCTACGAGGAGCTCAACGACCCGACGGGCGTCGCCGTGCTCGCGATGTCCGACGACCCGGCCCTGCTGCTGGGCAAGCTGCGCCGCGAGCTCAACGCGGGCGCCTTCGCGGGCCTGACCGTCAAGCCCGAGTTCTCGATGCTCGGCCGCACGTACGCGCTGGGCTACGAGCCCCAGCTCGAGGACTGGCTCCTGCACCGGCCCAAGCGCGTGGTCTCCGATCCCGCCCAGCCGTGGGCGGTCTGGTACCCGCTGCGCCGCACCGGCGCGTTCGCCCGCCTGCCGCGGCCCGAGCAGATGCAGATCCTCAAGGAGCACGGCGTCATCGGCCGCCAGTTCGGCGACGCGGGCGTCGCGCAGGACGTGCGTCTGGCCTGCCAGGGCCTCGACAAGCACGACAACGACTTCGTGATCGGCCTGATCGGCAAGGAGCTGCATCCTCTCTCGGCGCTCGTCGAGACCATGCGCCCGACCGTGCAGACCTCGCAGTACATCCAGAACATGGGGCCGTTCTTCGTCGGCCGCGCGATCTGGCATTCCTCCTCCAAAGAGGCCGTGAAATGAAAAAGATCCGCGTCGCGATGTCCGAGCGCTGCTTCCGCTTCAAGCCCGACGCCCTCCCCTCGCACGCCCCGCACAAGCCCGGCGTCTACGAGTTCGTGACGTTCGACGCGAACAAGCAGCCGCAGGTCCTCTACGTCGGCCTGGCGATGGACAAGCCGATCTATCAGGCGCTCGACGACCACTGGAACGACAAGCTCCAGCCCGGGCGCAAGGAGCTGTTCGGCGTCTCGCCGGACATCTACTTCGACTACGTGGCCTCGGCCGACATCGCCGACATCGAGGAGCTCAAGGACATCGCGGGCGTGTTCATCGCCAAGCACAAGCCGCGCTTCAACTCCGGCCCCGCGCCCAAGTCCGGCAAGCACGACGCCGTCGAGGTCGAAGAGGTCGGTTGATCCCGCTCGAGTCGTTCCCGGCGCTCAACGCGTCCCTGAACGGCACGACGGCGGTCCTGCTGGTCCTCGGCTGGTTCTTGATCCGCGCCGGCAAGCGCGAGGCCCATCGCTGGACGATGGTCGCGGCGTTCGGCGTCTCCTCCGTCTTCCTCGCCTGCTACCTGTGGTATCACGCCCACCACGGCGTCACTCATTACGGGGGGACGGGCTTCCTGCGGCCGGTGTACTTCGCCATCCTGGGCACCCACACCGTCCTGGCCGCGCTCGTCCTGCCGCTCATCCTTCGCGCGCTGTATCTGGCCGCGAAGGACCGCTTCGAGGAGCACCGGCTCGCGGCGAAATGGGCTTTTCCGGTCTGGCTGTACGTCTCCACGACCGGCGTCGTGGTCTACTGGATGCTCTACCGCCTTTAGTCGCAGGTCTTGCCCGTCGTTGAAGCGGGCTCGACGTCGACGCCGCAGGCGATGATCACGCAGCTCGGGGACCGCGGCGCGTTCGGCGCTTTGAACGAGACGACGAAGCGGTAGCCCTCGATCTTTCCGTCCCTCGGCGTGAAGACGCGCGACTTCCCGGCCGTGCCCCACCAGCCCAAGGCCTTCACGTGCGCGAACGCGTCGGCGGTCGTGACCGAGATCCTCATGGGTTTGCCGTCGACGGTCTCCGAGGAGCTCACGGTCCAGCCGGTTCCGTCCGCGGTCGGTTGGAACGTCGCCTCGTAACCCTTCTTGTCGTCGTTCGCGAAGCCGCCGTATTCGGCGGAGTAAAAGTCGTCCTTCTTGCTGTAGTCGCAATGCAGCGCGAGCTTGGACGGCGCCGGCTGCGCCGCGGCCGCCGGAGCCTCGGCGGCCGGGGCGTCCTGAGGAATGGACTTGGCGGCCTCGAAGCGGGACTTGAAGCTCTCGACGGCGCCGTCGGGATCGAGCGTCTGCGCGCGAAGAGTCGCGGCGAAGATGACGGCGCAGGAGGCGAGAAAGAATGGGTGTTTCATGCTCACAGGTTAGCGGAGCGGCGTCCGTTCCGCAGGGGTCTTCGGGCCCGCAGCGGGGTGGGCCTCCCGCCTCGGCGTCTCAGCGGTCGCCGAATCCCTTGAGCATGCCCGGGGCCTTGGTCGGGCGCCACCGCTGCCAGCCGGCTTCGAAGGCCGCGAGGTCTTGGTCGCCGTAGACGTCGCGCAAGCTCGTCTCGACGTCTTCGCCGTCGCGGAGCCTGCCGCAGAACTCGGGGAAAGACGCTTCGATGCGGCCGCGCTTGAGGAACCAGGCGAGGCTCTCCGCTTGGCGGTACCAGCCGTTCACCCAGGCGGCGGGCGCGTCCTGGCCCGGGCGGGACTTCAGGAACGCCGCGAGCGGCGCCGTCGAGCCCAGGACGGGCCCCTTCAAGCGCGGGTCGAGGAGCGAGAGCGCCTGCTCCTGCATCATGACGGCCAAGCCTTCGTCGAGCCACGGCGGCGGCGAGGCGCTCTTCTCGTCGAAGTAGGAGTGGAAGTACAAATGCGTCAATTCGTGGGCGACGACGCCGGTGTCCACCGGCTCGAAGACGACGACCGTCTTCGTCCCGCCGGCCGTCTGCAGGAGGCCGCCGGACCACGGCGGCGGATGGAAGCGTCCCCGGCGATAGGCGTCGATGCTCTGATAGATGTAGACGTGAGTCTTCTCGGTCGCCATCCAAGGCGCCAGGCTCCACAGCTCGCGATGGAGCGTCTCATAGACCTGCTCGATGCGGCTGTAGTCGCCCAGGACGGCCGCGGGGTTCTCGTGATGGATCGCGAAGTGCGCGGTCTCGTTGACGGCCCACGAGTCCTCCGTCTGGGCGCCGGCCGGAGCGGCGGCGAGGAGGCAGGCGAAGACGAGGAGAGCGGCGGGGCTCAGGTGGTGAACGACTTGCCGCAGGAGCAGGTGGAGACGGCCTGCGGGTTCTTCACGACGAACCCGGACTGCATCAGCGACTCCTCGTAGTCGACGATGGAGCCGCCGATGAAGAAGTCCGCCTTGCCGTCCACGACGGCCTTGGCTCCGAAGCCCTCGAAGACCGAGTCTCCGGCCGCGATCGCCTCGTTCTTGTCGGCCACGACGAACTCGTAGCTCATGCCGGAGCAGCCGCCCGCGCCGACCTTCACGCGCAGCACCGGCGCCGAGCCTTTCTTCTCGGCGAGGGCCAAGACCTTCTTGGCGGCGCGCTCCGTGATCGTGATCATGAAATGACCTTAGAACTGCTTGGACATTCCGCAGCCGCAGGAGCCCTTCTCGATGAGGTTCTTGATGCGGAAGCCGGAACTGGTCTCGTCCTCGGCGTAGTCGA